>MUCR01000018.1 GCA_002816455.1 SAR202 cluster bacterium Io17-Chloro-G4 | reverse complement strand
TCAGCTATCAGTTAGGTCCGTGTATTACATAACGAAGCCTTAAATGATGCCCACACCCATCAAAATCGACGTGAACGCCCAGGCTCGCCGTGTGGCCCGGGAGTTGGTCGCTGGCGAGGTAGTTGGTCTGGGACCGGGCATTCCTTCCTTGTTGCCAGCCGAGACGCCCAAGGCCATGGGGATTTGGTTCTTGGCCGATAGCGGCGCTTGTTACTATGGGCCTCCAGATGGCCAAAGCGGTGTTTTAGGCGATGTTGTCGATTCCAGTGGAGGCGAAGCCCGTCTGCTCCCAGGAGGGTGCTCCTTGAGCATCGTCGACGTGGCGTCGGCAGCCTGCGGTGGCCACGTTGGCTCGGCGGTACTCCAGACCGCACAAGTCTCCAGCGACGGGAACTTCAGCCATTGGACCAGCGCAGCGACACCCGGCTTATTTGCCCCGGCTTCGGCTATCGACTGGGCTTCTGGCGCTCGCCGGGTCATAGCCATGATGCCCCACATCGCTCCCGGTGGCTCCCCAAATTTAGTGGGTCAATCGTCGTTGCCTGTAGATGGCCTGGGTTGCGTGGATCTAATTGTCACGGACGCCGCCGTTATACGGGTCACCCAGGGTGGGTTTGAGTTGGTTGAGGTTGCGCCGGGATGGACCGCCGACGATGTTGCGGCTATTACCGGGGCGCCGATTTCCACTGCGTCCGGCCTCAGGGAAATGACCTTTGAGCCGCCAACGGGACAAGCCCCAAGTAAGGTGTATTCCGACGGCCCAGCGGCGGTTAAGGATATTCCCGATGGCGCGCTGGTTAATATTGACGGCTTTGCCGGCCCCGGAGGAATGGCCCATTACTTGATGGTGGCGCTAAGAGACCAAGGCGCTAAGAATCTGACCATCATCAGCAACACCGCTGGCATAGCCAGGGTAGTGGACTTCGGCTCTCCCCCGGGAAAAATACCCATTGACCACAGCATTCTGGTGGAAAACGGCCAGGTCAAGAAAGCTATCGCCTCTTATCCCGTCTCTCCTCGGGCATCCCGGCCCAGCGCCTTCGAGGTAGCCTTCCAAAAGGGCGAAGTTGAGCTGGAGGTAGTACCCCAAGGGACATTGGCGGAGCGCCTGCGAGCTGGCGGGGCCGGGGTAGCCGCTTTTTACACGCCCACGGCGGTTGGCACTCTTCTGGCTGAGAGCAAGGAATTAAGGATTATTGACGGCAAGGAGCACGTCTTGGAAACGGGCTTGAAAGCCGACTTTTGCTTGATCCGCGCCCACAAAGCGGACACTTTAGGCAACCTGATTTACAAGGGCACGTCCCGCAACTTCAATGCGTCCATGGCCCCGGCCGCCACCGTTACAGTGGTTGAGGTGGACGAGATTGTGGAGCCGGGTGGCTTAAATCCAGAAGAGATCGTTACACCCGGCATATTCGTTCAGCGAATCGTGCGGCGGCCTGCGGAATTCTCGCCTTACGATTAAAATTTTCACCGCAGAGACGCAGAGAACGCAGAGCGAAAATTTTTAACGGGTTTCTCTGCGGGCTCTGCGCTCTCTGCGGTTACATTTCCGCCGGTGAAGCAACCCAACTCATTTTGCTCATAGCCACCGGCAAGATATCCGAGGGCAAAGGTTCATAAACATGAGCGGTCCTTTAGACAAAGAGCGGCTTGACCGGGAAATCATCGCCATGAGGGTGGCTAAAGAGCTGCCCGACGGCGCCTACGTAAACTTGGGAATCGGTATCCCAACTTTGGTGTCCAGTTACGTCCCTGAAGGAAATTCCGTCTTTTACCACAGCGAAAGCGGGATACTGAACTGCGGCCCCATCGCCGAAGAAGGCGAAGAAGACATCGACCTGATTAACGCCGGTGGGCAGTTTTTGCAGCCGTTTCCCGGTATGTCGTTTTTCAGTTCAGCCGATGCTTTCGCAATGATTAGGGGCGGCCATGTGGACGTTACAGTGCTGGGTTCTCACCAGGTATCGGCCAAAGGAGATTTAGCCAATTGGATGCTGCCAGAAAGAGGCGTGGGTAACGTTGGCGGAGCGATGGACTTGGCCGCCGGCTCCAAGGACGTCATTATCGCCATGGAGCACACCGATCGGGACAATAACCCGAAAATCGTTCAGGAATGCACCTTTCCCATCACCTGCAGGGCTTGTGTGTCCCTGATAGTCACAGACTTGGCGGTGATTGAGTGCACCGGAGGAGGACTGGTCTTAAAAGAGGTGGCCCCCGGCTGGACTGCGGAGGAAGTCCAATCGCTCACCGGCGCCAAGCTGACGATGGCTCCCGACCTGAAGGAGTATCAGTTGTAGCTCTGGGACTCAATTCAGAGCAGTTCTAACCTCCTGAGGTCCTCATCGGTCCACCGGGCTTGGTCACGAATCATCCGCTGAAGTAAGCCTATCCCAATTGTCTGCCCTGGCCTGTGGAAAGTAACCGTCACCCTTCGGCCGTCGGTATGGCGGAAGCGTTGATGGCTCCCGACGCTATTTCGCAAGACAAAACCGTCTTTATAAAGTGCATTGATAATCTCACGAGCAGTTATGCTGCGAAGGCTGCGCCAGGGAATCGCCATGTCCTAGATAGTGACTGCTACCCTGGGCTCAGAAGAAACAATAACTTCTTCGGAGGGTTCGTCAGGAATTGCTTCTTGATCCTCAACCAACTCCTGAAGCACCATCTGTATTACTTCTTGAATGTGCTGAAGGGCCTCCTCTCTCGTATTGCCCCAAGTGGTAGCGGAGTACTTTTCTAGGGCTGGACAGCTTACTAACCACCGGTCTTCATCGGGTTCTACTACGACGCGGAACATATAAGTCTTCACTTTTCCGCTCCTTAGGGCGCTGATTTTGAGGATTCAGGGACTGATCTTTCTGCGACTAAATAGACGATTCCTGCCGTATCCTTCGTAAGCTTAGCATACCACTTTCGTTGACTTGCTTCGGGGGGCGGTGATAGACTTTGAAGTGATCTAGTAGCTAAAATACGTTTGGCGGGAGCTTGGGTAAGCCAGGCTGAGAGGGTGGCCAAAAACGCCGCCGACCGTCTGTACCTGACCCAGATAATGCTGGCGCAGGGATGAGACACTCAAGTCGACTAATCCGAGACCGCCAGGACCAATACCTGGCGGTTTATTTTTTATCCTCTAGCTAAGGAGACGTGGCGAAAATGTCGGACGAATTAATCATCGGAGGGAAGACCTTTCAGTCCCGCTTAATCGTGGGTACCGGAAGGTATCGCACCATGGAGGACATGGTCCAGGCGGTAGAGGCCTCCGGCACCGGAATGATTACAGTGGCCATCCGGCGGTTGGACTTGGATGACCCATCTCAAAAGACGCTGCTGGATTACATTGACTGGAGCAAGTACCAAATGCTTCCTAATACGGCGGGGTGCGCAACCGTCGAGGAAGCTATGTTCGTGGCCCGCTTGGGCCGGGAAGTAGGCCAGACCGACTTCGTCAAGCTGGAGGTCATTCCCGACCCCAAATACCTCTTCCCAGACGGCGCTGCCACACTGGAAGCGGCCCGCCTCTTAGTGGAAGAAGGTTTCACCGTTTTGCCCTACGTCCACGCCGATCCCACTTTGGCAAAGAAGCTACAAGAAGCGGGATGCGCTACGGTGATGCCCTTGGGTTCGGCCATCGGCTCCGGGCAGGGAATCCATACTATAGAAGAGCTAAAAATCATCATCGAACAAGCCACCGTACCCATCGTTGTAGACGCCGGTTTGGCCGTGCCTTCCGATGCCTCGCTGGCCTTGGAGATGGGCGCAGACGCGGTGCTGGTTAACTCTGCAATAGCCCAATCTGAAAACCCGGCGCTGATGGCCGAGGCCTTCAAGCACGGGGTAGAGGCGGGCCGTAAGGCTTATCTAGCTGGCAGAATCGCAGTTCGTGAATATGCAGCAGCCAGCAGTCCCACCACCGACGTGCCTCAGCCGGTCCCGGCCCGCAGCTAGGCTATGGGGCTGACTCTACCCTGCTTGTGTCTGGTCACTGATCGATCAATCGGTGAGCCGGACTCGTTGGTTGACCGCATTGCCCAGGCAGTTGACGGTGGCGTGGATATGGTCCAAATCCGGGAAAAGGACCTTCCCGGAGGCGAGTTGCTCAAGCTCGTAAATCATATTCAGAAAGTCCTCGCCGGAAAAGCGATTCTGATTGTCAATGAGCGGGTGGACGTGGCAGTGGCCGCCGGAGCGGACGGCGTGCAACTCGGTGAAGATGCGTTGCCCATCGCTGCAACCCGCAAAATGGTTGGCCCGCAGTCCCTGATCGGCCGCTCTGTGCATTCGATTAGTGGAGCGGAAGATGCCGTTATCCAGGGCGCCGATTTTTTGCTGGCGGGCACTATGTACGCAACCCGTTCCCACGCTGGAGTTAATCCTGCCGGTCCAAGGTTGATTGAAAGCATCGTCCGACAGCAGACGAGGGACTCCAAACTTTTGCCGGTCATCGGAATAGGTGGAATTACGGCGGCCAATCTTGGCGATGTAATTCAGGCCGGGGCTTCGGGTGTGGCGGTCATCACCAGCATTCTGGCGTCAGCGGACCCAAGAGTAGATGCCAGCAAGCTAAAAAATGCTATGCTGGATGCATGGCGAGACAGACTGTCCGCTGTTACACGGGAAGCCGGAGGAGGTTCCGACCGGAATTGATAAACCTAACAGTCAATGGCAAACCCAGGTCTGTCGAAGAAAGCATTCCGCTTAAAGATTATCTATTGTCCTTTGGCGTTAAGCTGGACCACGTTGCGGTTGGGTACAACGGCGAGGTCATCAAGAAAGAGGAATATTCCAAAGTTAGCCTAAGCGACGGTGATGTCCTGGAGATTGTGCGCCCGGTGGGAGGTGGCTGACCGGCTTGAACGCTGTTCTTGTTCGGAAAGTCAGGCCCCGGACTTCCTGCCACCTATCGGTTTTCGATTTTCGAATTTGCTGCGCTTAACTCCAGATCTTCCCGAGGAAACTCCGCATGAAGTATACGGTCATAATCGAAAAGGGTCGTGAATCCGGCTACGTGGCATACTGCCCGGCTCTCAAGGGTTGTGTGTCACAAGGTGCCGACAAAACAGAAACGATGTCCAACATTAAAGAGGCCATAGAGGGTTATATCGAGGCATTAGTGGAAGACGGCTTGCCCGTTCCCTCTGAGGTTGGCAGGGAATCGGTTGAGATTGAGATCAGCGGCGCAGGGTGAGACTGCCTCGCAGCCTTTCTGGATCCGAGGTAGTGCGGGCGTTGCAGCGTGTTGGTTTCTATCGTCGGCGCCAACGAGGCAGCCACATAGTAATGCGCCGCGATGAGCCCTTCGCACAGGTGATAGATCCATCGCACCGAAGTATCGATACAGGGACCTTAGCTTCAATTTTGGACGGCGCAGGGTTATCGGTGGATGAATTCTTGGAGATTCTGTGAATGGACAGGGAGGTTATAAGAAGGGCCTTTCTTACGCGGACCCATCCGCTACTTGCCTCAGCGCTTTCTTTAATCGCGAAGATACCGTTTGCTTACGGCGTAGTAACTCGCTTCTCGGTCCGCCGTGCATTTGCGGAGCGGCATACGACACTCCGGAGGCCGGATGGCCGAGCTAATAGTTAATGCTACCGGCATCCACAAGACCTACGATACAGGCAAGTTAAAAGTCCAAGCTCTAAAGGGCGTTAACTTGGACGTCCGCTCCGGTGAAATGGTGGCCATCATGGGGCCCAGCGGTTGCGGCAAGACGACCCTCCTCAACTGCTTGTCCGGCCTGGACGAAATCGACGCCGGGCAGGTCCTTATCGACGGTGTCCTCCTTCATGCCATGCCTGATGACGAACGCAGCGATTACCGCGCGCGCCGCATGGGATTCGTTTTCCAACTCTACAATTTGCTCCCGGTGCTGAGCGCCGTGGAGAACGTGGAGCTGCCCTTGCTGGTTTCAGGAGTGAGTCCCTCCGAATCCCACCGCCGCGCTGTGGAGATGCTGGACATGTTGGGGTTAAGCGATAGAGCCCGTCACCTACCCGCAGAACTATCCGGAGGGCAAAGGCAGCGGGTGACCATCGCCAGGGCCTTGGTTAACGAGCCGTCCATAATATGGGCGGACGAACCCACCGGAGACCTGGACAGCGAGACTGCTGGCGAGATCATCGACCTCATGTGCCAGCTCAACCAGACCAATGGCCAGAGCTTCGTGCTGGTTACCCACTCTGAGGAAGTGGGCAGCCGCGCACACCGCATCGTTCGGATGAGAGACGGTCAAATCGAGGACGACGGGTCCTTACGGGACGGCTCAGATGGGAATCAGGAATCTGGCTCTTTAGAGGATTTTTCAAGAATTGCCGACGAGGCCGCCGGAGAGTAATGGAAGAACTCTTCGGCCTTTCCATGAACTGGATCATGGTGGGCTTGCTGGCCATCTTGCTGCCCGCTCTAGCCGTGATTGCAGTTATGGGCTGGCGCAACCCGGTGATGTTGAAGCTGGGCCTTCGAAACATCCCCCGAAGAAAAGCTCAGACCGCATTAATCATCGTGGGCATAATGATCAGCACCCTGATCATGGCGGCGGCTTTCGGCACCGGGGACACCATTAACTTCTCCATCCGCGCCCAAGCGGTGGACGCCCTCGGCCCCATAGATGAAATCGTCGTATTTTCCCGCACCACCGCCCAAGACAGCTTCGGCAGCAATCCCTACTTCCCTTACAGCCGGTACAAGGAGCTCGAGGCCGAGTTTCAAGCCTTGGAGAGCATCGACGGGCTGGCCGCCGGAATCGGAGAAGAAGTACCGGCCGTAAACATGCGGAACTTCAAAGGGGAAGGCCGCATGCGGGTAGCCGGCGTTGACCCTACCTCTTTGGAGGCGCTGGGCAGCATTTGGTCCGAAACCGGCGAGGAAGTGGGATTGGTCGGGTTTGCGCCCGGGGAAGCGTTCATCAACCAAAAAGCGGCCGAAGAATTAGACGCCCAAATAGGGGATAGCATTAGACTGGTGATCGCTGGCGACACCCAAATCTTGACGGTGAAAGGAGTGGTTGCCAGAGGTGGATTGGCCGGTGACCAGCCAACGGTCATCTTGCCATTGGACCGAGCTCAAGACTTGTTTGACAGGCCCGGCCAGGTAAATTCCATCGTCGTGTCTAATCTGGGCGACGAAACCAGCGGCGCCGAATTTAGCGACCAAGTTACCATGCGCCTCCGGGCATATTTCGCTGATACTGAGGTTGCTGGCGAATTGAGCCAACTTTTGTCTCAACCGGAAGCGCTGGCCGCTATTGAAACATATGGTAAGGACCAAGGCGGCGATTCGGGCCGAGACCTATCAAGGCTAACGGAACTCTTGAGATCCGTCCAAGTCAACGAAGAGTTGCTGGGATTGCTCGCCGACGAGGATGTGGCTGAAGAGGTAGTGGCGGCCTTGAACCGGGAAGGACTGGAAGAGGGCGCCAGAAAGGCGGATACCCTGTTTTCCGGATTGGAAGAGTTCCGGGTAATTGACATAAAGAAACAGGTCTTGGAAATTGCGGATGAAGCCGCCAGCCAAGTTACCACCATTTTTATAGTTTTGGGGCTATTTTCCATCCTAGTGGGCGTGCTGCTGATTTTCCTTATTTTCGTAATGCTGGCTGCGGCGCGGCGTTCAGAAATGGGCATGGCCCGCGCCGTGGGTGCCACCCGGCGCCACTTGGTGCAGATGTTTGTGTTCGAAGGAACGTCCTATGCGGTGGTGTCGGCCGCCGTGGGCGTTGGCGTAGGCCTAGGAGTTAGCGCCGTCATAGTCTTGGTGGCTAACCAGTTTATTCAAAGTTTCGAGGAAGATCTTCAATTCACTCACCACTTTGAGCCCCGTAGCGCCGTCGTTGCTTATTGCTTGGGAATGGTAATCACCCTGGGCACCGTGGCCTTCTCCGCCTACCGGGTCAGCAGAATGAACATAGTGGTGGCCATCCGCGGGTTGCCTGAAATCGTAACCGCCCAAGAAGATAGCCGGTTGGCCCGCCGAGCTTTCGGAGTAGGCAGGTCCTTGGTCCGGCCCATTATTTTTGGTAGTGCCGGAGTTAGGCTAGCATTTAGGGGAAGGGGGTCTAGTGCACTGGGAAATATTCTCCTGATGTTCGTTTGGGTAATAGGTTTTCCCATTTGGATTGCGGACGTTTTCGCAGCCCTTGTTCGCTTGGCTTGGCCCTACTTCCTGCAAGGCTGGCTGGCCCTATTGCTTGGCCTGCTGTTAACCAGGGTAGGCACTTCCTCAGACCAAGCCGCCCCTTTTAGGATTGGCACCTCCCTGGCAATTTTGGGGATAGGACTGATGGCCCGGCTGGTCCTGCGGCGGACATCTATGCGGCCCGAGTCGGCGGACCGCTTGGCTTTCACGGCTACAGGAATATTGTTGGTGGCCTTCTGGGTCCTTCCCTTTAGCAGCCTACGGGCAGTTGCCGGAGAACTGGACGGCGGCCCCGAGATGTTCTTTATCTCCGGCGTGGCTATGGTTGCGGCCACGGTTTGGACGGTGATGAACAACTCGGACCTGCTCCTCAGAGGACTAACCGCGATTTTCGGCAAGTCCGGAAGGTTGCGGCCCGTGGTTATTACCGCCGTGGCTTATCCGATGAGCGCCAAGTTCCGCACCGGCTTGACGTTGGCGATGTTCGCGCTGGTAATTTTTACTTTGATCGTCGTTTCCATTCTCACCGAGGCTTTCGGGACATCTTCCGAGAATATCGACTTGGCCACCGGGAATTGGGATATAGAGAGCCGGGTTAACTCCACGACGCCGATAGACGACATAAACGGCGCAATCGAGAATTCGGAACTGTTGACTCCAGCCGACTTCGCTGCCATAGGGGGCTTCACCACGGTTCCCATCGAAGCCCGTCAGGTAGGTGTCAAAGACGGGCGTTGGAATTTTTACGCCGCCCGAGCTGCTAACGACGCCTTCTTCGACAACACCGGTCACCGTCTCAAGCTGATCGCCGACGGCTACGGGCCAACGGACACCGACGTGTGGCGGGCCCTAAAAGAAGACCCGCGACTTGCGGTGGTGGATATTTCCGTGGTACCCACCAGGGGAGGCTTCGATGACAATCTGGTGGAATTCGAGTTGGAGGGGCTGCATTACGAAGATGACACCATGTCTCCAATTGATATCGAAGTCAGAGACCCGCTGTCTGGCAACATTTTCCCGATAACGGTCGTCGGCGTCTTGGACGTTCAGACCGACAACTTCGGAAACATGGGCCTTGGCATGTTCACTTCAAAGGCTAATCTGGACGATACGCTCCCGTTTCCTGTGCCCATCACCACATACCGATTCCGTGTGGCGGAAGGGGTTGACGTAGCCCGAGTCGCCCGTGAGCTGGACGTGGCATTCCGGGAAAACGGTCTTGAGACCGAGGAATTGCGCCAGGTGGTGGAAGACCAGAGGGCAGCCAGTAGAGCGTTTAACAACCTTTTCACCGGCTACATGGGCATGGGGCTGATGGTTGGCATCGCCGCCTTGGGAGTCATCAGCTTGAGGGCGGTGGTGGAACGCCGACAGCAGATAGGCGTGCTGAGGGCCATTGGTTACCGGCGGCGCATGATCCAGCTTAGCTTCCTTTTAGAGTCGTCCTTTATCGCTTTGTTGGGAATCGCCATCGGCGTTGGCCTGGGAACAATCCTGTCCTACAACATTGTCAACGACATACGGGACAACATTGAGACGATCAGGTTTAAGATTCCGTGGATTCAGATAGGAGTAATAGTCGGCATAGCCTACCTGTTCTCCCTATTAACTACCTTTCTGCCGGCTCGCCAGGCCTCCAGGATTTATCCCGCCGAGGCGCTGAGGTATGAGTAGCTGACCGCTGAGAGCTCGCTAAGGCGTCAGAATCACTTTGCCTTTGGTCCCTCTGGCCGCTAAGTGGCGGTGGGCCTCTGCTACTTGAGACATGGGCATGACTTTGTCGACCACCAACCGGGTTTTACCGCTGGAAATCAATGGGAATATCTCGGCCATGGCCGATTTGTGGTCCAACGTGCCCGCCGGGGAACGGCCCATGCTGAAGCCTATGACTGTCCGGTTGGCGCCGAATATATCCGCTGCCGCCAAGTTGGCAACTGCGCCAGAGGCGTTGCCATAGGTTATCAACCTTCCGTAGGCCGCAATGCAGCGCACGCTTTTTTCCAAAACCGGGCCACCGACGCACTCCAGAATCAGTTCGACTCCCTTTCCGCCGGTTTGCTCCTGAATCTCGGTTTCAAAGTCCGTTTCCGTGTAGTTGATAACCGAGTCTGCGCCCAGAGATGTTGCCAAGTCCAGCTTTTCTTGGGTGGAAGCGGTGGCGATCACCTTCGCGCCCCATGCTTTGGCCATCTGGATTGCCACCGTGCCCACTCCTGAGGCCCCAGCTTGAATCAAAACGGTGTCTCCGGCCTGCATCTGGCCCCGTGTCTTCAGCAAGTGGTAAGACGTTAAAAACACGATGGGCATACCGCCGGCATGTATCGGGTCCAATGTCTCAGGGTAGGGAAAAACGAAGTTTCCGTTGACCGCGACGAATTCGGCTTGGCCTTGAGGTCCCATGGCCATCACCCGCTGTCCCACCGTGATTCCGCTGACGTTCTCGCCAACCTCCACCACGGTGCCTGCCGCTTCCAACCCCAATGACGACGGCAAGTCCGGGCCGGGATAACCGCCGGCCCGGCGCATAATATCGGCGTAATTAACTCCCGCCGACTCCACCTTTATCACCACATAATCCGGCCTAGCCTTGGGCTCGGCCGCGTCTTCCCATTTGAGCACGTCCACGCCGCCGAATTCGTTAATTCTGACCGCTTTCATTGTTTACTCTCCCGTGATTATTCCCCGCTGATTATTCTCCCGGTCCCCTGAACTGAGGCGACATTAGCACTTCCGAGTTTACCACCCGGATAGACTCGCCGCTGGCGAAGGCCCGGATGTCTTCAAGCACTCCGCCATAAAATACCTCATAGCACTCTTGGGTCACGTAGCCGTTATGAGGGGCGATGATGGTATTTGGCAACTTTAAAAACGGATGGTCCTCCGGAAGCGGCTCCACGTCAAACGTATCCAAGGCCGCCCCGGCAATCGCGCGGCGCTGCAGGGCGTCAATTAAGGCTGCTTCGTCCACTATGGGTCCCCGCGAGATATTGACCAGGTAACTGGTGGGCTTCATCAACGCTAGCTCCCTTGTACCCACCAAGCCCTTGGTCCGGTCGCTGAGGCGCACGTGGACGGAAACGATGTCCGAATCTCGGAATAAAGTGTCTTTGTCCACGTAGGAAGCTCCGTATTCCGCCGCCCGCTCCGAAGTCAGGTTCTGGCTCCATGCGATGACCTTCATGTCGAAGGCGATGGCCACTCTGGCCATCAATGACCCAATGTGCCCTAAGCCCAATAGGCCCAGGGTTTTCCCCTGTAGCCCGACGCCGATTTCGGTCCCCCATTTGCCCTGCCGAGTCCGCTGGTCCTCTTCTGGTATGTGGCGCAGCATGCCGATAATCAAGCCCCACGTGAGCTCGGTTGGACCTTCACCGGCACCCTGTGTGCCGCAAATCGCGATGCCCAGCTCGGTGGCGGCAGACTCATCAAAAACTGCGTTCCTGGCCCCGGTGGTAATCAAAAGCCGCAATTCGGGAAGGCGCTCTAGTACCGAGCGAGGAAATGGGGTGCGCTCCCGCATCCCCATCACCACTTGGAACTCTTTGAGCCTGGCCACCAACTCGTCTTCGTTGGAGATGTGATCTTGGAAAAACGACAACTCGCAGTCCTTGGGTAGCTGGCCGCCCCAGTCCGCCATGTCTTGGGCGACGCCTTGATAATCATCCAGAACAGCAATTTTCATCCCAGACTTACCTCCACTCGGTCGATTGGTTAATCCAAACCAGCATGCATTAATATGTGCTGGTATTACTACAGAGCCAAGCGCAGCGTCCAACTGCCGGGTCAACCGCTTCAACCCCGAATATTTAGGTCAGAGAGATCGTGGTTGTTCGCACCAATGGGAGGGTGTATCTACCAAGATACTAGCTGATAGGCGAAACGGCTACAGTTAAGCATAGAGGTATACCAGGGTCAATTCAATCTAAGAACCGGATAACAAATTGCTTCGAACCGGCTGTCGGCAATGCCGTTGCCCGATTGACATAATAAAAAGGGCTGAAGCGTCTATTTTCTGGTTGCCGATGGTATCATTCGAGTTAGTCGGGCCTGACCTAGCGTCTAAGGCACCGCCTGAAGGTCCATGTCCTTGGGGAGGATTCCATGGATTCCAAAGTATATGACGTAGTCATTATCGGCGGCGGGATTGTCGGTCTTTCCACCGCCATGCAACTCAAGGAGAGGTCTCCCAACTGGCGCATAGCCGTGGTGGAAAAGGAATCGGAACTGGCCGGGCACCAGACCGGCCATAATAGCGGGGTTATACACTCGGGAATTTACTACCGTCCCGACTCTCAAAAAGCCAAATTCTGTGTGGCTGGTTTACAGGCCTTGCTCACTTTCTGTGATGAGAACGAAATCGAATACGAGCAATGCGGCAAAGTCATTGTGGCCCTCAATCAGGAGGAGGTAGGCCGCTTAGAGACCTTACAGGAACGTGGCGTAGCCAACGGGGTTAAGGGCTTGGAGATGATCGGTCCGGAGCGGCTTAAGGAAATAGAGCCCCACGCTGCCGGTATCCAGGCTCTGTGGGCTCCCTATACCGGCATCATCGATTACCGCAAGGTTGCTTTAGCGTACGCCAATCGCTTCCAGCAAGCCGGTGGCGACATCTTTACCGACGCGCCGGTGAGCAAGATCGCACGTCGTTCCGATAGCATGGTGGTCGAAACTCCTTCCGCGGAACTGCAAGCCAAGCACATCATCAATTGCGCCGGCCTTTATGCGGACCGGGTGGCGACCATGATGGGCGAGGACGTGGATGTCCGCATCATTCCATTCCGGGGTGAGTATTTTACCCTGCGCCCGGAAAGCCACCACTTGGTCAAGGGCCTAATTTACCCGGTCCCCGACCCCCGGTTCCCCTTCTTGGGCGTCCACTACACCCGCAACATCCACGGTCAGGTGGAAGCGGGCCCCAATGCGGTTTTGGCTCTAAAAAGAGAAGGTTACAAGAAATCGGACTGGAACCTGGCCGAGTCCATGGGGACTTTCACTTACCCCGGCTTCTGGAAAATGGCGGCCAAGTTCTGGAAGATCGGCATGCAAGAAATGCGCCGTTCCTACAGCAAAAGCATATTTGTTCGGGACTTGAAGAAGCTGCTACCGGAGATTGAGGCGGAAGACTTGGCGCCAGGCGGGTCCGGCGTACGGGCCCAAGCAGTCGCGCGTTCCGGCGCTCTGCTGGACGATTTTTCTATCTTAAGAGGAAAAGATGCGGTTCATGTCCTCAATGCGCCTTCACCCGGAGCGACCTCATCTCTGGCCATCGGCTCCCATATAGCGGAATTGGCTGTTGAGGCATTCGAGGGAGCGGCTTGAGTTTTATGGCCTGCCGAATCGCCCGAGAATTCTGGCCTAATGCGGTTGAACTGCATGTTGCTACTTGAAGATATGGGTGGATATAATCTACCGTTGTTCGACCCCAAGTAATGCTATAAAAGATGTTAAAAGCCCGATGCCGGAACTTATGATCCAATGTCCGGACGAACCAGAGCGTGTGGCTAAGGGGAAGCCGTGGAGCTTGGTAGCTGGGAACTAACTGAAGAATTTGTCCAAGATTATTTGGGGGCAGTTGGCGACAGCTTGCCCTTATACACCAACCACGGCTTGGTCCCGCCGGTGGCATTGGCCGCCCGTGCTTTAGGTTCTCTTTTGGAGCACTTGGAGTTGCCGCCAGGGGCAATCCACAGCCTCCAGGACGTCGCTGCCATTAAGCCGGTCGCTGTCGGGCAAGCAGTCACCGCCAGGGCGTCGGTGGGAGATCCCAGGCATCGAGGAGGTATGGAGTTCATCACAGCAGCCGTTTGTGTCACCGACAAAACCGGCACGGATGTTCTCAGCAGCAAGAGCACGGTGCTGGTGGTTGATCCTGCTTCTCAAAATTCTTCAGAGACCGGCGGTGATAATAGCTCCTCAGAAAACAGCCGAAGTAAGCAAGAGCATTCGAGGTCCATAGACGCTTCCAAAACGCTGCCAGTAGTGGCCAAAACGATTACCCAAAACCAACTAAACGCCTACGCCGAAGTATCGGGCGACCGAAATCCCTTGCACTTAGACGCCCAGTTCGCCGCAACAACACAATTCGGCGGTATTATCGCTCACGGTATGTTGACATTGGCTTTTGTTTCCGAAATGATGGCCTCCGAGTTCCAGAGACCGTGGCTAGAGAGCGGTGCCCTTCGGGTCCGCTTTAAGGGCGCCGCTTACGTTGGGGACTCGGTTGAGACTAACGGCCGTATCGAAAAAGAAGAAACCCGACCGAGCGGCAATTACCTGACGTGTGCGGTAGGCGTATCCGGCCAAAGCGGCCAGGTTCTGATTAGCGGCACAGCCACGCTGTTGAACGCGTTAAATTAAGGATCAGGCACAAGTAAAAGGTACCAAGCTAAAGGTTTCAAGGAAGAATTGTATGTCCGCCGAAAATGACCAGAACGGCTCAACCGTACGGGTAGTCCTCGACGCCATGGGCGGAGATTATGGACCCGTGGAGACGGTTAAAGGCGCAATGCGAGCGCTGGAATCCGGGAATATAGAAGTAATTCTGGTGGGCGAGAAAGACTCGGTGGAAGCTGAACTCGCCAATTACGATTTAGCCGGTAAACCGGTGCGCATCGTACCTTCGGAAGGGAAAATTGGGGACGACGAACATCCGGTGCGGGCGATGCGGAGCAAGCCCGATTCGTCCATTCTAATAGCTAACAAATTGCTAAAGAGCGGTGAAGCGGACGTTCTAGTGTCCATGGGTTCCACCGGGGCTTCCATGGCCGGTGCAGTGCTGGCATTGGGATTGCTGGAGGGCCTGGACCGCCCTTGCATCGGCGGCCCATTCCTTGGATTGGCTCCCCGTACAGTCTTGGTGGACATGGGCAGCAACATCGATTGCCGTCCCGGCATGCTCCTGAATTTTGCTGCATTGGGCATGGTATTCTCACGCAAGTTCCTGGAGATTCCTGATCCCAAGGTGGGCCTCCTTAGCGTTGGCGCCGAGACCGCTAAGGGGAACAAGCAAGTGCAAGAGAGCCATCAATTATTCGCGGACAGCCACCTGAATTTTGTGGGCAACGTCGAAGGAATGGACTTTTTTACCCAGAAAGCAGACGTCATTGTATGCGACGGTTTTGTGGGTAATATCTTGATGAAGTACACCGAGGGTTTGGGCAGTGCCCTGTTCCCCTTCTTGGAAAGGGAGCTCTCGTCCCGCATGGCGCCTGAGGATGTCCGGTCCTTCGCTGCTTCTTTGTGGCAGATGATGAACCTTCCCAGGACCATGGGTGGTCCTTTATTCGGGGTCAACGGCGCCGTTGTACTGGGTCATGGCTCCTGCAAAGGCGGCGAGGTGGCCGGCGCCATTAACACTGCCACCAGGTACGTAAATTTAGGAATGGTCGAAAGCATGCGGGAGGAGTTATCGAAAATGAACCGGCAAGAGACACCCTCCAATCCTAGCTAAACGCTTAACCTGTTACCATGTCCTCCATGATTCCCCTATTAGCCCACCCAGGGTTAGTGACTATGCGAATCCAGACCAAGGTTGACTCCATCTGCCTCTCAAACTGGCTCTCCCTATGACTGGATCTGATTTAGACGGAAGAATAGCGCTAGTTACCGGGGCTTCCCGGGGCATAGGCGCTTCCATCGCCCTTAACCTTGCTATGGCCGGCGCCAAGGTCGGGGTTAACTACCACACCAGCCGGGAAGCCGCCGAAAAAGTTGTCCAGAAGATCACCGAGAGTGGAGGGGAAGCCCTGATTGTGGAAGGAGACGTCTCCGAAGAAGGTTCCGCCGAGGCCGTGGTCAGCCAGGTCTTAGAGCGGTGGAGCCGAATCGACATCCTAATTAATAATGCCGGTATCAACCGGGACCGGTTGCTGTTGCGCATGAACCTGGAGGACTGGGACCAAGTGCTGGATGTGAACCTGCGGGGCACTTTCCTGTGCTCCAAGTTTGTTATGCCCCAGATGATTAAACAGCGGAAGGGCCGGATTGTTAATATTTCCTCGGTGGTAGGTCTGAGCGGTAATCCGGGCCAAGCCAACTATGCCGCCGCAAAAGCGGGCCTGATTGGCTTCACCAAGGCGGTGGCCCGGGAAGTCGCCTCCCGTAATGTGACCGTGAACGCAGTAGCGCCCGGGTTCGTCACTACCGGCATGGTGGAAGAGCTATCCGAAGAGACCCAGAAACAGATTCTGGGTAGGATACCCATGGGCCGGTTTGGGACGGCGGAAGACGTGTCCCAGGCAGTGCTCTTCCTTTGTGGAGACGGAGCCAGTTACATCACCGGCCAGGTGCTGACCATAGACGGCGGCATGATCGCTTAGGTTCTTCCGCGACCGCTGCTCTACTCAATTTTCTGACACCACTTCCAAGTCTTTCCTATTCTGATGTGTCACACGCTCATATCTTGCTCTATACCGCTTGTTGCGTTGAGTAGTCATAGAGTAATTTCTGTATATTTTCTGCTCCCTTTTAACTCACGATTAAATCATCCAGACGCTTGAAAACGCTCAATTAATTCTGTACAGTAACTGGTACATAACTGATGGATTATTCAGTCGAAATTACGGACACCGCAGCTCAGATGCTAACCGGCATGCGTGACCGTAGAATTCGCAGACTCTTGGCATCACGCATTGATCGGTTGGCGAATGAACCTGACAGGCAGGGCCGACCACTTGGTGGAGAGTTGACTGGAAGGCGAAGTTGTCGGGCAGT
This sequence comes from SAR202 cluster bacterium Io17-Chloro-G4, assembly GCA_002816455.1. GTDB lineage: Bacteria > Chloroflexota > Dehalococcoidia > Lucifugimonadales > UBA3495 > UBA1141. Next base: position 53,559 of record MUCR01000018.1, on the reverse strand, counting down.
GGGTCAGCGATATCGAATAATCTATCGGATTGACGAAACAGTAGTGATTGTTGTAGCAGTGGGACTCAGGCGAGCGGGGGACCGAAACGACGTGTACGTCTTGGCTGAGCGACTTGCCAGACTAGGATTGCTCTGAACAGAATAGGCAGGGATGAATCATGGCCACTATATTTGACATGCAAGATGGGGTTTCCCTAACCGACGCTCGGGCTGTCTTGACCCATTTCCCTGAGATGCTTGGCGAAGGTCAAGGGGTGGTTCCATTGACCCGCCACGGCAAGCCTGTTCTGGCGATTATGACTTGGGACTTGTTCGAGTCGCTTTCGGAGACAATCGCTATATTGTCTGACTCGGAGTTGGTAGACCAGATTCGAAAGGGTATGAAGGACATTGAGGAAGGACGGACCCGCTCTTGGGAAGAAGTCAAAGCCAAACTCAATCTCTAACTTGAGCCGTAAAATATATTATAATCGACATAACAGCTTGGGACCATTTGTCTACCAGTAATTAAAATCCGACGCCGCCTAACTGGAGGAAGACATGGCCTTTATTGCCACAGCAAATTTAAAGAAATTATTGTCCCAGCCGGGAATCATTGTTGCGCCGGGGGCATATGACTGCCTGACGGCCACGATTATCCAAAACACCGGGTTTTCCGCCGTCTACATGACCGGCGCCGGCACCTCGGTGGCCCGCCTGGGCTACCCTGATTTAGCCCTCGCCACCATGTCGGAGATGCTGGGCAATGCCGCTGAAATTGCCAGCGTGGTCGATGTCCCGGTTATCGCCGACGCCGACACGGGCTACGGGGGTATCCTCAACGTGCAGCGCACGGTGCGCCAATACGAACGCTCTGGTGTTGCAGCCATCCATATCGAAGACCAAGAGTTTCCCAAGCGGTGCGGTCACTTGGATGGCAAACGGGTAATTCCAGTCGAAGACATGGTGCAGAAAATCCGGGCCGCCGTTGACGCTCGCACCGACCCCGATTTCACGATCATCGTGCGCACCGACGCTTTGGCGGTGACCGGTTGGGACGATTCCATGCGACGCTGCGATGATTACATAAAGGCGGGCGCCGACGTGCTGTTTGTCGAGGCCTTGCGAACCCCTGAAGAGGCCGAGCGGGCTACCAAGAGTTTGGGTGTGCCGCTGCTTTATAACTACGTGGAAACCGGAAAATCACCGCTAATACCCGCTTCCGAACTGGAAAAACTGGGGTTCAAAATCGTCATCTTCCCGGTCAGCGCCCTGCTCACCGTCTGCCGGGTGGTTACAGACGTGATGCAAGAGCTAAAGCAGAAAGGGACTACATCCCACCTCTTGGACAATATGGTAAACGTGGAAGAGTGCTTTAACATCGTGGGCTTGGACGCCATGCTGTCCAAGGACGCTTCTTACACTGCGGAAACTCAGGCAGTTTTGTATCTGTTTTAAGCGGCCGAATTTCTTGAACGCAAGAGCTAAACTAACCGGCGGGGTCAATCATGGCCAACGTGGTGCTGGTAATCGACATGGTGCGGGGCTTTTTGGAGCCGGGGCACAACCTGTATTGCGGTGACGAAGCCCGGAAAATCGTTCCCAATGTGCTTGATTTGCTAAAACGTGAGACCCAGGCCGGGTCTCACGTTTTGTTTATTTCCGACCACCACGATCCAGACGATTTGGAGTTCCAGATATTCCCGGTCCACTGTGTCAAAGGGACCGAAGAGCCCAATGTGATTCCCGAACTTTCCCAGTTCGTGACCGGAGACAACGTGGTACCCAAGAACCGCTATAGCGGGTTCTTCAATACAGACCTTGAGCGGCGCTTGGAGCTACTCCAACCCGGCAAACTGGTCGTCTGTGGCGTCTGCACAGATATCTGCGTCATGCACACTACGTCCGATGCTCGCAACCGGGACTACCCCGTGGAGGTGCCCGCAGGGTGCGTGGCGTCATTCGACAATGAAGCTCACCGTTGGGCATTGGAGCACCTGGAAAAAATCTTGGGAGCTAAAGTGCTCTAGGCTGGCTGATAATGCCGGGGGACGAGTTCCACGACAAACTATTAGAAATGTATCACCGGGTTGTCTCTGAATGTCGCGCATGCAATCCTAGGTGGTTTTTCGAAATGGTTGGTCGACTTAGAGGGGTCAATGCGGCCAAGGAGCTTCTACACAATGAGTTGCAGCGAGGGTTCACAGAATTGTGGCAGCAAGGCAGGTTGGACCTTACATTGGACCTTAAGTTGGAAGCGCATGTAGCGATGCCTAGATACGCGCTGCTCTTTACAAAACGGGAGCTTGAAGAAGCCCGACGGAAGCTTACTGAACACGGCATGGAAATTGACAAAGAGTAGGGGCGGGTTTCAAACCCGCCCCTACGGACGTGCATAACGGCGATCTCTGAGAAGGTGACCTGTGGTTACCGTAACCTATGACATCATCACTGTTGGCGGAGGGATTGCTGGCTCTTCCCTTGCCAAGGCCATGGCTGAGCAGGGCGCAAAAGTGCTCGTCTTGGAACGGGACTCCGTATTCAGAGATAGAGTACGGGGTGAGGCCATTATGCCTTGGGGCACGGCGGAAGCTAAGGAATTGGGGATATATGATTGCATCATGGCTTCCGGAGGACGCGACCTGCCCTGGTGGGACGGCTACCAGGGTTCTGAGAGGACAAGCCACCGCGACCTGACCGCCACCACTACCCCTAAAGAGGCAGTGACTGCTTTCTATCACCCAACTGTTCAAGAATGCTTGATGCAGGCAGCTGCTGACGCCGGAGCGGAAATCCGGCGAGGCGTAAGGGTGGTTGGCGTCCAGACTGATGGGTCGCCAAAGGTGGTGGCCGAGGTAGATGGATGCGACACTGAGTTTCGGGCGCGGTTGGTCGTCGGCGCTGACGGGCGCGATACGCCTTTTCGGAGATGGGCTGGCTTTGACGTTCAGCGGGACCCCGGCCATACGCTGGTGGCGGGTCTCTTGTTGGACGATGTCCCAGTCGCCGATGACACTTCCCACGCTTGGCTAAATCCCGAACTGGGTCTTTGGGTATTGATTTTTCCCCAAGGCGGCGGCCGGGTTAGGGGTTACGTTTGTTACGGGGAAGCGGCCGGATTTCGATTGACCGGCGAAGAGGACGTGCCCCGTTTTATTGAAGAGTCCATTAAAGCGGGTATGCCCGAATCCTGCTATGCCAATGCCAAGCCGTCGGGACCGCTGGCGACCTTCGACGGAGCGGCCTCTTGGGTGGACCATCCTTATCGCAATGGCATCGCTCTGATCGGCGCAGCGGGAGGCGCACCAGACCCAACTTGGGGACAGGGATTGTCGCTGACCCTGAGGGATGTACGTGTTCTACGGGATGCGCTGCTGCAGCATAACGACTGGGAAGGGGCGGGCAACGCCTATGCTGAAGAGCGTGACCGGTACTACAAGGTCTTACACGACGTCGAGCTTTGGGAAACCGATTTATTAATGGAAACCGGACAGAAGGCGGACGCTCGCCGGGCAAAGGCCTTTGCGGCTTGGAGAGAAGACCGAACCCGGCAGTTGGACGTGCTGCTCAGCGGGCCCCTCCCAGCGATGGATGAAAATACAAAACGGCGTTTCTTCGGAGAAGAGTAAGGCTTAGCCGCCCAAGGCTCCGGCAATTATGGCTTCGGTAATCTCTTCCTCGGTCATTTCCAAGATATCCCGCAGCACCTCGTCGTTGTGCTGGCCCAGCACAGGCGCCGCTGACCTGGGGGCGCTGTCGTAGCCGCTGATGCGGAACTGGTGGCCAGCGTAAGGTACGGTGCCCATTTCTTGGTGGTCCAGGTCCCGGAAAAACCCTCGGTGAGCCAATTGAGGGTCTTGCTGCAGGTCACTGCTCCGCTGAACGATGCCGGCTGGAACGCCTTGCCCATGCAAAGCTTCCATAACCGCTTTCGGCGGCATGGACTTTGTCCACTCGCCTAGCTTGCTTTCTATTTCGTCCTGGTTTGCTAGACGGCCCTCCACATGGGCGAATCTCTGGTCTTTGGCCCAGTCAGGCTCACCCATGGCCCTTTGCAGCCCAGCCCATTGCTGGTCGTTTTCCACGGCCACGGCGCACCATTGGTCCTCACCTTGGCAAGGAAAAGCCCCGTGAGGCGCCATAAACTCGGAACGGTTGCCGTTTCGGGTGATCGACCGTCCGCTGACGTTGTAATCAATCAATTGAGGCGCAAGGAAGTGAAGGCTCATCTCCAACTGAGCAGCATCGATGTGTTGGCCTTCACCGGTTCTACGCCGGTGGTCCAGAGCGGCCATTAATATCGCGGCTAAAAATCGAGGTGATACCGTGTCGGTGTAGGCGGTCCAAGGACCGTCCGGTGGAAGGTCGGGCCATCCGGTGATCTCATAATAGCCAGCGATGGAACCGGCATGAAATCCGAAGCCGGCAAAGCTAGCGGCGGGGCCGGTCTGCCCCATCAAGCAAGTGCTGGCCATTATTATTGAAGGGTTAATGGCACGAGCGGTTTCGTACCCGATGCCCAGGCTGTCCACGGTGCCGGGGGTAAAACTCTCAGCAAGAACATCGGCCCAGGCAATCAGGCGGTGAGCCACCTCGACTGCGGCTGCGTTTTTTAGGTCTAAGGTGATTCCGTATTTGGAAGTATTGTAGTCGGCGAAGAACTGGCTGCGGTTTGGGCCCGGCACACTGTCTTTGAAGGGGCCGGCGACCCGTAGAATATCCAGAGGGCTGGTAGTCTCCACCCGCACTACGGTTGCCCCGTGGTCGGCCAGGTATTTGGTGGTAATGGGACCCACTCCGACCCACGAAAAGTCGGCGATTTTTAACCCTTCAAACGGCAGCGTATCCGGCATCTAAACCTCTACTCTTGTCTTAGACGGCCTCAAATTTGGTACTCTCCATTTACGGAGTGTCATTCTGTGTGAAGTGAAGGATCTGATGCTAAACACACGAGATTTCCCGACGTTGTCGAGGACTCGCCCCGATGCCATCGGGGGAGCTTCTGTCGCTGCGCTCTTTCAGAATGACATAATGAGAGAATCGTATTAACCTGGCCCATGGCCAGACGCGTCCGCGATCTGGCTTGACGACAGCCCTAATAGGTCCCCCAATACTTCGTCGGTGTGCTCACCCAGTTTGGGGGGCCAACGGCGTACACTCAAAGGCGTTCCGGTGAGGTTGGCGAAAATGCCCGGCACTTGGGCTTCGCTTCCATTGGGCAACGGGGCCGTAAGCCAATAACCGCGCTCCTCCAAGTGACGGAATCGGGTCAAATCTTCCATGTTGCTCACCGGAGCCATGGACACTCCCTCGGCGAGACCATGCTCTAGCAATTGGTTTTTAGTTTTGTCCCGAACATAGGCGCTGACAGTTTCCAAAACTTCGTCAATCGTATGGGCCACCGGTTGCTGTTGGAGCACTTTGAAATGGTACATGGGCCAATCTTCGGCAGTGAGCCAATCTTCGGGAATAATGCCATCCTGAACGCACCATTCGACTAGCTTAAACAGGGCGCCCCCAATGGGAAATATCACCACGTAGCCGTCAGCGCATTCGTGGACCAAACGGAGGTTGACCGTTCCCAACTGGATTGTGTTGCCGCTCCGGTTGAAGTCCCGGCCTTGGACCGAGTGAGCTGACATCCCCTGCATCATGGTCCAAATCATGGCAGTCTGAGCGGACACATCCACAAATTGGGCTTGGTTAGTGCGTAGCATCAGGGCGTGGGCGGTCAAAGCTCCGACTGATGCTTCCACCGAAGCATGTAGCCAAGCTTGGGGCAGGGACAATCGCACGGGAGCGCGGTCTGGAACCCCCTGCAGGCTCATGGGGCCGCCCATTGCGGCAACAGTCAGGTCGCTGGCGGGGAAATTCGCATGAGGCCCATCTTGCCCAAATGGTGTTATAGCCACGTAAACGATACGGGGATTCGCTTGCCGCATGGCTTCAAATCCCAGCCCCTTCCCGGCCATCGCCCCCGCCTGGGCCGACTCGATGATGAAATCGGCTTTTTCCACCAAAGAGAACAATGCGGTGCGCCCCGTTTCCGTTTCCAGGTCCAGAGTTACGCTACGTTTGTTTCGGTTGAAAGCAAAGTATTGGAGGCTACGTTCCGCCTCTGGAGCGTGTTCCAAATATGGCCCCATGGCCCGGCTCGGCGAGCCACCGGGCGGCTCCACCTTGATTACGTCCGCGCCCAAGTCGCCCAGCACCATGCTGGCCAACTCGCCTTTTTCATCCGTCAGGTCCAATACTGTGTAGGGACTGAGCATTTAGGTCCTTTCACGCCCGGTTCTTGATTACCATGATTTAATTTATTCCAGGGCGCCCGCTATTACGGCTTCGGTGATTTCGTCATCAGTCATGCCCAGGAATTCTTTCAATATCTGCTCGTTGTGCTGGCCTATTAACGGAGAGGGGGACCGCGGCCCATGGTCGTAGCCGCGAATGTCAAACAGATGACCGGTGTGAGGAACCGGTCCCACTTGTGGATCGTCGAGCTGAGGAAACATTCTCCGGTGAGCCAGTTGCGGGTCCTCAAACAAGTCACTGCTTCGCTGGACTACTCCCGCCGGCACACCCTCTGCTTGGCAGAGCCTCATCACTTCTTGCGGCGTCTTGGCGGCAGTCCACTGAGAGATTTGAGCGTCAATCTCGTCGTGGTTTTGTAGACGACCTGAGTTTGTGGCGAAACGGCCGTCCGTAGCCAAACCGGGGTTTCCTAGTACCTTGACCAAGCCAGCCCACTCTTCGTCACTTTCGACGGCAATGGCGCACCATTGGTCATCACCGGCGCAGGAATACGCTCCCTGCGGGGCAGCAAAGTTGGATCGGTTTCCGTTGCGTGTGGTCAAGTGATCGTTAGCAGTGTAATCGAGGATCTGGGGCGCCAAGAACTGCAGTCCCATCTCCAATTGGCTGGCGTCGATATATTGGCCTTGGCCGGTACGGCGTTTATGGTCCACGGCCGCCATTATAATGGCCGACAGAATTCTAGGAGTGACCACATCGGTGTAGGCCACCCAGGGTCCATCTGGGGCAAGATCAGGCCAGCCCGTAATGTCGTAAAATCCAGCCACTGCCCCGGCATGAAACCCATAGCCAGCGAAGGCCGATGCCGGGCCGCTCTGCCCCATAAGACAAGTGCTGACCATGATTATTGACGGGTTAACTTTCCTGGCTACTTCATAATCTATGCCCAATCCGGCCATCGTCCCAGGAGTGAAACTTTCAACGTAAACGTCGGTCCAGGAAATCAAGCGTTTGGCGATTTCAGTGGCTTCGGGAGTCTTTAAATTCAAAGTAAGGCCAAGCTTGGACGTATTGAAGTCGCTGAAAGCATGGGTCCTGGTGGGTCCGGCCTCCCGGTCTTTGAACGGACCGAGGCTATACAGGATATCAGGCCGGCTCAGGGATTCCACCCTCACAACGGTGGCGCCGTGGTCCGCCAGGTATTTGGTGCTGGTAGGGCCGACCCACACCCAAGAAAAGTCCGCAATTTTCACGCCATCAAATGGCAACTTGTCTGATGAGGCCATGTACTACCCCTTCCGGCCGCTGGCGGCGGCGGCTGACGCTGGCGACAGCCCCAGCATGTCTCCTAGGACTTCCTGATTGTGTTGGCCCAATGCCGGCGCCCAAAGGCGGACGCTCATGGGAGTCGCCGTAGGCCTCGCTAAGACTCCTAGCGCTCGCACCTCGCTGCCGTTTGGTAACGGAGCTGTGAGCCAGTATCCCCGCTCCTCCAAATGCCGAAAGCGGACCAAGTCCTCTGCGGTGCTCACCGGCGCCAGCGTCACGCCTTCCCGAAGACCCAACTCCAAGAGTTCAGCTTTGGTGCGTCTCTTTATATAACGGCTAACGGCATCCACAACTTCTTCCATGGGGTATCGCACGGCGTTTTCCTGGAATAGGTTCCTTTCGTAGATGGGCCAGTCTTCGCCTTCTATCCATTCTTCGGGCACAACTCCGTCGGCCACCAGCCAGTGGACCATCTTGACCATCGTGGCGCCCGAGGGAAGCGCTACGATGTGACCGTCGGCGCACTCGTACACGACCGGCACGCTTAAAGTTCCCAATTGGAGTACAGATCCACCCCGGTTGAAATTGGACCCCTGAATCGGATGAGCAAGCCGGGCGTGCAACATGGACCAGAACATGGCGGTCTGGGCGGATACGTCCACAAACTGCGCCTCTCCCGTCGCCAGCATCCTAGCGTGGGCGGTGAGCGCTCCCACCACTGCTTCGGCCGAGGCGTGCAACCACACCTGGGGTACTGTGATGCGCACCGGGGGTCTATTTGGGTCACCTTGAACGCTCATTTGCCCGCTCATGGCGGCCAGGGTCAAATCATTGGCGGCGAAATTGGCGTACGGGCCATCCTGGCCAAAGGGTGTTATCGCCACATGCACTATGCGGGGGTTGACCTGCCTGAGAACGTCAAATCCAACACCTAGACGGTCCATCTCGCCCGGTGGAGCCGATTCGATGATGAAGTCCGCCTTCTCTGCCAGGGACCTGAGAGCTAGCTTGCCGTCATCGCTGTTCAAGTCTAGGGTAACGCCCCGCTTGTTACGGTTGAACGCAAAATAACGAAGGCTGCGTTCGGAGTCTGGCGCCCCGTCCAAGAATGGCTCCATCTTGCGGCTATTTGAGCCTTCCGGCGGCTCTATCTTGATGACGTCTGCGCCCAAGTCTCCAAGGAGCATGCCGGCGAACTCACCTTTGTCATCGGTAAGGTCTAAAACTGTGTAAGGACTGAGCATATTCGGCTGTGGTTCCTTATTGCCCAGCTAGATCCGGGCCCAGCAAAATCCGGGCTGAAAGTGGGCCGATTATAGCATAGGACCCAGGCCTAATGGCCGCCTGAAGCGGGTCCATTAACTTGAAGCTAGCATCCACCGTGACACGTTGCCGTTACACCGGCGAAGGCCAGTGTCCAGTAAATTTCTTGGTCGAGACGATTCATGGATTCCCCTTGCGCTGCTCGCCCTTAGGAGGAAGGGGAAGGGCCGGAATGACGGAAGAGTAAGATCTTCATACCAAACACATACATGCCTCCTTGATATGAAGTAAACCTAGGCGGTATCATGGTGGTGTTATCCTTTGGTGGCCCAGAATTGCCAGGTTCTTAAGTCGATGGGAATGTGAGGAAGAATGCTCTACCGCACCTATCGTTACTCCCAATGGGATGGCACTCAGCGAATTTTCGACATCGACGCCGATGCGTTGATGGACCAACTCTCTGATGAGTTGTTAAAGCAGGGCGATATGATGAAGGCCCTGCGGGAGCTGTTTCGTAACGGCGCTATGGACCAAAACGGACAGCAACTCACCAGCCTCAAGGACCTGATTGATCAGCTGAAGAACCGGCGCAGAGAGCAGCTTCAACAGTACAACATGGATTCGGTTGTTGACGACCTGAAGGAGCGCCTTGAAGACATTGTCCGCACGGAGCGGGAGGGCATTGACCGTCGCCTGCATGAAGCCCAAGGGCAGGTGGAGGAAGACCACAGCGAAGAGCGGCAACAGCACGAGAACCTTCTGCAACTGCTGGAGCAAAGGGCCCAGCGGAATCGGGAGCGCTTGGACGACCTCCCCGAAAGCGTCGGCGGGCAGATTCAGCAGCTAATGGAATACGACTTCATGGATCCGGACGCCCAGCAGAAGTTCCAAGAGTTGCTGGACATGCTCAAGTCCCAAATGGCCCAAAACTTCTCCCAGCAGATGCAGCAACAGATGCAAGGTATGTCTCCTGAGGACATGGCCGCAATGCGGGAGATGATGAACCAGCTTGGCCAGATGATGAAGGACAAGATGGATGGCCGTGAGCCGGATTTCGACGGTTTCATGCAACCGTTCGGCTCCATGTTCGGCCCGAACCCACCCCAAAGCTTTGATGAGCTAATGGAGCACCTGCAGCAGCAGCTCGGTCAGATGCAGTCTATGCTTGAGAGTATGTCTCCGGAAATGCGCCGCGAACTGGAAGATGCCATGAACGCGGCCTTGGACCCGGAAACACAGCGTGCCATGGCCCAGCTGGCATCACTCATGGAACAAATGATGCCCATGGACGATATGCGCCGCCAGTATCCTTTCTTGGGCGACGACAGCCTAACCATGGACCAAGCCATGGAAATGATGCGCAAGCTTCAAGAGCAGGACCAACTGGAGGAAGCCCTGCGCCAGGCCATGCGCACCGGGAACTTAGACGATGTGGACCCGGATAAACTGGCCGAGATTTTGGGGGATGAGGCAAGGAAAGCCTGGGAGGAAATGGAACGACTGCGCCAGCTATTGAAGGACGCTGGCTACGTTACCGACGACGACAAGATGGACCTGACCGCCAGGGGCATCCGCCGCATCGGCCAAAAGGCCCTTCGGGAAGTATTCGTCCACCTGAAAAAAGACCGCATGGGCAACCACCTTATGGATACCCGGGGCGCCAATGGCGACTTGCTGGGCGAAACCAAAGCCTATGAGTTCGGCGACCCGTTCCAGATTGACCTGCAAACGACTGTAAAGAACGCTGTACTGCGCTCCGGGCCCCAAGTGCCGGTGAAGCTGAGTCCGCAAGACTTCGAAGTCTTCCGCACCGAGCATATGACCCGCACGTCCACGGTGGTTCTGTTGGACCAAAGCAGGTCCATGGGCCTGTTCAACAACTTCCAAGCCGCTAAGAAAGTCACCCTTGCACTGATGGCGCTCATCCGCACTCAATATCCCAGAGACACCTTGTGTATCATCGGATTCTCCGATTATGCCAGAGAGATCAAAGAGGATGAGTTGGCTAAGACCAGTTGGAACTCGTGGGTGTCGGGCACCAACCTTCATCATGCTCTGATGCTTTCCCGGAAGCTCCTGTCCAAGGAGAAAGGCGGCACCCGCCAGATTCTGTGCATCACTGATGGAGAACCCACGGCCCACCTGGAAGGAGAAAAGGCCTTTTTCAGCTACCCGCCCAGTTATAGAACCGAGCAGGAAACCTTGAAAGAGGTTAAACGCTGCACCCAAGAAGATATTCTCATTAACACCTTCATGCTGGAGAACAACTACCAGTTGGTGAACTTCGTTGACCGGATGACCCGCATCAACCAGGGCCGGGCATTTTACACCAGCGCCGCCAACATAGGTGAGTTCATGCTGGTCGACTACGTAACTAACCGGCGCAAGCGAATAGCGGCGTAACCGTTGGTGACCATGGGTCGCCGCAAATGTCATGCTGAGCCAGCCTCAGCGGCGAAGTGCCGATTTCATAGGGCATCCTCGACCCGGTAGGGACATCTGGGGTGGGGCACTAATTGGTGACAGGACCGACTTTACATAACACCCTTCCCAGCGGCCAAATTTCCTGATAAGATAGCCGTGGTTTAAAACAGACTTGGATTGACCAGGGTCCCAAGGCCGTTCCCGAGAGGATGGCCCAGCTTTTAAGACAGTCCAGTGAGGCTGGCAAAGTAGCGTACCCTAAGTCAGGTCTGGGTAGCCGAAATTTAACGGCCCCTGACTTCGGAGCCCCTTGCCAGCTTGAGGCAAGGGGTTTTTTGATGTCTAAATCAATCAATGACGGCGTACAAACGGGACCGGTTTAAGCACGCCATGACCCGGAAGACAACCTCAGAGCGCCAAATAATGAGCCAGGACGACATCCGCCGGGCATTGGCCCGGGTGGCCCATGAAATATTGGAGCGCAACCGGGGGGCTCAAGAGTTGGTGCTGGTGGGCATCTACACGCGGGGTGTGTTGCTTGCCAATCGTTTGGCGGCCAATATCGGCCAGTTTGAGGGGAGTGAAGTCCCGGTGGGAGCGTTGGACATAAACCTTTACCGAGACGACCTGCAAGAGCGCTCCCGGCCTGTTTTGCGTCCCACCAACATACCGGTGGCCATCAACGACAAGAGAGTGGTGCTGGTGGACGACGTGCTTTACACGGGAAGGACCATTCGAGCCGCCATGGACGCGCTGAACGACTTTGGGCGCCCCAAGCAAGTCCAATTAGCCATTTTGTTGGACCGGGGACACCGGGAGTTGCCCATTAGGGCCGACTACGTTGGGCAGAACATCCCCACAGCCACCGACGAGGTTGTGAAAGTCCGCATGGAAGAGACCGATGGGGTGGATAGAGTGACTATCGTGCGCTCTGACGATTTTAAGGATTCCCGATGAGAATCCGGCACTTGACCTTCGGTCGGAGCTCTTCACGAGCGGTTCTATAATCGGCAACGATTGGATGGAGGACTAGGAAGCATGAGTACGTCCCAAGCGATTGAGACCGCTTCGTTAGTCGTACCAACGGATTCGCCCCATTTGCCGCCCAGAAAGCATGTGCTGGATTTGGACGATTTCTCGTCCGAGGAGATCTTGGCGGTAATCGAGTCGGCGAAGGGCATGGCCGAAGTCCTGGGCCGGGACATCAAAAAGGTTCCCACACTTCGGGGAAGAGTGGTTGTGACCCTGTTTTACGAGTCCAGCACCCGCACCCGCATCTCTTTCGAAGAGGCCGGAAAGGTGCTGAGCGCCGACGTCATCAACATGACGGCTTCCGCCAGCAGCGTGGAGAAGGGCGAGTCACTGCTGAACACCGGCTTGACCCTCCAAGCTATGGGAGTTGACGTGATAGTCGTGCGCCATGCTTACTCCGGGGCCCCGTACCTGCTGGCCCAACAATTGGACCGGGTGGGAATTATTAACGCCGGCGACGGGATACACGCCCATCCCACTCAAGCGCTGCTGGACCTATACACGGTTCAAGATAAGTTGGGGAGCATAAGCGGCCTGAAAGTAGTCATAGTGGGCGATGTCTTACACAGCCGGGTGGCTCGTTCCAACATTTGGGGATTCTCTAAAATGGGGGCAAAGGTGGTGATTTGCGGTCCCGCCACGTTGTTGCCGTTAGACCTGCTCCACCGAAACGGAGGAGATGCCTTGCCGGAGGAATTGGCCTCGATCGAGGTGGTCACAGACCTAGACTTGGCAATACAGGACGCCGATGTGGTGATGGCCTTGCGGTTGCAGTCGGAGCGGCAAGACGCCGGTTTCCTGCCCAGCCTGCGGGAGTACATCCGGCGCTGGCAGGTAACCGACGAGCGTTTGGCCAAGGCCAAGCCCGGCGCACTGGTGATGCATCCAGGCCCAATGAACGAAGGTATCGAAATCAGTTCAAGCATTGCCCACGGAGGCAACTCGGTCATCGAAGAGCAGGTGACTAACGGGGTAGCAATACGCATGGCGCTGCTCTACCAACTCTGCACGGGGCCGAAATAATATGGCGTCTGGAGCATTGCTAATCAAAAACGGCCGGGTTATCGACCCGGGCCGAAATTTCGACCAAGTGGCCAGTGTCTTGGTACGTGATGGGCGAATTTCCATTGTGGGCGAAGTCCCCGCGGACCAAATTCCCCAGGGCTGCCAAGTTATCGATGCGACCGGGCTGGTTGTCAGCCCCGGATTCATTGACATCCATTGCCACCTGCGGGAGCCCGGATTCGAGTACAAAGAAACTATCGCCACAGGAACCCGTGCTGGCGCCCGGGGAGGCTTTACCTCTCTGTGTTGCATGCCTAACACTGAGCCACCCATTGATAATGCCGCGGTGGTGGACCTAATACGCCGCCGCAGCCGGGAAGACGCCGTGGTCCGCGTTCATCCCGTAGGCTGCGTGACCAAGGGCCGAAAGGGCAAGGCTTTGGCCGAGATGGAAGAGTTGGCCTCCGCCGGAGTCGTGGCTTTTAGCGACGATGGAGACCCGGTTTACGACGCAAACATAATGCGTCTGGCTTTAAGCTACAGCGCCGACTTGGGGATACCAATCACCAACCACTGCGAAGAGCACGCATTGTCTAGGAACGGTGTGATGGCGGAGGGCTGGATAGCCACGCGATTGGGCCTGCCGGGCATTCCCGCTGCCGCCGAAGAAGCCATGATTGCCAGGGACATTTCCTTAGCGGAACTAACCGGCGGGCGCCTGCATCTGGCCCACATCACCACTTCCGGAGCGGTGCCTCTCTTGCGTCAAGCCAAGGGAAAAGGCCTTAACGTAACAGCGGAAGTCTGTCCCCATCACCTTACGATCACCGACAAGTGGGTGCTGGGTACCAGAGGGATTGAGTCCAGCGGCGCATCCACAAACGCCTATGACACCTCAACCAAGGTCTATCCGCCGCTGCGGGGTGGCAGTGACGTGGAAGCATTAATTGAGGGATTGGCCGACGGACTGATAGATTGCATCGCCACGGACCACGCGCCCCACGAGCCGGTCAGCAAGCAGGTGACCTATAACGAAGCGGCATTCGGTATCAGCGTCCTTGAGACCGCCCTGGGGTCGTCCCTCCAACTGGTGCACGCGGGCAGAATGACCCTTAACTCGCTAGTCGATCGCATGACCGTTGGTCCTGCCCGGGTCTTGGGTCCCACTTTCGATGAACTGGCTACCCTTGAACCGGGAACGCCGGCTGACATAGTGGTCTTCGACTCGGACTTGGAGTGGGAGGTCGATCCCTCAAAGTTCGAGTCCAAAGGCAAAAACACCCCCCTGCGGGGAACGACCCTAAAAGGCGGCGTGGTTACGACGATAGTGGAAGGAAAAGTAGTGTATACGAATGCTGAAAGCTGACCCCTGATGGCCGATAGCTACGCAAAAGCATATTTGGTTTTGGAAGACGGCTCGGTGCATCCGGGTGAGTCCTTCGGCGCCGAAATCGAAGGCCACGGAGAGGTGGTCTTTAACACCAGCATGACCGGCTATCAGGAAGTGCTGACCGACCCGTCTTACGCAGGCCAGTTGGTTAACCTCACATATCCCCTGGCGGGAAACTACGGAATAAACAAGAACGACTTCGAGTCTAAACGCATACAGGTATCAGGACTAATCGTCAGGGAGCACTGCGACCTTCCCAGCCACGGGCAAAGCGAGCATACGCTTCACGAATTCCTTCGGTCCCAAGGGATCCCCGGAATAAGCGGCGTGGACACCAGGGCCATCACTCGTCGGCTGCGGAGCCAGGGCGTGATGATGGGCGCTATCACTCAGGAACAGCCCGAAGTTGCGCTGAAAAAACTGGCCCAACGGGCGCGCTATGATGATACGGACTACGTTCGCACAGTCACCACCGAAGAAATTTATGACTGGGATGATCTATCTAGTGAGACGGAACTCGATCCTGCCAAATATAAAATATTGGTCACGGACTGCGGTCTGAAATACAACATCCTGCGATTGCTACGCCAGCGCGGTTGCCAGGTCATTGCGGTACCGGCGACCACCCCTGCGGAAGACATGCTGGCCATGAATCCCTCGGGGATCCTCTTTTCACCGGGACCGGGAGACCCCCAACTGCTGGATTATCTGGTGAGCAACCTGAGTAAATTGTTGGGCCAAGTGCCGGTGATGGGAATCTGCCTGGGACACCAGATTGCGGCCAGGGCACTGGGTGCCAAGACCTACAAGTTGAAGTTCGGGCACCGAGGCGCCAATCACCCAGTCAAGGATCTGGCCTCCGAACGCGTTTACATAACGGCTCAAAATCACGGTTACGCCGTTGACCCAGACTCCCTTCCAGCCGGTTTGGAAATTTCCCATCTGAACTTGAACGATGGGACAATTGAAGGGCTGAAACACACACAGATGCCCTTATTTACCATCCAGTATCACTCGGAGGCTTCCCCGGGTCCTCAGGACAACGAGTATCTTTTCGATAGATTCGTTCAAATGCTGGAAGAAGCCAATTAATCCAAGTATAGATTTTTTCGAAGCTTTTAGTTTAAGACGACATTTGGCGGCGGGGCAGGATAAAAAGGGCAGGTTATGACAAGAGTTGGTCAGTAGCGCGATTATTGGGACGTTTTGGTTTTCCCAGAGATGGAACTAGAGCCAATAGCCTTGATATGCTGTCTGAGTTCATTTCTTCGGCAGTGGGCTCAAAGGGCACAGCCTCAGGCCAAGAGGGGCCAAATCTGACAGGCCCATGAACAGATCGGTTTTTGGAGATTTTATAACCCCGACGCAATAGTCTTAATTTTCGGAGGTAGGCAATGTCTTCCTTCATCATGAGTATGTTGGAGGAGGGTGTGGAGGTGGAGGTGCCATCGGATCTCACAGCAATTATTTCTCTCTTAGACCGCGAGGTCCCTTATTTTTCTTGCAATGGATATAACTACAGCGTGACATCGGGAAAGGGAACTGTTGGCAAGCGCTGGGAACTGATGATCAAATCAGGAAACCATGCCAGTGGCGACCATGCGCTATTTCCCGTTGGGCGAGTCGAGTTGGAAAAGCTGGACGGCCAATACGTCAGTATTAGGATTCCACCCCGGTGCGGCGCGGAATCTTCTTCCCGGGAAGAAGTCGCATTAGTGAACGAAAACGACCCCGATGGTCGCATTTTCGGCTCGTTCGTCTCGCAAACGCTGAACACGCTTCAGCGTCACAGGCTTATCAATCTGCCCGGCGCTCTACCGGTGGAGTGATCCAAAGCGCGGAGCTAGTATGGATTGGCTGTTATGGTATCCAGCCCGTGACCGGACCGATTAGATAGCCAAAAAACCTAAAACCAGCTCACGTACGAGCTGGTTTTAGGATGTTTAGTCCACCAATCTTGGGGCGCTAGAGGAGTTGAGCGTTGGCCGATAGGCCGGAAAAAGTGCTAGTCATTGGCTCCGGACCTATTGTTATTGGCCAAGCGGCCGAATTCGACTACGCCGGAACCCAAGCCTGCAAAGCCCTTCGCGAAGAAGGCGTCATCACCGTCCTCGTAAATTCCAACCCGGCGACCATCATGACCGACCAAGGCATTGCCGACCGGGTCTACATAGAACCCCTCACTGTGGAAGTCTTAGAACGGGTCATCCAGACAGAGCGGCCCGACGGAATCTTGCCCACCTTGGGCGGACAGACGGGCCTCAATTTGGCAGTCGCATTGGCCGACGCTGGCGTTTTGGAAAAATACAACGTCCGCATGTTGGGTACTCCTCTGGAAACAATCCGCAAGTCCGAAGACCGGGAATTCTTCCGCCAGTTCCTCCACGAACTGGGCGAGCCCGAGCCCAACAACGTGTCGGTGTCCACCATCGAAGAAGCCCGGATTCGAGCTAAAGATTTAGGTTTGCCTTTGGTGATTCGCCCCGCCTACACTTTGGGCGGCACCGGGGGAGGCATAGCCGAGACTTGGGAAGAGTTTGAGACAATCGCTGCCAACGGATTGGCCCGAAGCCCCATTTCCCAAGTCTTGCTGGAGCAGTCCCTCGTTGGCTGGAAGGAAATCGAGTACGAAGTGATGCGGGATAGCGCCGACAACTGCATCACCGTATGCAACATGGAAAACCTGGACCCAATGGGCGTGCACACCGGGGACAGCATCGTGGTCGCACCCAGCCAGACCTTGACCGACAAAGATTATCAGATGCTGCGCTCGGCCAGCCTGAGGATTATCCGCGGACTGGGCATAGAGGGAGGTTGCAACGTCCAGTTTGCGTTGCAACCCCACACCTTGGTGAACGAAGCTTTGGGGATGGGTGACCAGCACCAATCTCCTTACTACGTTATTGAAGTCAATCCACGGGTCAGCCGGAGCTCGGCCCTTGCCAGCAAAGCCACGGGATACCCAATCGCCAGGGTCGCCGCAAAGATTGCGGTGGGCAAGCGGCTAGACGAAATCCCAAATGCGGTCACCGGCATGACCCAGGCCGCCTTTGAACCTGCCCTTGATTACTGCGTGGTCAAGTTCCCCCGTTGGCCCTTCGACAAATTCCCCCACGGCGACCGTAGAACTACCACCCAAATGAAGGCCACCGGAGAGGTGATGGTCATCGACCGTTCTTTCGAGGCCGCCTTGCAAAAAGCGACCAGGTCCTTGGAACTGGGAGGCCGCAGCCTACTGTGGGAAGACCAGTCGTGGAGCGCCCGGGAGAAATTCTCCTTGGACGATCTGCCCATCGGGCCCAACGACCTTCGGGTGTGGGCCCTCATGGCGGCCCTCCGCCGGGATGTGAGTCCCGGAACCCTGGTCCGGAAAACCCATGTTGACTCGTGGTTCATCAATGCTTTGGCCCGCATCGTGGCCATGGAGCGGCGATTGCTGTCCGAGGCGCTGACTCCCGACTTGCTGCTGAGGGCCAAACGCATGGGCTTCTCGGACGAGCAGGTGGGCACCCTGGCGGACATGTTGCCGGAGCAGGTGCGCACCCAGCGCCTGCAGTGGGACATCCGCCCAGTTTACAAAATGGTGGATACCTGCGCCGCTGAATTCGAGGCAGTTACGCCCTATTACTACAGCACCTACGACCAAGAAAATGAAGCGCCGCCTTTACCCGGCAAAAAAGCGGTGGTCATAGGCAGTGGCCCCATAAGAATCGGTCAAGGAATTGAGTTCGATTACTGTAGCGTCCATGCCGCATGGGCTCTTTCCCAGGAAGGATATTCCAGCATCATGGTCAACTCCAATCCCGAAACGGTATCAACAGACTTTGACGCCAGTGACCGGCTCTACTTTGAACCTCTGGATGAAGAGGCACTGAGAGACATTCTGGATAACGAGGCCGGAGACGACCAGCCGCCGCCTGTGGTGGTGCAATTTGGCGGCCAAACGGCCATCGACCTGTCCCAGTCCCTTGGCAATGCCGGCCTGCCCATTTTAGGTTCCAGCGCCGAGGCAATAGACATAGCTTCGGACCGGAAGAAGTTTGAAGAGTTCATGGTCGGCTTGGGTATCCCTCAGCCTCCGGGCGCCACTGTGAGCTCGGTGCAAGAGGCGCTCACGGTCGCCCAGAATATTGGCTACCCCGCTGTTGTCCGGCCCAGCTATGTGCTGGGAGGCAGGGCCATGGAGATCGTCCAAAACGCCACCGAATTAATTCGCTATTTAACGGTCGCTTCTGAAATAGCCTCGGATAAACCGGTACTCATCGACCATTATATGGAGGGCAAAGAGTGCGAGGTTGACGCAATCTGCGACGGCCAGCGGGTGTTGATTCCGGGCATCATGGAGCATATTGAGCGGGCTGGAGTGCATAGTGGCGACTCCATGGCTACATATCCGGGATTGAACCTCAGCGATGAAGAGATCGCGGCCATTGTTGATTACACAACGCAAATCGGCGTAGCCTTGGGAGTGCGAGGCCTGATGAACGTCCAATTTGTGATTCAAGGCGGTGCGCCTTACCGGAGCCCTTTCTTGAGCAACGACGGGCGTCAATCAACCACCGTGTACGTCCTGGAGGTCAATCCTAGAGGCAGCAGGACTATCCCCTTCATATCGAAAGTTACCGGGGTCCCCGTGGTTCGCATTGCCACTCGAGTGATGCTGGGCCAAAGCCTGGAAGAGCAGGGTTATGAGGGAGGGCTGTGGCCTACCCAAAACCTGGTTGGCATCAAGGCGCCGGTGTTTTCCATGGTGAAGCTGGTGGGCGTGGACTGGCACCTTGGGCCGGAAATGAAGTCTACCGGGGAAGTCATGGGCATCGACAGGGACTTTCCCAATGCACTCACCAAGGCGTTGATGGCCGCCGGTCTCAGTTTGGAAACAGGTATGGGGGTGCTTTTGAGCATAGCCGACCAGCATAAGGCTGAGGTTGCGTCGCTGGTTCTGGAACTGGACCAAGCTGGCTGTCAACTCTACGCCACTGAAGGTACTGCCGCCATGATCTCGGCAATGGGAGTCCCGGTCACTATGACCACGAAAAAGATGGGAGAGGGCCATCCGAACGTAGTGGATGTAATCGAAGACGGCAACGTGGGGGCCGTGATAAATACCATCTCTGAAGTGAGCTCGGTACTGCGGGATGGCTACCTAATTCGCCGGTCAGCCGCCGAACGCCAGGTGCCTTGCTTCACGTCTCTGGACACAGCCCGAGCGGCTGTGCAGAGCCTGCTAATGGAACACAGCAACTACAGCGTGCAGTGCATTGATGAGTACCTGGACGGGGGTTAGGCAGGAACATCAGTTATAATTGGGCAGAGGTGACACAATGCGGTACAAAGTCGTTTTGCAGGAATCCGACGAAGGTTTCAGCGTGTCTTGCCCGGGTTTGCCTGGCTGTTGGTCCCAGGGGGAAAGCGAGCTGGAAGCTATTGAAAACATCAAGGATGCCATCCAGGAGTATCTGGCGGCGATCACAGATTCCTTAGATGGCGCAGAAGTTAGAGAGGTTGAAGTCTCGGTTTAGCTATGCCAAGAATCCCCGGCGTCAATCATCTCCGGGCCGTGCAAGCGTTGGAAAAAGCCGGCTTTCAAGTCTTACGGCAGAGCAAGCACATAATAATGAGCGATGGCGTTCGATTCCTCACCATTCCCCGCAATAATCCGCTAAACGCGTATACGATGGGTGGGATCGTGCGTGACGCCGGCTTATCTGAGGAACAGTTTAGAGATTTGCTATGATCCCGATCCTTTTTGTCTGCACAGCCTATAACAGGTAGATTCCAGTTAGATTCCACCCCCGCCTTCCAGTCCATCTCCAATCCAACACGCATACCCTTGGCTTTCTCGTAGGCTAGCGCGGCTGCCGAGGCTTTTTCAGCTTCCGAGAGGATGCCGCCACTTCAGGCCGGGGAATTTGCCGTAGTCCCTGTCTGATGTGACCCATACGCTGCCCGATTCAATCGCCAGTGCGGCAAAGTAGGCGTCGGGAACCAGGTTGCCTTTGGCGCTAACGTGTTGGCAAAGCCTGGTGAAGATTGACCAATGGCGGGGGCCTGGATATATTTGCACGCAGTTGGGCCGCTCCCGCACCCGGGTCGCGAACTCCAATGCCGAGCCTATATCACTGGGAGGGCGGAAAATGCTTGGATGAGTAACTATGCGAAGAAAACCGCTCAACACAATATCGGATATTCCATAAGCCTCATCGCCCTGGACTAACTCTTCCAACCAAAGGCGGTAGTCTCGATGGTTTGGCGAGCCCTGTTTGTGGGCATAGACCAATACGTTAACGTCGAGCAGGTCCATCGTTCTGTTCCATGATATCAAGCAGTGCCGCCGAATCGTCTAGGTCGATTCCCGGCAGAAGCTTCCCAGGGACGGTCTTCAACTTGATCGGTTCCTGGCGGCCTGATTTTTGCCTACGTGCTAACATCTCCCGCAGAGCGTCTTCGATAACCGATGTGAGGCTACGCCCTGTGGAGGCGGCGAGTAACTTAGCTTCGGTGAGAAGCTGGTCGTCCAATCTAATTGTGGTTCTCATATATCAAATCATATATAGATGACATAAATATGTCAAAGCAAGGTTTTCAGAGCGCTACCTACCAGTCCATCTCCATTCCAACTCCTTTAGCCTTGGCCTTCTCGTAGGCTAGGGCAGCCGCCGCCACATCCGCAACACCCGTGCCCATGAGCTTGGCGTAGACAATCTGCTGGTCGTTTTCCCGGCCCTTGACCTTGCCAGCCACGGCATGGCGCAACTCCAATAATTGACTCCACTGCAGCAGGCCCCGGTCTACAGCGCTGGCCATGTCGCCCGCCTCCACGGTGGCCTGTTCGGGAGAATCGACGAAAATCTTGTCGGCCTTGGAGAACGTGGCGTCGTCTACTTCCTGGTGGCGCCAACTGGTGGGTCCGGCGCCGATGACAGTGCTCCCATCGGATAGCCAGTCGCCTTCCAATACCGGCGTCGTGGTCGCGGCTATGCAGATAATGATGTCGGCGCCCTCAATCGCTTCACGATTGCTTTCGGCAGCTTCGACGTCGATTCCCAAAGTTTCGCTAGCAGAGCGAGCGAAAGCTTCCCGCCGTTCGGTATTGCGACTATAAGCTAGCACTTTCTTGATGTTTCGGACTTTGGATACCGCCTCAAGCTGTGTCGGGGCTTGACCGCCTGTCCCTATGATGCCGATGGTTGTTGCGTGGGATTTGGCTAGGTGCCTTACAGCCACCCCGGAAGTGGCGCCGGTCCGTAACTGGCCTAACCTATTGGCCTGGGTGTAGCAAACGAGTTTGCCCGTCTCGGCGTCATATAAGCTGACTTGAAAAGAATAAGTCCCTTTGACCACCGTGTAGGTTTTTACTCCAAGCAGGCCTTGGTAGTAAAGGCCTCCGCCCATTACAGAAAGCATGCCACCGCTTGCGATAATCTTGCGCCGGGGCAAGTTGTAAGCTTCTCCGTTGCCGTAATGCCGCTGCATCGTTTCGATTGCATCAAGCATTTCGTCCATCGAAACGCATTGGCGCACGTCATCGTCTTTTAAAAATAAAGCCATTATTCTCTAGACCTCCGGGGATCGAACATGCTGCGGATACCGGGCCTTAGTGTATCTTGGGGCCTTGCCACTGGCAATAATCGCCTTCGCTTACGGTACCAACTGGCAGCTAAACTATCTGACCGAAACCATGGCATGGCGATTCGGACCGCTTCTAGGCGTGGGCATAGGAAGACGACCCAAAAAGTTGAAGAGGAAAGCCAGTTGGGGGAACTAAAAATGAAATCCGATCTTAGGTGTGGGAGAGGGAGGTGACTAACGTTTACCGTTGGCAAAGAACTCCCTATTCTTACGGATGTATTCCCGCCATTTGGCGGGAACGGTGAACTCGTCGAAAATGGCATTGACCGGGCAAACCGACTCGCAGTAGGCACAATCTATGCAAGCCACCGGATCAATGAAAAACATTTTGTCTTCGTCGGTTGTGTGTATGCAGTCCACCGGACATACGTCCACACAGGTGGCATCTTTTACATCGATGCAAGGTTCAGTAATGATGAACGGCATGCTGTCCAATATGCGGGAACTTGGTATTCCCCGGCGCTCCACAAAAGGCCGACGCGTCTCACATGGGACTCGACCCTTACCCCAATTCTTATTTTTACTATGGTATTTTGTCAAGTTATAGTGTGTGATATATTATATCAAACACGGCGATACGCTGGGGGGCAGACCGCATGGAACTTCGCGAATTGGTTAGCTTTTACCACGTAGCCCGGCTACGAAGCGTCTCCAAGGCAGCACGGAATCTGGAGTTGGGCCAGCCTACCGTGACCACCCACCTGCGGAAACTGGAAGATGAGTTCGGAGTTACGCTTTTCGACCGGATTAAGCGGCCTATTCAGTTGACCTCAGAAGGCATGACCTTACTGGAGTTGGTCACACCGGTGGTGGAAGCTGTTGACACGCTAAAGACCCAGATGAACTATTCCGAGCGGCGAGGCTCGTTTGTGGTCGGAGCTTATCCCGATCTGGTCTTGCATCACTTACCAAAGAGTATCCAGACTTTCAATGCAGAGTACCCCGATGTCCGGCTTCGGCTTTTGGCCCGTTCCTATACACCGCTGATACAGCTCGTCAGGTCTGGTGAAATTGACTTGGCGTTATGTTCGCCACCGCCACCCGATGAGGTAGCCCTCGAATTCGAACAGCTATTTACCTACAATGTGATATTGCTCACCCCTCCTGGACACCCGTTGATAAATAAATCCGGCATCGAACTAAAGGATATAGCTGAATTCCCTATGATTTTGCCAGGTCCCGGCGCTTTGACCAGGATGAAGGTGGAGCAAGCGTTGAAAGTCGAAGGCGTCAACTTCGACGTAATTCTTGCAATGGACGATAGCGAGTCGATAAAGAGATATGTGGAAATTGGCATGGGTGTGGCCGTCAGTAACGACTTCACCCTTCACGCCGAAGACCATTACCGGTTTGGGGTCGTGCGTTTGGACCATATCTTCCCAAGCTCGGAAATAGGGGTGTGCACGCTAAGGGGTAAGTTCTTGGGCCGAGCCGTGAGAAACTTTATCGACACCATGGAAGAGGACCTTCGGCGTTTCCATCCGGAGCCGTGGGTTTGGCAGGGACCGCAAACTGGTGAAGGAGAAATGGCCCCTGCAAGCCGAGAGCCGTAAAGGTGGCCGATGACCTTGCCTGGTTTTTTTCTTCCGATATTACATTTCTAATTTCTGCGGAGACAATTCATTCCACCTGGGAGCTATCCCTGTCTGCCACTGATCGAGGCAGGACTTCACGCACCCGGCGCTCCAGGTAGGACCTGGCCAGCAGCAGGTGGCGGTGGCAGGTCTGGCAGGTGATGCCGATATCCGCCCCCAATCTCCCAACTTCCCACAGGTGTCCCCCACAGGGATGAGCTTTCTTCATGCGCAGGACGTCGCCGATTTTTATGTTTAAGGCCATCCCAAGCCTTCAATCGTCAGTGTCTCGTTTATCTTTAGGCGCATCGCCGCGGCTTCAGCTCTCGCCCGCTCGGCAAAGTCGCGGCCGCTGGAGGCGTAAATTATTCCCCTGGAAGAGCTGATCACGGCCAGCCTCCCCCTATTGTCGGTGCCCAAACGTACGGCCGACTCTAAGTCGCCGCCCTGAGCCCCCACGCCGGGTATGAGTATGGGCATGTCAGGGCAGATATTGCGGACAGCTTCTAGTTGATCCGGGTAAGTGGCGCCAACTACTAATCCTACATTCTGTGCAGTGTTCCACTCCCGGCAGGATCCCGCCAGATGCTGATATAGGGGGATCTTGCCCTGAGGAGTGTCCACCATCAAGTCTTGTATGTCTGCGGAGCCGGGATTGGAGCCACGGCACCAGACAAAGATTCCGAGCTCCCCGTCCGAGATGAAAGGTTCCACCGAATCCAGGCCGCCCCAAGCATTAACGGTTACGGCGTCAAAACCCCACACTTCGAATGAGGCTTTGGCATAGGATTGACCCGATGGGCCAATGTCCCCCCGTTTCACGTCGCCGATAACCACCGCCTGTGGAGCGGTTTCGTGGATGTAAGCAACGGTGCGCGCCATTGCATCCAGACCTGGCAAACCCAACGCCTCGTAAAATGCGGCATTGGGCTTGTATGCGCATACCAAGTCCTTGGTGGCGTCCACAATAGCCCGGTTAAACTCGAAAACGTCGTCTACCGGCATGCGGCTCGCGTCTGGGTCGAGACCAACGCACACCAAGCTCTGGGTGGCTTCACTGGCTTGCTCCAAACGTGTTGAAAACTGGACCATTTCGTCAATCCTGGGCGCGGAAGTCCGAGCGCGATAATTACGGTTCCCGCCCTTTACGCTTCCCGCCGTCTACGGTTCCAATGATAGCATTAAGTCATCGTGTGGAAGCTAGATTTTTTGGCCCGTCAATGTCCTTCGCCGAGCGGGTAAATTGCGCCCACACGTGAGTTGCCCGCCGGACTTGGCCCTTGTTACCATGAATCGGCGTCGGGAGCCAGCGCTCCTAGATATGCGCCTTATACTTGCTCATGCCGAGAGTGATGCTGTTGGACTATCCCGGCGATTTGGTGGAAGGCAGGTTCAAAGCAAGGCTGAACCGGTTCCTGGCCTTGGTGGACGTAAACGGAAAGGAAACCGGAGTCCATGTGGCCAACTCGGGCCGCATGCGCGAATTACTGGTGCCGGGCTATCGGGTGCTCCTCAAGCCTCAACCAGGAGAACACCGCAAGACAAAATTCGACCTTGCGTTGGTGGACTTGGGTACTACTCTTGCTTCCGCCGACGCCAGGTTGCCCAATACCCTAGTGGAAGAAGCGCTGGTCCAAGGCCATCTTGACCAATTCGCCGAGTACCCGGACGTTCGCCGGGAAGTGACCTTCGGTGAGAGCCGCCTTGATTTCATGCTGGAAAGCCCAGCAGGGCGTTGCTACCTGGAGACGAAGTCGGTTACTCTGGTAGTCGACGGTGTAGGACTGTTTCCTGACGCTCCAACGTTACGGGGCGCTAAGCACATGCACAGCCTGGCAGAGGCAGTGGAATCTGGCCATCGGGCCGCTGCGATTTTCGTGGTCCAACGAGACGACTGCGAGGCCGTCGCTACCCACGACGTTGCAGATCCCGTGTTCGGCGCCGCTCTGAGAGACAGCTTCGCCGCAGGGGTCGAAGTTTACGCTTATAGCTGCCGAGTAACGGAAAAGTCGATAACTCTTAGCCGGAATCTCCCGATTCACCTCTGAATAATAGGATAATAATTTACATAAAATATGCCTGAAAAAAAACGTAAACCTCGCCGCAAACGAGTGGCTCAATGGGCGCCGACTTCGAAAGGATTAAGTCCGTTACTTCAGAAAGTTTACCGCAGGCTCTACACCCGTTACGGTCCGCAAGGTTGGTGGCCGGGAGATGGGCCCTTTGACGTGGTCGTAGGTGCGATACTTACTCAATCCGCAGCGTGGACGAACGTCGAACGCGGGATAGCAAGTCTTAAAAAAGCGGATTGCTGGTCCTGGCAGGCTATCTACTCCCGTCCTGTAAACGACTTGGCCGCAATTATCCGTTCCTGCGGGTACTTCAACGCCAAAGCCCGAAAACTAAAGGCCTTCGCCCAACATGTGGTAGACCTCTACGGCGGCGAGTTGGCGACCATGTTGGACCAGGAATTGCCCAAGCTAAGAGAGGAACTGCTTTCCATTCACGGTATCGGAGAAGAGACCGCCGACGATATTTTGGTCTACGCCGCCGAAAAGCCTTCCTTCGTCATCGACTCCTATACCCGCCGAATACTGCAGCGCATGGAATTAATTCCTCAAAAGAAGGCAGTAACGTATCAGGCATGTCAGGCGCTATTTCAACAGAATCTTCCCCGCGACCCGGCGCTGTTCAACGAGTATCATGCGCTCTTGGACCATCACGCAAAAGAGGTCTGCGTCAAAAAAACACCCAATTGCCAAGTTTGCTGCATAAATGACGTCTGCGCGACCGGGCTCGCCATTTAGCCTCCGAAATTGGCTAATTGACGCTCTTGGGGACGATTGTTATGATTGGCCGGGCACCCCGCTTGGGTATGAATTAAGGGCAGACAACTCGCCCCATCCAGCCCTTATCAATCAATTAGGAGAATAATCATGCAAGTGGTCAGGATTTACACCGGCGATGACGGTGAGACCCATTTTGAAGAATTGGACCTACCCTATGAAGCCATTGCCGACGCCCAAGTGACTGCCATGAGCGGAGCTTCCGGTGTCCAATTTCGGAAGACGCCTGCCGGCAGCTTCTCCGATTGGCACCAGGCGCCCCGTCGACAGTACGTTATTACCCTGCAAGGACAGATGGAAGTCGGAATCGGCGACGGCACCAAGCGTCTGTTTAACCCCGGAGATGTGCTCTTGGCCGATGATCTCACTGGCCGAGGCCACACCACAGAAGCCGTAGGCGGCGACGCCAGGGTGTCTGTGTCTATTCCATTGGTGGGTTAGCGCAACTCCGTCTACTTTCGACATCATCCCGTTCGTCCTGAGCCTGCGACTTACCTAACACACGTTAAACATGGCAGTGGTTCGACAAGCTCACCATGAGCGGATGAGCAGCCCCGTTCGTCCTGAGCCCGTCGAAGGGCCACTATCACTAATACCAGTTAGGCGGAGATTCCAACAGTCATTGGTTCTACACGAATCTTTTGCTCGGACTTGTTGAAGGACCAGACTCACCCGGTAACCTAGGTGTGGTTATACAATCTCACGGAAAGCGGTAATCCTTTCCGGATAGCACCTAAGTGAACGGCCGCAAGACAGACATTAAAGGGCGGGTATGAAAGTAATCAGGGTTTACAGCGGAGAGGACGGAGAGTCCCACTTCGAGGAATTGGATTTACCTTACACGCCCATCGCTAATGCTGAAGTAACTGCTATGCGGGGAGCTTCAGGAATCCAGTTCCGGCATTCTCCCCCAGGCCATTTCATAAGCTGGCACCCCGCTCCAGCCCGGCAGTACGTGATTATCCTGCAGGGCCAGTCCAAAATCACCATCGGTGACGGCAGTTCCCATACATTCGGGGTTGGAGAAGTGCTTTTCGCCGACGACCTCACAGGCCGGGGCCACACCACCGAGGTTGTGAGTCCTGAGCCCAGAGTGTCGATTTTCGTTCCTCTGACCGAATAGTCAGGCGGTATCAAGCCGACCGCTCGTCATAAGCTCAAACCGAAGATCGAGTGCCGATTTCATCGAGCATCCTCGGCAAAG
The DNA here is from genome assembly GCA_002816455.1 of SAR202 cluster bacterium Io17-Chloro-G4. Lineage (GTDB taxonomy): Bacteria > Chloroflexota > Dehalococcoidia > Lucifugimonadales > UBA3495 > UBA1141. The sequence continues at coordinate 25,689 of MUCR01000018.1, read as the reverse complement.
CCGGGAAGTCTCGATACAATCGGACTTGTCGAAGGACGCTGCTAAATCACCAATAAGATGGCTTATAGGAGCCTAAAATGCCTTTCGCCAAGCTGGACGACACTCTGGAAATGTTTTATGAGGACGACCTGTTTGCAGACCCGTGGCGCCACGCGGAAACTGTAGTGTTGCACCACGGCAACGCCAAGAACACCCGCCTGTGGTACGCCTGGGTGCCGCTGCTGGCCCGTCAGTACCGGGTAATTCGCCTTGACACCCGAGGATTCGGCCGGTCCTCTCTTCCGCCGGAAGGTTACGATTGGTCCCTCAGCAATTTCGCCACAGATATATTGCATCTGTTGGACCACCTGGAATTGGACAAGGTGCATCTGATTGGCGAAACGGTGGGAGGCACCATTTCCCTCCAGTTTGCTTATGAACACCCGGAGCGACTGCATTCCTTGGCGGTATGCTCGTCTCCTTACAAGTTCGCTGGAGTGGCTACTTACCGGGATTATTACAAACTGGTTCAAGAAGAAGGGGTTGAAAGTTGGGTGCGTAAGACGGCAGACCGGAGGGTGGACCCCAAAGCCGAACCGGAGCACCACCAGTGGTACATAGACCAGATGTCTCAGACCTCCCAACGGGTGGTGCTGGAAACTTTAGCCTACTTGGCCAACCAAGACCTTGCCGGAATTTTGCCCCGAATCAACACGCCCGCTTTGATCATGGTGGCGGAAGACAGCGTGGCCAACAATCCGGACCGTACCTACGGCATGGCCCAATTGATGCCCAACGCTCAATTGTTGGCCATACCCGGCACAACCGGCTACGTGCAACACTCGGCGCCGGAAAAATGCGTCACCGCATGGCGCGAGTTTATCGGCCTGCTGAGCCACAAGTAGCTGATAGCTCCTAAAACAGCGACTTTGACTGGCCACCGTCTATGTTGATGCAAGTGCCGGTGATGAGGTCGGCCCGGTCCGAAGCCAAGAACGCTACCATCTCCCCGATGGGCTCCGGCCAACCGAACTTCCCGGCAGGCAGGTTCCGGCCAATAAACTCAGCCACCACCTCGGGGGTATTGTTCTGCTGGAAACGGTCCCAACTGCTGCCGGGAAAATCGATGGAGCCCGGGGCAATGCTGTTAACCCGTATGTTGGTGGGCGCTAGTTGGAGCGCCAAGTGCTTCGAGAAAGCGATCATCCCGGCCTTGGCCGTCATGTAATCTATGGAGCCGCCGTGCTCCCTTCCGTAAATCGAAGCAATGTTGATGATCCTGCCCCAGCCCTGGCTCTCCATGTGAGGAAGCACAAGCATCATCAGCCGTACGGCGCTAAACAGGTTAAACTCCATACCGTCCCGGAACTGCTCCATTGTGGTCTCGCTGAGGAGCGTAGACCCCCTGCGGCCGCCCACGTTGTTGACCAAAATGTCCGGCTGGCCCAAGTTGGCAATGGTCTCGTTGTGAAAACGGACCGATTCTTCTTCATTAGTCACATCGGCTTGGGTGGCGTGGACCTGATAACCTTTAGCCCGTAACTCCGCCGCTGTGGCGTCTAGCTGCTCTTGGCCGCGGGCGCAGATCGACACTTTACAACCTTCCCTGGCCAGACAATCCGCCGCCTGTTTACCAAGTCCGTGGCTACCGCCGGTAATCATTGCTACTTTGCCGGTCAATCCCAGGTCCATGGTGCACTCCTGTCCAAGCTAAATTAATCAAAAAGATGGATTAGTTATGCCGGCGATTGCCCGGCTCTCTTCGAGGCAAAGAGATTATAGCCCCTCGCAATGGGCGATGCATCATGGCAGCCAACAGCATGCGGTGGCTACACTCAACTCTGCCATTATCTCCGCTATAATGTCTCTCACATTGCCTCTTTCATTCAAATATTACCAAGGAGCCTCCCTATGCAAGCTCTAGAGGGTATCAAGGTCCTGGACTTTTGCCGCAACGCCCCGGGCATGTTCTGCACCATGATTTTAGGGGACTTGGGCGCCGATGTCCTGATGCTGGAACGTCCCATGACCGGAGAGCGCGCCGCTTATGAAAAAGTCGTCAGCGGCATTGCCACCCCGGAAGATGAGCGTAAGCACGCAACCTACGACGCTTTGCGCCGGAACAAACGCAGCCTGGCCCTGAACTTGAAAGAGCCGGAAGCCAGGGAGATTTTCTACAGCCTGGCTAAGGACGCTGATGTGATTGTGGAGGGATTTAGACCAGGGGTCATGGACCGGCTTGGGGCGGGCTACGAAAAGGTCAAAGAGATTAATCCCAGGGCAGTTTATTGCTCGGTGTCCGGATACGGCCAAACCGGTCCGTATGCCGATATGGCTGGCCACGACATCAACTATATTTCCTTTTCCGGTGTGTTGAGCATGATCGGCTATTCGGAGGAAGAAAAGCCAGCCATTCCACTGAACCTGTTGGCCGACTATGCCGGAGGCGGCCTATGCGGAGCTATTGCGGTGCTCTCCGCCCTGATGGCGCGTCACAACACGGGGAGGGGCCAATACCTGGACATTGCCATGACCGAAGGTGTGATGTATATGTTGGCGGCGGTAGTATCCGGGTTTTATAGCGAGGGACGGTCTCCCAAACGGGGCATGAGCCGCCTTAACGGGGGGGCCACCTATTACAACGTCTACCGCACCAAGGACAACAAATATCTGACAATCGCAGCTATAGAGCCTTGGTTCTGGGTAAATCTTTGTAAGGTTCTAGGCCGTGAGGACCTGGTTGACAGCCAAGAAGCGGAAGGTCCAGAGCGGGACGAAATCACCAAGTTCCTTGAGGAAACCTTTGTCACCCGCACCAGGGACGATTGGTTTGAGTACTTGAAAGACCAGAACATCTCCGTGGGTAAGGTATATAGCATGGAAGAAGCGCTGAACGACCCTCACACAGTCCACCGGGGCATGGTGGTGGAGGTTGAAGCGCCTGGGGCTCCTCAAGGGAAAGTTTCCCAGATAGGCATCCCATTCCACATGTCGGACACACCGGGGAAAGCGCGCCATGTCGGCTCCGTCACCGGCCAGCATACCCAAGACGTCTTGCTCGGCTTGGGTTATAGCATGGACCAAGTTAATGACTTCAAGCAGCGCGAAGTGACCCAGTAGGCGGAATCTGGGCTGAGCACGAGTAGTACGTCTATTTCATTACGATTCCGGACTTCTTGGCCCAGCCTCGTTCGTTGACACTCAAACGGGCCGCCGGTATCATTCCGTGCATCTAAGGCTGAAACCCGGATTCGACGATTATTGTTAGAGGTGCGAAGTGGCCATCGGCGTTAGGAGTTATCGTCCCCTCATAACCGGCACCATCCACATGGTTTCTTCCGGGCACTACCTGGCGACAGCAGCGGGATACCGTATTTTGGAACAGGGAGGAAACGCTACCGACGCCGGTGTGGCCGCTGGCATCGTTATCAACGTGACGCTTCCTCAATACACCAGCTTCGGTGGAGTTGCGCCGATTATCGTCCATGATGCCCAACGCCAAGAGACAGCAACCATCGCCGGTCTCGGACGGTGGCCCAAGACCGCCAGCATAGATTATTTTCAGCAGCACGCCGAGGGCGACTTGCCGCAAGGGATACTGCGCACCGTCACGCCCGCTGCGGCCGACGCCTGGATCACGGCGCTGAAGCTGTACGGTACCATGAGTTTCGAGCAAGTAGTGACACCTGCCTTGGAGCTGGCTGAGAAGGGCTTTCCAATTCCCGCCAGCTTGCACCGTCCAATGGCTGGTTTGTTCGCTCAGGCCACGGCCAAGGGTTGGACCAGCACCTTGGACACGTTCTTCCCCGGCGGTAATCCGCTTGCCATAGGCGACGTTCTCGTACAACCTGATTTGGCTCGGACCTTCCAACGGCTTATCCAAGTCGAGCGTGAGAACGCCTCCAAGGGAAGGGAAGACGCTCTTCAAGCGGCCCGGGATTTATTCTACAAAGGTGAAATCGCGGAGGAGATGGTCCGCTTTAACCAGGAGCAAGGCGGGCTCCTTTCCATGGAGGACTTGGCGGACTTTAATGCCAAACTGGAGGCGCCGGCGGTGGGGAATTACAAAGGCATCGACGTATACACCTGCGGCACTTGGTGCCAGGGCCCGGTGAGCATCCAGGCGCTGCACATTCTGGAAGAGTTTGATCTAAAAGGCATGGGACATAACAGCGCCGAGTACCTCCACACTTTCTTGGAAGCCATGAAGCTGGCCTTTGCCGACCGTCACGCCTATTATGGCGACCCCGACTTTGTGGACGTGCCTTTAGACGGACTGCTTTCCAAGGCCTACGCAGCCCAGAGGCGTGACACAATAGACCCTAACCGGGCATCTCCGGCTATGCCCTATGCCGGAGACCCTTATCAATTTCAGAGCGGCAGCGTGAATGCCGTAAAGGCGGCCCATCCGGAGCCGGTGGGCGGCAGGTTGGAGGCGGACACCAGTTACGTCTGCGTGGTCGACCAATGGGGCAACGCATTCTCAGCGACTCCCAGTGATTCTGGCGGCGGCGCTCCGGTGGCCAAGGGCCTTGGGTTTGTGATGTCACCGAGAGGTTCCCAATCTTGGTTGGACGCAGACCATCCGGCATCGTTGGCGCCGGGGAAACGCCCTAGGTTAACGCCCAACCCGGCCATGGCCTTTAAGGACGGCAAAGCCTGGATGCCCTTCGGCACGCCGGGCGGCGACGTTCAGCCTCAGTCGATGGTCCAGTTGTTCTTGAACGTGGCTGAATTCGGCATGGACGTTCAGCAGGCCGTGGAAGCGCCTAGGGTATCCACTTGGAGCTTCCCCAACTCCTTCTGGCCCCACGCCTACTATCCCGGCTTGGTGGGAGTGGAAGGCCGAATATCCGCCCACACCGTTGCCGAGCTAGAGCGGCGCGGACACAAAGTTGATATCTGGGACGACTTCACGTCCAAGATGGGCTGTCTGTGCGCCATCCAGGTGGACCAAGAGCGGGGCGGCCTAAGCGCTGGCGCCGACCCCAGGCGAGACGGATACGCCATGGGGCGGTAGCTACTTGCTCATAGTTACTCCGCTGTCCTGCCGCCGTCGATGACCAGTTCGCTGCCAGTTACGAAGGACGCCTCGTCCGATGCCAAGTAAAGAGCCCCGTAGGCCACGTCCTCGGCTCGGCCTAAGCGGCCCAGAGGCGTGCGGTTCATGCGGTCTTGACGGCCCGCCCCAGCCAATAGGTCCGCCGTCATTGGTGTTTCTATAGTTCCCGGGTGTATGGAGTTGGCCCGGATGCCTTCCTGGGCGTACTGGACTGCGGTGGACTTGGTGAAAATCCGCACTGCGCCCTTTGACGCATTGTAGGCGGCGGAATCGGCGCTGCCCACCAGCCCGGCGACCGACGATAGATTGATAATCGAGCCTCCTCCGGCCTTGCGCATCTCGGGAATCGCCGCCTTGGTGCCTAGGAACACCCCTTTGCCGTTGATGGCCAAAACCTGGTCCCACTCTTCGGAGGGAGTGTCTTCAACCCGGCGCGTGCGGTAGATTCCGGCGTTGTTAATCAGGATGTCCAGCTTGTCAAACCGGGCCACGGTAGCCGCCACGGCCTGTTGCCACTGAGCCTCGTCAGTCACGTCCAAAGGTACAAAAATGCACTCGCCTCCAGTCTCGTTTATTGCCGCCTCCACCTGTTTGCCTTCAGCCTCCAGCACGTCGCCGATGACCACCTTGGCGCCTTCCTGAACAAAAAGCCTAGCCATCACCTCGCCCATTCCCCTGCCGCCGCCGCTGATGAAAGCCACTTTATTTTCAAGTCTCATGGGTATCCCTCCTAAATGATTTTTCATCGCAGAGGCGCAGCGTACGCTGAGTTCAAAAATAAATTCTCTGCGCTCTCTGCGCCTCTGCGGTGAAGATCACTGGGCGGTTAAGCCGCCGTCGATGACCAACTCGCTGCCGGTCATGAAGGACGATTCGTCCGAAGCCAAAAACAGGACGCCGTATGCCACGTCCTCCGATTGTCCTAGGCGCCCCAGAGGCGTTCGGGCCATCTGCGCTTGGCGGCTGGATTCGTCGGTAAGTATGGTCGGAGCGGTCATAGGTGTGTCGATTATCCCCGGATGGATCGAGTTGGCCCGGATACCGTCCTTGGCGTACTGGACTGCCGTGGACTTGGTGAAAATGCGCACCGCCCCTTTGGTTGCGCCGTAGGCGGCTGCCCTGGCGCTGCCAATCAGCCCGGCCACAGAGGACAGGTTGATTATCGACCCGCCTCCAGCCTTTCTCATCTCGGGGATCGCCGCCTTGGTGCCCAGGAACACCCCTTTTCCGTTAATAGCCATCACCCGGTCCCAGATCTCAACGGTGGTTTCCTCCACGTTGCCCAAAGGGAAAATCCCGGCGTTGTTCACCAGAATGTCCAGTTTCCCAAAGCGGGTTACAGTGGCCGACACAGCCTGGACCCAGGTTTCTTCGCTGGTGACGTCCAACTTGACGGACAAACACTGACCGCCGGCCTCGATTATCTCAGCCTCGGTCTGCTTGCCCTCATCTTCAAGCACGTCGGCGATAACCACTTTGGCTCCCTCTTTAGCAAACAGCTTGGCCTCAACCGCACCCATGCCCCTGGCGCCGCCGCTGATTAACGCAACCTTGTTCTCCAACCGCATACATTCGCTCCCTGGAATATTCTTGGGGAATCATATGCCTGATGCTGGTTCCAGAGCAACCTGTGTCTATTTGAGCGCCGAAAGCGAATTTGGATTGAAAGATGAGGTATTTGGAAGCCGCAACCGGCATCCTTCCGCTGCTCGCCCTTCGGCGGAAGGGGAAGGGCCGGAATGACGATTAGTACTCGGAAGGACTGACCGAGAGTACTCAATTGACCGGGCATCAGGCCAACTATAGAATGGCATCAGCAGTCAACTTCAAAAAAGTTTCGCGCGATCGCGGATTTCCACCAGCGTTAAATGACCTTCCCCCACATCAAACCCTTTCTAGACCTTTGGTCCACCCTCCGGAAACACTCGCTATGGCTCCTAGTTGCCATATTGGCGGCCACTACACTGCTCATGTTGGCGTGCGGCGGTGACAACGAACCGAAGGCCCCGGATTTTCAACTCACCCAGTTCGACGGAAGCGAGTTCCGGCTTTCCAGCCAAGCCGGAGAGAACATGACGGTGCTCAACTTCTGGTATCCCACTTGCCCGCCGTGCCGGGAAGAGATGCCCAGCTTCGAAGCGGCTTGGCAGCGGCTGCAATCCGAAAATCAGGAGGTAAAATTCTTGGGCCTATTTGTGCCCCAAGGATTTGACAGCGAGCAGGATGCCAGGGGTTTCGTTGCCGAGTTGGGCTTGACCTACGGTTTTGCAACCGACCTGCACGCCCGGATAGCCGAGATGTACCAGGTAGAGGTTTATCCGACCACTGTGTTCATCGACAAATCTGGTAGAGTTTTTAAAACACAGATTAGCGTCCTAGACGAGGAAACGATAATCGGCATAGTTGATGAAATGTCCGGCGGCTAACGCTGAGCCGGATAGGCTCGAATACTCTGCTGGCACTCTTCCGTTCGTCCTGAGCTCCGACCGAAGGTCGAGAGTCTCGATACAATCGGACTTGTCGAAGGGCCACCGATGTGAGGAGCGCTTAGGTTGAGCCCACCAAACACGATTGCTCTTTAGCCGTTCACCCTGAGCTAACCTAACTGTACATCAGCCAGAGAATGGTTCGACAAGCTCACCACGAGCGGAGCCGAGGTGCTCACCATCAGTGGAGCGCAAAGGTTGCACCGCGAGCGGAGGCTAGGGGCTCACCAGGAGCGGAGCTGGGGGCCCACCACGAGCGGAACTGCAGGGTTCACCGCGAACGGTAGTCATTGAAAGTCGCTCAACGGGACGAACCGAAAAAAAGATGACTAGGAAATTATGAACCCCTTAGACTGGATTTTGGTTGCTATTCGCTGGGGCCATGCCATTGGCGCTGTCGCATGGGTCGGCGGCGGTATTTTTTACCTGATGGTCTGGCGGCCTGCCAACCGGCAGGCGCCGGCGCCGGAGCAGACAGGCCGGTTCATGGGCGTGGAGTACCGGGGTCTGGTCAACACGGCCATTAGCGTTTTGCTACTAACCGGCGTTATTCTCTCGGTAGCCAGGCTGACGGAAGATAACATAACTTTAGCCTATGTCGCTGTGTTGGTGGTAAAAATCGTCTTGGCCTGCTACATGTTCTACATCGTCAGGTTTCTGAACCCGCGGAGTTACCCGGAAGACCTTCCCACCTCAAGCGGATGGCTCGGGAAAGCAAGGTCCAGCTTGACGGGTACCGCTGCGGTGTTGATAATCGGCTTGGTCGTATTCGGGTTGGCTGATGTCCTAAGCGCCCTGTTCGAGGACAGCCTAGGCTAATAAGGTTGATACCTGAACGCTTGTGGATGAAAGCTAACAGAACAGGTGGAAACTTGAAGAAAAGCTTAATGGAAATCCTGGCTTGTCCGATGTGCAAGGGGGACCTGGAACTGAAGGTCGAGGCAGAAGAGGGTGAGGAAGTTATTACCGGCTCCTTATTCTGCGGTAAGTGCGACGAAACCTACCCCATAGAGGACGCCATTCCCAACCTGCTGCCGCCTCAAATACGGACTTAAGGACGAGGTTGCCACAGAGGCACAGAGAACACGGAGCTAATTTAAAAAAAGCTCTGTATCTCCGTGGCTAAATCCCGGTAAAAATGCTAGTTAGACGTCGCCGATCAATACCTGAACAACTTGGGGGGCCAACTCCTCGGCCCGAGCCCGGAGCTGCTCCCGGCTCAGGTTTTCGATGGGATGGGCCGTGAAGATCGTCGGGTAGTCGGGCGCTCCCCACATCTTGGCCATACCGGCGGCTGTGGGAACGAACCGGTCCGTGCAGATGGTGGCGGAAGGGATGCCTGCGTTCTCAACGTGGATTCCGTCGTGCACACTGCACGCACTGCAGGACCCTCAATCACCCACCGCAACAATCACCGAGTCGCAATTCTCCACCAGTTCCCTAATTGCCTCTGGGTCGGCTGGCTTGGAGGCGCTGGGCTTGCGGTGCCACCTCACTTCGGAGATCTCGTACCACGTGCGGAGCAACTCGGCCAGCTCCTCCAACAGCACGTCGGCGTTCCGCTTACTGTCGTCTATGATGCCCAGCCTGGTGCCGGCCAAAGAAGGCAAACGGGGAGCGCCGTCGAAAGGCGCCACGATGGCTTGGGTAGTAGGGTTGACTAACTCGTGGTCTGTTCCCTGTGCCATGTTCTCTCCTAAAAATCCGGTTGGGCTGACCATGTCATTCGTTGCGGCCAGTGGGTGATAGCCTATTTAGCGTACCTGTTTGGTAACGGCAGTGCAAGCGACTTTAGGACCCCAACTGGGTATAACCGAGGACATGTTGGACTCCTCGCCACCAGCAAAGACCAGAAGTATGTCTTCCGGTTCAGGCACCAGAGGCAGAAATTTTTCAGCGTCTTCCGGTTCCACATCCCCGGCCAGCACTTGAGCGTTTTTCAGGTCGGCCACGGAGCGCCGGATGTTGGCGTGCAAGTAGCCTCGGACTTGCTCCTTGGTCCAGTCCTTCCAAAGGTCCGAGTTCCCGGCTATGGTCACTACGATTTGCCCTTGCCGAATTCCAACGTCCGTGTCTCCCACGGAGCCCGAAGTGGACATGTTGGTGCCCAAGGTCGAGCTCACGTCGGCGATGGCGTAGAGAATCGCTTCGGGCTTGCCCACCGCCCGGATTTGCCTCGGGCTCTCGCCAGCAAACACGGTCACTGTGCTCTGGTCCAGGGAGTAGCCCCGTTCCACGTGAAGGGGTGTCCAGTGGGTTTCTGTATCCGCTTCGGCAATGCAGTAGGTGTACTTGCCGGGATGGCCGATAACGCTGCGGTCATACAGACCGGGAACAGCGGCGCAGGCGTTCATCAGAACTAAGCGCACCGCCCGGCCAATGGTGGCGTTGGCCCGGTTGCCCGGACCGAAGAGATTGTTCCGGGAATTCAGGCCGATCTCCTTGGCGACGGGGCCATTGACGATGGAGAGTATGGCCGAACCGCCCATGCTAGAGGATGGCCCTACCAGGTTGAACACGGGGTCCAGCATCGCTTCCACCGCCGCCAGCAACACCGGCATGTATTCCGGCAAACAACCGGCCATCGCTGCGTTGGCTGCTACTTTTCCCACGGTGATGTCCCGTCGGCGCTCGGGAATTTGCCCAACAACTTCTGAAGAGGCCCTTTTTGCGGCGTTTATGAATTGGTTAACTAGGTCCACCGTGGGCGGCACCACGGGCAGGCCGTCGGTCCAGCCCAGTTCATAGCACCGCTCGATGGCCTCTAAGGCTGAGTCCCATTGGACAGTCGTTGTCTCGCCAAGGTCTTGCAAAAGGGATTTCCTCCGTTAGGTCTAAGGGTCCGAAATCCCCCAACCCCCCTTTACAAAGGGGGGCTAATGGCTCCCAATATAACTGGCGGAATGGTAATTCCCCCTTTGTAAAGGGGGATTAAGGGGGACTTAGTCGTCGTTTACTTCGCTGCGTACTTGGACAAGCTGCGCATCTCCCGAGGCGGGTCCAAGTGGCGGCCGCGGATCGTGTAGGAAACTTCGGACACGTAAATGTCGCCTTTTGAGTCGACGGCGATGCCGTGGGGCGCAATGAACTGCCCCGGGCCTTCTCCTTCTTCATCGGAGCCGAACATGCAGACCCGATTGCCGTTGAGGTCGTAAACAGTTACCCGGTGTCCCAGCCCAGGCGCATCGTCCACGCCGCCCATGCCGTTCAACTCGCCCACGTAAATGTGGTCCTTCCAGAGAACCATGGAGTCGGGCCGGTGAATGTTGTTCCACATGGTGATGAAGTTGCCTTTGGGGTCGAAAATCTGAATCCTGTGGGCTTCCCGGTCCACCACGTAGACTTTGTCATCGGCGTCAACGGCGATGTTGTGAGGCCGGATGAACTGGCCGGCGTCGATTCCCGGGCTGCCCCAAGAGAACTTGTACTCTCCCGAGCCGGTGTAGACGTGGATGCGGGAGTTGCCGTAGCCGTCGGAGACATAAACGTCGCCGTTACTGGGCATGATGGCGGCCGACGTGGGTCGGTTAAAGGGCTGTCCACTCCACCGGGGCGCTGGGTGGTTGCGCTCACCGATTTCCATGGTCTTCTCGCCCTCAGAGTTAAACTTCTGAATTGTATGAATGCCGTCGTCGGCAACCATCAGCGAGTCATCATGGCCGATGTATAATCCGTGGGTGCGGTCATCGCTAAAAAGCCCCTGACCGAAGGACCGGATGTAGTTGCCGTCTTTGTCTAGGACGATGATAGGATGGTCACCCCGTGTTAGAACATAGACGTTATCTCTGGAGTCCACCGCCACTCCTGGGCACTCCTTGAACGTCACTCCGCCGGGCAACTTGGCCCAGCCATCAACAAATGTATAAGTAAATTCTCCGCTGCCAAAAACTTCGGGCATGTGATCCTCCCATAGATTTATTTGCCTGTGTTAGAACTTTCAGTTAATACGTTGAATGTGGCGCTCTTTTGCGGACCCGAAAACGGGGCAGGCCCGCCAGGGCCTACTTTCTCTCGAACAGGGCGGCCACGCCTTGGCCGCCTCCAACGCACATGGTTTCCAAGCCGAACTGGACATCCCGGCGCTCCATTTCGTGGAGCAGGGTTGTCAGAATGCGAGCGCCTGTGGCGGCGATGGGATGGCCCAGGGAAATGCCAGAGCCGTTGACGTTCAAATTGTCCTCATTGGGCAGCTTCCACTCTCGCAAGACGGCCAATACTTGTGCGGCGAAAGCTTCGTTTAACTCGATCAAGTCCATGTCCCCCAGAGACATGCCAACTTTGTCCATTACTTTGGCTACCGCCGATACGGGGCCGATGCCCATGTAGGCCGGATGGCAACCGGTGACGGCCCAACCACGGAGATAACCCATGGCCGTTAGCCCCAATTCTTCCAGCTTGTCCGCAGCAACGACCAGGCAGACCGAAGCTGCGTCATTCTGGCTGCTGGCGTTGCCGGCCGTTACGGTGCCGTCTGTCGAAATGGGACGCAATTTGCCCAAAGCTTCCAATGTGGTGTCGCCCCGGGGACCTTCGTCTTTATCAAAGGGGATCGGGTCTCCTCGGCGTTGTGGCACCGGCACGCCCACCACTTGGGAATCGAAATTACCGCCTTCAACGGCGGCCACAGCCCGCTGGTGGCTGCGCAAGGAGTATTCGTCCTGCTCTTCTCTGGAAATCTCGTACTGTTTGGCCAGGTTCTCGGCCGTTTCGATCATGCCGGAAATGAAGCCGAACCGCTCTTCGGGGGAGATGGTTTCCCTGGCCCTGGCTAAACGGTCGTGCAGGGTCATCGAGCCGAACCGAGCGCCCCAGCGGGACTCGTTTACATAATATTCGGCATTGCTCATGCTCTCCACTCCGCCGGCGATTACCACGTCGGCATTTTCAGTCTGCACCAGCATAGAGGCGTTGAGGATTGCTTGGAGGCCGGAGGAGCAGCGACGGTCCAGCTGGTAACCGGGCACCTCGATCGGAAGGCCGGCTTTAAGTCCAGCCAGGCGGCCTATTGCCGGGTTCTCGCCGCTGGGATAGCCGTGACCCAGAATAACGTCGTCAACCTTGGCCGGGTCCAGGCCGCTGCGGTCCAGAGTTTCAGTGATGACAGTGGTGGCCAAGTCGGCTGCGGAAACGCCGCGCAAGGTGCCCCCAAAGCTACCCACGGCGGTGCGCACAGGTGAAACTATCGCAACTTCTCGCATCGGTGTCTCCTTTTGTTTCCCTAGTAATCTGGGTTGGTTTATTCGGTTTACTCGGAGGTCAGCAGATATGATAAACCTTGATGCTAGCCGTGTCGATTCTTGGAGCCCGAATGCCAAGCAGAATCTGATTTGGGTTTTAGGCTTGATCCACGACACCGTGGGATTGGGTACAGGCCCAAAGCTGACCCAAGTAGTGCCTGTGGACGGATGAGGTATAAAATCCTTGGTAATATCGTTAATCCGATGATCCCCAAGGAGAGCAAAAATGGCGCCTAAATTGGTGGACTACCTACTTTATGAGCCCGAGGACAACGGCATTCTCTGGATAAAATTCAACCGCCCCGAGAGGATGAATGCTTTGGTTGGCAACTCCCAGGAAAACGGCACTGTGGCCAAAGTCGGCGAGTACATGCGGGCTGGGGACGACGACCCCAACATACGGGTTATCGTCTTAACCGGCGTGGGCCGGGGATTCTGCTCCGGGGCAGACATGCGGCGGGACAACGACCCATCCGTCACCGGCGAGAATTTCATTGGCAACCGAGGTTCCGAAGAAGGACCGGATGCAGCTAGGGAGCACTTCTTCCACGGATTTACCAAGCTCCACCGGGACATTTCTCAGGTGCGAAAGCCCACCATCGCCATGATTAACGGGCCCGCCGTGGGGTCCGGCATGGACATGGCCCTACACTGCGACATTCGCCTGGGTTGCGAAAACACCCGCTTCATCGGCTATCAGCAACTGGGACAGATTTTCGAAAATGGCGGAAGCTACTACCTGCCAAAGATGGCGGGCCTGGGTCGTGCCCTGGAGTTCGCCTACACTGGGCATCTCGACGCCCAACGGGCCTACGATTGGGGACTGCTCAACTACCTAGTTTCCGCCGAGGAATTGGAGCAGACCACTCGAGATTTGTGCGACCGGATCATGCGGACACCGCCCATGGTGCAGTGGGTAAGCAAGCGCATCATGCGCGCCGCTATGGACGGCTCTTTGGAAACCACCACAGTGCTAACCTCCAACGCCGGTGGGATCCTGGGCGGTTCAGAAGACGCCGAAGAGGCCCGGTTGGCTTTTTTGGAAAAGCGGGCGCCATCATTTAAAGGGCGCTGACGCGCTCCTGCCGGTGCCAAATTTCTTTTATACCGATTCTGTTTGATAACGCCACATATTATGTGTACGTAGGGGCGCACCCGTTGTAATAATATGCATGGCGCACCAGTGTGTGCGCCCAATACCGGGGCAGACACATGGGTCTGCCCCTACGGGGGATTTTAAGACCCCATCCTGGCGAATGGGTCTCAAACATGTGAGCAACGTCACATTTAATAATTGAATAATGTCACGGAACCCCTGCCCTCCCTTGGGTAACCTAGGTACATCAGATAACCGAGGGGAGAACAGGGGGGCAGGATGGTTTCTCAGAGTCGTACAGCCAAGCGGTCAGTCTTCAACCCGATTCCTTGGATTTTCGCAATAGCTCTTTTAATCGGGATATTTACTCTGCTAGCCACGGAAGCCAAGGCCGGTTCTGTCGACGCCACTGGTGCTGGGACCGTTTCCGTCAACTCTCCATCATTAACCCCACCGTCCATCGGCTGGGAACTGGACCGGACTCAGGTCAGCGGCACGAAGGTCACCTGGACTCCCAAAGCCAGCGGCAGCTACACCATCAACGTGGTAGTCGGAGACAGCGTAGGCACTGCTACTGTTTGGGCCTCAGGATCTGAAATCAGAACCGACTCGGTGACCATCATTCCGGCGCTGGACGCCCGGTTTGTTGAGAACGCCAACTTGGTTATCAGCGAGAATTAATGGGTCTTTCCTGAGCGAGGAGCTAATTTCGCTGGCCTCTGATATAGTAGCCGCTCCTCTAGTATCGTGTTATCTTCCTGAATGACATGTTCTTCCGAACCTTTACCCGATCGCAGCTAAAAATAGTGATAAATAGCAATCCTAGGAGTCTTCAACATGGCCAAGACCAAGCGCATCGGCGCTCTGCTGCCAGCGACCAACCCAGTTGTGGAGCCCGACTTTTACCGGGTGATTCCCAAAGAAATCACAGTGCATTTCGAACGCATGTGGAACGGCCGGTGGGGCGGACAGATGCCCCAATCAGGAAACGGGGCTGAGGACGAGGGGCACCGGATTTCCCTGACCAGCGATGAAGCCAACGAAGTCGATTGGGCCCTGTTTGGGTTCAGCGCGAACAAGATGAACGAGGATGTGGAACGAGGCGCCCGGTCCCTCGCCAACATCGAGCCGGACATCTTGGTATATGCCTGCACATCAGGGACGTGGCACAAAGGCAACTTGGCTTTCGACCGGCAAATATCCGAAACCATGTCTTCCGCCAGCGGTGTGCCTGCAATCACGGCGGTGAACTCCTGCGTTGAAGCAATGAAGCACATGGGGTCACAAAGGATAAGCATCGCTGGCCCCTACCGCAACTTCCACCTGCGAAACCGGTTAAAGCCATTCTTGGAAGAAGCGGGATTCACCGTGCTCAGTGCCGACGGCGAACCTTGGCTGCAGGATTCTATGAATCCCCTGGACATCGAAGCCGAGGACCCTCAGGTAATAGCCGATTTTGTGCCCACTGTGGTGAAGGACGACGCGGATACAGTGTTCTTGCCTGGCACTGCTTGGCGAGCCCTGGACGCTGCGGAGGAACTGGAGCAAAAGCTGGGAAAGACGGTAATCACAGTGAACCAGGCGACCATTTGGATGGCCTTGCGGGAAGTGGGTTGGACCGAGCCGATACCAGGCTTTGGGCGGTTGCTCGGAAGCCTGGGCTAATCACGAGCGACTTAGCGGGACCGAGAGACTAGTAACGCCCCGAACGTGATGTCCGAGGCGTTACTAATTTATGCTCCTTCTCCAGCAACTACGCTCGGCGACGCATTGTCTGCGTCAAACTCGGGATAGGGTACTAGTCACACTCGTTGACAACCACATTGCTCGAATCCTACCCTTACTTTGGGTGTCAGTGGAGGAATATCGACATTATTGGCTGGGTTGGTTCGCATACCTTCAGTCGTGCCTCGCTGACAAAGGGAGTCCCAATTCCATTTGAAGCTCCTGAAGATTAGCTCACGGGCGTAAACGCCAAGCTTTTACCATAATAATTGCCAGGGTATACCCTGAGTATGCGAAGTATTCGATGACCGCTAATGCGTCAGGTCGTCAGGGAACCACTTTGACAGAGCAACACGAAGACCCGGAAGTCCTTAGAAGTCAACTGGACGCTCTTCGCCAGCGCGAAGAACAGTTGGGTCAACAGATATTGGAACTCACCCAGCAGATTCGGGAGCACGAGCTACGAGCGGTGGCTCATGGCAGAGACCAAGAGAACTTGAACAGCCAACTCTCCGAAAGACGCCAACGGGTGGCCGAACTTGACCAGCAACTCTCAGAACGCACGCAAGAAGTGCAGGATTTGGATAAGCGAGCGGTCGCGGCCGAGAGGGATAAGGACAACGTTGCCGAGGAAGGCCGGCAACGCATCGGGACGTTGGAGCAACAGTTAGCCGAACGCGGTCAGCGAATACAAACGCTAGAACTGGATGCGGTAGCCGTCGAGAAAGACCGGGATAATCTGAGCAGCCAGCTTGATGAAAGGCGCCAGAGAGCAACCGAGTTAGACCAGCAACTCTCGGAACGAACTCAAGAAGTGCAGGGGCTTGAACTGCGGGCCAGTGCGGCGGAAGACTCGTCGGAAAATTTGGGCGCCCAATTGGAAGAAGGCCGACAGCGGCTGGCCGGGCTGGAGCAACAACTCTCGGACCGAAACCAAGAACTCCAGAGCCTGGAGCGACGCGCCGCCGGCGCCGAAAAGGACAAAGACAGTCTCTCCGGCCAGGTTGAGGACGGAGGCCAGCGTCTCAAAGACTTGGATCAGCAACTTGCCGTCCGCAATCAAGAAATCAGGGACCTTGAGCTACAGGCGGTGGCCGCCGAGAAGGACAGGGATAACCTAAATAGTCAACTTTCCGAGAGACGCCAACGGGCAACCGAGCTAGACGACCAGCTCTCGTCTGCATTCAAGAAATCCAAGGTCTCGAACAGCGGGCATCTGCTGCGGAAGAAGCCTCTGAGGCTCTCAGCGCCCAACTAGAGGACGCGCTGCAACGGTCCACAGAGATAGGCCAACAGAGTTCCAACCAGTCCCAGGAAATTCAAGGACTGGAACGGCGCGTTGTTGCGGCGGAGAGGGACCGGGATAATCTCGCCGTCCAGTTGGAAGAAGGACGCCAAAGCGCCACTGAGTTGGACCAGCAACTCCTGACCCGAAGCCAAGAAATCCGGGAGCATGAACTGCATGCCGTAGCCTCTGAGAAGGACCGGGACAATCTCAACAGCCAGCTTGCTGAAAGACGTCAGCGTGCCACGGAACTGGACGAGCAACTTTCGGCTCGAATTCAGGAAATTCAAGTTTTATAGCGACGGGCATCTGCTGCGGAAGAAGGCTCGGAAACACTGAGCATCCAATTGGAGGAGACAGTTCAGCGGGCTACCGACCTGAACCAACAACTCTCCACCCGAGTCACGGAGATTCAAGCCCTGGAACTTCGGGCCGTAGCCGCAGAAAAAGACCGGGATAACCTGACCCGGCAAATAGAAGAAGGGCGGCAGAGGGCGTCCGAGCTAGACCAACAGTTGATCGCTCGAATCCAGGAAGTGCAGGGCCATGAATTACGGGCAGTGGCCAGCGACAAAGACAGGGACGACCTAAACCGCCAATTAGATGAAGGTCGCCAGCGTGCGGCTGAATTGGACCAACAACTCGCAGCGCGGAGTGAAGAAATCCAAAACCTCGAGCTCCGTGCCGAAGGCGTTCAGCAAGAACGGGACAACCTAAACACCCAGTTGGACGCGACCCGGCGACGAGTCACCGAGTTGGACCAACAACTCGCGGACCGCAGCCAACAGGTACAAGACCTTGAAGCACGCGCACTGGACGCCGAGCAAAGCAGAGACGACTTGGGCGCATTACTGGAAGTTTCCCGGCAGCGTAGCGCGGAATTAGACCAGCAACTGGCTGCCCGTGACCAAGAAGTCAAGCAACTCCAACTCCGTTCCAACGCCGCTGAAGAAAAAGCCGAATCCTTGGGCGCCCAATCGGAAGAAGCCAGCAGGCGTATCACCGAGTTGGAACAGCAGCTAGCAGCCCGCGCTCAGGACGTTCAAAGCTTAGAGGCCCGTACTGTCGCTTCGGAGAGAGAGCGGGACAACCTGACCAGCCAGTATTTCAGTCTCACCAGCCAGTTAGAACAAGCACAGCAGACGGTGACGGAACTGGAGCAGCGGCTATCGGAGCAAAGTCAGGAGTTTCAAAGCCTCGAAATGAGAGCTTTGGCGGCCGAAGAAAGGTCGGAAAATCTGGATACCCAACTGGAAGAGGGGCGTCAAAGGGTATCCCAACTGGAACAAGAACTCTCGACACGCAGCCAAGAAATTCAAGACCACCAATCTCAGGCCGAAGCATCTGATAAGGAAAAAGAAGTCTTAAGCGGCCAGTTGGAAGAAGGCCGCCAACAGACAGCAGATTTGAATCGGCAGCTTTCGGCCCGCACTCAAGAGATTACCAATCTCCAGAGGCAGAAGGAAGAAGCAGAAGAAAGAGCGGCAGCGCTTCACGCTCAGATTGAAGAAAGCAGCCAACGGATAGCGCACCTGGAGCGGCAGGTTGCGGACCAGTCTCAAGCGGTCCAAGGCTTACAGACCAGGTCTGAAACGGTGGAGAAAGATAGGAAGAGACTGACCACCCTGTATTTCCAGCTTACTAAACAACTAGAAGACGCCTCCCAACAGACAACCGAACTCGAACAGCAACTCTCGGACCGAGCTCGAGAAGTGGAGCAGATTGGAGCACGGGCCGAAGCGGCAGAGAAAGCAAAAGCTGAAATAGAAATCCAGCCGAGGGCTTCCCGAAGGAGGAGTGCGCCGGAGATCGCCACCTCAGACGAGCGGAGCCAGGCGGATAACGGAGCAAAAGAAAAGGCTAAAAGTAACGGCCAGGGTGTAGGCCAGGGTATCGGCCAACTATTGAAGCGTCTTTTGGGCAGATCCAAAAATGCTGGATCCCAAAAACCAGCCCCCAGGTCCCAGCCTGCAACTGATCGAAAACCAGCGGATACTCCTGCCACAGGGGTGCGCTCCGTTTCGGTCACTCCTCCGCCTCCTCCTGAGGAAAAGCCTTTCAAGCTGCCCCGCTTTCTGTCCGATTAGACGCGGACTAGATTTAAGCCCACTTTTGGAAGACCAACTCTTGATTTAGTGGTATGTCCGCTTGAGCATCGCATCAGCTTGTTTTGGTATAGTAGCCATACTAACCCCAACTAGGAGGAACCATGAGCGAATATATTCCCAGCCCCTCGCAATGGGTGGCAGACCAAGTTGAACTGTATGAAGGGAGCGGAGGAACTCAAGGTTTGACTTTGAGGGATACAGGATTGCCGGTCATAATTGTGACCAATCGAGGCCGGAAGACAGGGGCCATCCGCAAGACACCGTTAATGAGAGCAGTGGACGGAAACAACTACATACTAGTGGCATCTAGAGGTGGAGCGCCGGAACATCCCCTGTGGTACCACAATCTAAAGTCGGACCCGGAAGTGGAGATTCGGGACGAGGCTAAAGTCTACTGGATGCGGGTACGGGAAGTGGTAGATGCCGGCGAGAGACAACGGCTCTGGGATATTGCGGTGGCGGCATACCCGCCTTATCAAGAATACCAAGATAAAACTGACCGAACCATCCCGGTCTTTATTGCTGAAGCTAAGGGCTAGTTGGAGAAGTTCTCCATGCGCTGTATTTGGTGCGAGTGAAGGACCCGCAATCATGACTACCTCGGCCCTCCAAACGGTACCTTGCTCCTCGGCATCTTCTTGGCATTCGCGTTGGCGGCTTGCGGAGCTAGTGCGGCACCAACTCCCGCACCGACCACTGCGGCGCCTTCGGTGACCCCTCTACCTACGCTTGCGGCGACATCTATACCCTCACCAACCTCAACACCCATCCCGGGCATCGGCGCTCCGTTGTGTGTTGATGGGGTGGAAGTGACGTTCAGTTTCGCCAAAAAGCAATTCTTCTACGACGAAATATTGGCTTCAAGTCCACAGGATATGTTGCTGGTGATCAGCGGTGCGGGTTCTACGGGCCTAACGTCCATAAACCAAACATGGTTGGACCAAGTGTCGGTCATCGATGAAAACGGGCGCAGAGACCTAATAGCGTTCGCTCCAATAATCGACACCTTAGCAAATCCCGGCCAGTTTTTGTGGGTATTAAATGTGTCGAAAAATTCCAGTAAATTCTCGTTGCACCTGCCTGGAGATAAAACTGTGGATTTGGCCCCACTCCTCTGGAGGTTGTCGTTGGAGGCGTCTCCAACTGATGACAACAAATGACATGAGCCCAAGATCTCGACCCGTTGTCATCAACCCGATCCTCTGGTTGACGAGGGCATATTACCGCTCTATAGTTCTTGGCATTCCTGGGCTAAACGCGCTCAGGTGAGTCGATATGGTCCGGGAGATCCCCGGTGAGGAGGAAATTGGCCATGGCAAAAAGCTGGATGGACATGGTGAATGAGGCGAAAGCCGAAGTGACCGGAGTTACCCCTATGGAGGCCTACCAAAGCCTTCAAGATGACGAGGAAGCTATTCTCATTGAAGTCCGAGATGCGGAATCTGTACCAGAGACCGATAGGGCCCCTGACGTTTTGATGATTTCTCTGGGCACTCTCCCCATACGCGCAGACTTGGAGGTACCCGAGCCCTTGCGCAACCCAAGATTACAAGACCGTTCACGAAAAATCATCACGACTTGAGGGCTTGGCCACATGGCTTCGCTTGGGGCACAAGCGCTCAAAGAGATGGGATTCACAAACGTAACCTACATAGACGGCGGTATGAAGGGTTGGAAGGAAGCTGGGTTGCCGACCCAGGCATAGGTGAAGAGTAAGCTATTCGAATGGCGGAATGACGGTTGGAAAGTCCATCTTGGCGTCGGTTGACCTAACTAATTCAATTTTCACCCGTCACTCAGGCCATGTACATGAAAATGGGAGGGCTAGCTGAGCTGGCCCTCCTATTTTCATGTATCACTCCTTCAGCTCTGTCCTTACCTAGCTCCGTATTTGGTATTTATATCCAACGCGGTTCCAGAACCCCCCGGCGACTGAATGGAACGATATTGGAGGATAATATGCTCTTTCTGGTAATCACTAATCCAGCGCCAACTCGCCCTTCGGAGGCACGGTCGAATCGACAACGGTTGTGGGAATGGGCGCGGCCTCTAATGGAACAGGGGGTGATAAAAGACCGGACGTTGTACGCCAAAGTTGGCCGGGGCGCCATAGCGCTTTTCGATGTAGAGTCGATTGAAGAATTGCATCGGCTGTTAAGCCATTGGCTCGAATTGGTGCCAGCGGAGTTTGAGATCCATCCCTTAATGGACCAGGAAACTACGGCCGCGTTTCTCAGTGAGGGCGCAGCGGCGTAATCCAGAGTCAGTCAAAATGGCCCACAGCTTGCTTTGGTGCCCCTTTGACTCGGGAGAATGGCCTTATTTTTGTTGACAACCCACACCGCAAATTTCTACACTGGTTTTTCGCTGGGGGCGCTGCTCATCGGGAGAGCACCTAGTTTGCGTGCATCCCGGCTTACACGCTGCGCCTCCGTAGCTACGCACCACTCCATTTTCTGTCCAGTCAGACGCGGTTAAAAATCTTTGCGATTATAAGTTCAAAGAAATAGGATCCGATATGGACCAAGATAGACTCGCCGAAATAATAATCAGAGCTCGGAGTAATGGGACGACTATTCTATCGCTGGGCGGGGCAGACTTGGAGACCTTGCCCGCTGAGATAGGCGACTTGACCAGCCTGACCGAACTCGACTTGCGTTACAACCAGTTGACGGCATTGCCCCCAGACATCGGGAACTTGACGAACTTGACTAAGTTGGACCTGTCATACAACCGGTTGTCGGCATTACCGCCCGAGATAGGCAACCTGACTGGCTTCACCAGGCTAGACCTGAGCAACAACCAGTTAACGGAGTTGCCCCCCGAGATAGGTAAACTGACCGGTCTGACCGAGTTGGAACTGCAACGCAACCAGTTGACGGCATTGCCTCCGGAGCTTAGCAACCTGACCGGACTGACCATTCTGCTCCTGACCAACAACCAGTTGACCGTATTGCCTTCAGAAATAGGCGTGCTAGGCAATTTGACCAGGCTGCACCTCGCTAACAACCAATTGACCGAGTTGCCACCAGAGATAGGAAACCTCGGCAGCCTGACAAGTCTGGGCCTGTCACGCAATCAGCTGAGGTCACTGCCTCCCGAGATCGGACACCTCACCACCCTCACCCATCTGAGCTTGGGTCACAACCGGCTGTCGGTGTTGCCCCTAGAGATAGGAAATCTGACCAGCTTGATAAATCTGGACTTGCAACACAACCAGTTGACCGAGTTGCCACCAGAGATAGGCAAATTGGCCAGCTTAACCAGGCTCGATCTTCCTTCCAATCGGCTCACGGCGTTGCCGCCTGAGATCGGCGACCTGAGCGCAATTACCACCCTGGACCTGACTAACAACCAACTGACAGCATTGCCAGCCGAAATTGCCAACTTGGCTGAGTTGACTTGGCTGAAACTGCTAAAT
The DNA here is from genome assembly GCA_002816455.1 of SAR202 cluster bacterium Io17-Chloro-G4. Taxonomy (GTDB): domain Bacteria; phylum Chloroflexota; class Dehalococcoidia; order Lucifugimonadales; family UBA3495; genus UBA1141. The sequence continues at coordinate 3,290 of MUCR01000018.1, read as the reverse complement.
AACCAGATGACGGCATTGCCTGCCGGTTTAGGCGATTTGACTGGCTTGAACAAAGTGGACCTGACCAACATCCAGTGAGGGAATTGCCCGCCGAGAACGGCAATTTAGTTGAACTAGTCCTGTTGGGGATTTGTAGCCTCTATCCCGCTACGAACGTTGCGCCCCTCGGTTGAACACTCACTCCGCAAAATCCACACAGGATTCCCAGCCGGGGTGTAGCGCAGCGGGAGAGCACGCGGATTGCATGCATCCTTACCTCAACGCTGTGCTTGAGTAGTTACGAATCCCTCCACTTTCTGTCCAGTTATCGACTGTTAGTTTCCCCGTCCTCCCCGAAATCAAGATCGTATGTTCTAGAGGATAAATATAGAACTCTACCACTCGTGTGCGGCAAATTTATCACACATAATGAAAACGAACAGGTTGGCTATGGAGGATTCTCAGGGGCACGGTGTTTAGAGGCTCCGTCCAAATCGAAGGAGGAATTATGACCGGAATCATCCCGAGGCCTAGGTATTTCGCTCTTTTGCTGGCAATCGTCGCAGTGATGGCACTATTTTTAGAAGGCAGCGCCGGAGCATCTCATAGTACCGCGATTCCCGTCTGCGACGATGCGACTGGCCATTGCTACGAGTACTTGGGAGGAGATGACAAGCTGACCTGGACTGACGCGAAACTCGCTGCTGAAGCGATGGGTGGGCATTTGGCCACCATCACGTCCGCAGCTGAGACCGCTTTTATCGTGGAGCATTTGCCGACAGCAATAGAAAACGCTGATGGTGTATTCGAAGGAGGCGCCTACATAGGTGCCCACCAGCCCGGGGGCGGGGATGGAACCGCCGATGGAGGATGGGAGTGGGTAACGGGTGAGGCCTGGAGTTACACGAATTGGTCGTCGGGCGAGCCGAACAACTCATGCGGTCCGAACTGTGGGGAAGACTACGCACACTTCTGGCACAGCGGGCCTCAGTCTACGCCAGAGGAGTCTTTTGTGTGGGACGGTCACTGGAACGATGTGACCAACCTCGTCAAGGGCTTCGTGGTGGAGTACGAGCCAGATGGCGGCGGATCTATTGAAGCAGATATCGATGTTAAGCCGGGCAGCAACACCAATCCGATTAATCCCAGGGGCAAGGGTGTCATACCGGTAGCCGTCCTCACCATGGACGATTTCGACGCTACCACAATTGATGCTTCCACCGTACTGTTTGGTCCGGACGGGGCGTCAGAAGCCCACAACAAGGCCCATTTGGAGGATGTGGACAAAGATGGGGACACCGATATGGTCCTCCATTTCCGCACTCAAGACACCGGAATCCAGCAAGGGGATACCGAGGCCTGCCTCAGCGGACTAACCAAAGACGGAGATGCGCTTGAGGGTTGTGATTCCATTAAGACGGTAGGCCGCTAGCGTTAGGGACCTAAATAGCTAAACAAACAGGCAAATGGTTAGTCGGATGTACCTGCAAAAGAGGCCCGGAGAATTTTCCGGGCCTCTTTTCATGTTAAATCACATGCCTAGCCAGCACCTGATTTGCATGCATCCCTCCCTCAACATTGTGCTACCGTAGCCACGATCCTCTCTATTAATCCCCAGTTATCTGCTGTTATCAAATTGCCAGTCTACGATATAGCGGGCTCAACTACTGGCCATAAGTTGAAGAAGTCTTCTACCAGGATTTCAAGACCGGCAACACTTCCTTAGCGAAGAGCTTCAGGCTCCGCTCCGCGATTTCGTAAGGGGTGCCGCCAAAACGGAAGGAGACGTTCAACTCGAAATCGCCGAGCAGTTTCCGTCGTTCCTCAAGCCCGCGCAGAATCTTGTCCGGCGTGCCCCAGCTCGCTGCCTTCATGAAACCATCGACTGCCCCTTCCATGCCAGCGGAACGCGCGATTTCGGCCTTCTGTTGATAAGAGTCGTAACCCTTCACATTCTTAAAATGATCGCTCAGAAATTCGTAGTGGTAAAAATTACTCTCGATAAATTTGCCCTGATACTGGCGCGCTTCATCCTCGCATTGTTCTAAATCAGTGCCGCAGACGACGAATTCGGTGAGCATTACGTTTGGTGGCTCCGTGCCGTGATATTCGCGGTGCAATTCACGACCACGTTCGATTGCCGGCATCCGCATTTCCCAGGGCCGGTCCGCGAACATCACCATATGCGCGCCTAGTTTGGCCGCGGAGACAACAGACTCCTCACTAGAGGCGACGGCGTAGATACGGCCGTCGAAGGAATGCTGAGGCCGGGGCCGTATTTCCGTGCGGGGTTGCTTGTAGAAAGGCCCGTCGCCCTCGATAAACCCAGTCTTAAGCGCCTCGACAATCATCGGCGCCGCTTCGTCGAAACGTCCCCGGGACTCGTCCATGCTGAGCTGGAAGGTCTCGAATTCCCGCCGCGCCAGACCACGGCCGAACCCGAGCCGGAGTCGACCATTACTCAATAGGTCCAGAACAGCCGCATTTTCCGCAACACGCAGCGGGTTATGCCAGGGAAGAATCACGGCGGCTGTGCCTACGTCGATGTCCGGATGCTTCGCCGCCAGGTGGGTCATTAAATGAATATTGTCAGGCACGAAGGAGTAGTCGTTGAAGTGGTGCTCCGCCGACCATAGGGAGTCGAATCCAGCATCGGCAGCAACCTCCGCAAGGCGAAGTTCCTCCTCCCAAACCTGGCTGTCCGACACTCCTTCCCAGCCGTAACTCGTGAAGACCATCATTAATCCGACGTCCATGGACACACTCCTTCGTTCAATATTCATGTCAATAACCGGACCGTCGCACTACCAAGTAATACTTCGCGCGACGGCTTAATTCGTGGCCGAAATATTGTCTAAGTATATCTGAAATAAGTTCCTAGACAACTTCAAACCTCGGGCGATTATTTACCGTTCAGCCCAACTCAACCTTCTGGTAGGGAGATGTATATAGACGACGTCAAAAAGAGGTCGTGCCTGTTGAGGGTGGGGCAATCTTCTTCTGATTCGGTCAAAATTGACTAGCTCCGGGTGCTACTGTATAGTTTACGATTGCCGCACTATACGGCAGATCCTGGATGGTGATGTACTCTTGGGGTGGGGTGACATTATCACTGAACTGGAGTGAAACTCTGATGGTAGAGAACACTCAGGAATCACTAGATCCCGGAGTCAAATCATTGCCGGGGGAAGCTTCCGGAGAATCGGGTAGGCACTCATTTTTGGAAAAGCTAGCCGAACAGACCGTTCTGCAGGCCGAAGCGTTGGCACAAGAGATTACCGACAATGCCAAGAAAGATAGCGAAGCCGAGG
>MUCR01000017.1 GCA_002816455.1 SAR202 cluster bacterium Io17-Chloro-G4 | reverse complement strand
TTCCCCCTTTAGTCTGTTGTTCTTGCTCTGTGGGTTTTACGACTACACGCTCGCCCACCGGAACGAAGTTTGCCACCATTGCCTCCTTTATACCTCTAACCTTTCTATTTTTCGTATTTTGAAAGAACTAAACGAAATCCATGTCTGTCTAGCATTTGCCCACTCCGAGAGCTAGCTAATAGTATTAAAGCGCTTGACCCTTGTCAAGATACAGGTGGCCCACTACTATTGTAGCTGCGGATTCCGGATGTATCTGAAGACCTCCGGAGACTTCCGGGCCTCTCCAATTTGCTAAGAATCCGTTATTTAAGAGCAGTGAATGATCCCACCCGGGCACATAGACTATCGGTGCGACGGTCCCTTGGCCACGCTGACGCTCGACAATCCGCAAGTGGACAACCGGATTGACGCAGCCATGGCTGAAGAGCTGCGGGACGCGTGCGGCACCATTTGCCAAGACGATTCGGTCCGCTTGGTGGTGATTACCGGCAAGGGCATCTCGTTTTCTGTCGGCCGCACCGACCTGGCGGATTGCCAGGGTCCCGCTGGAGGACTGGATTCGGTACTAAAGCATCAAGCGGCGGCATCCCTGGCGGAACTTCCGGTGCCGGTGTTAGCGGCGGTGAACGGCGACGCACTGGACCAAGGCCTGGAACTGGCCTTGGCAGCGGACTTGAGAATCGCTGCGGCAGATGCCCGTTTTGGATTTGATGGCTTAGGCCAAGGGCCGATTCCATGGGACGGCGGGACCCAAAGGTTGCCGAGATTGATTGGGCCTTCATGGGCGTTGGACATGATCCTCACCGGACGCATGATTGACGCGAATCTGGCTTTGGAAATAGGGCTGGTGAACTGTGTCGTGCCCGCAGACAAACTGCTGAATGAAACCCGCAAGCTGGCCGAAAAGGTGTTGGCTGGGGCGCCCATCGCTGCCCGGTACGCCAAAGAAGCCGTTCAGAAAGGGATGGACCTGCCCCTTGATCAAGGATTGCGCTTGGAAGCGGACTTGAACATACTGCTCCACAGCACTTCGGACCGGGCCGAGGGATTACAGGCGTTTCGGGAAAAGCGAGACGCTAAGTTCTCCGGCCGGTGAGCAATAATTGCGACGTGTTTACCTTCTACGAGAGAACTCACCGCAGAGAGCGCAGAGCACGCAGAGTTAGAAATAATTCCCACCCCGTTGCTCTGCGGTCTCTGCGGTGAAAATAAACGTTGGACGGCAATAGGTTGAAACTAAAACTAGACTTGCACACCCACATTTGGGAGGCCTTTAACTTCCAGGCTCCCGACGAGTCCATGGCCGAGAAAGTCGTGGGTCAGATCAAGTCGGCCGGGATTGACGGCATCGCGATCACCGATCACCACAACAAGGATTGGTCCTACCAGTTCCGAGACTTGGTAGAACGCCTGTATCCCGGCGAAGTGACCATTATTCCGGGCTGGGAGATCGAGATCCGGCCCCCACAAAATCCCTTTGCCGAGTACCAAGTGGCCGAGCTATTCCTACCCGGTGGCCGGGTGTTCCGCAGCTACTGCCACCCCGGATATTACTCCCCGGAAATAATTATTGAAGAGAACATCCACGCTATCGAGATCGACAACTACATCCATAACTGGCATATCCGCAAACAACAAGTTGCCGAAGTCGCAAAGGCTCATGACCTCCTGGTCTTGGAAGTTAGCGACGCACATAACTTGGAAAACATCGGTCTGCGATACACCGAAGTCGATTTGGAGGAGCTTTACCGCCGGGCGACTCCTGCCTCCAGTGCCAATAGCTGAACGCTGATTGCTGATTGCTAAAAAAATGCCTGGCTTCACTACACTTAAATACAGCAAAGACGGGCCGGTTGCCCACATTTCGCTAAACCGTCCTCAAGCCCTAAACGCCTATAACATACAAATGCGGGACGATTTTGCCGGGGCGTTGGAAGCGGTCCAAGAAGACCCCGATGTCCGGTCTTTGCTGATAACGGGGCGGGGCAGAGCATTTTGCGCCGGCGCAGACCTGACGGAGTTCGGCAGAGCTCCCTCTCAGACCATCGCCAGGCAAGTCCGTTGGGAGCGAGACGTTTGGGGGCAAATGCTGAGATTGACCAAGCCGGTGGTTGCGGCGGTGCACGGGTATTGCATCGGCTCTGGTGTTGAGATTGCCCTTTTGTGCGACCTCCGCATTGCTGCGGAGGAAACGATTTTTGCTTTGCCTGAAGTTCATTTGGGCATGATCCCCGCCGCCGGGGGCACCCAAACCTTACCCAGGAGCGTTGGCCGGTCCCCAGCGTTACACTTATTGCTAACCGGACGCCGCCTGGACGCAATGGAAGCGCTGTCCCTCCGTCTGCTCACCCGGGTAGTGCCCCAAGATGTTCTGTTAGAAGAAGGTTTATCTCTAGCCCGGCAACTGGCGGAACTGGACTCAGAGTTCTCGGCCAGCGCCAAGGACTGCATCAGACGGGGCACCGACTTGCCGTTAGCTCAAGCCCTGGATCTGGAATCCAGGTCCGCCGCCCGTGCTTTAGCTTAGCCACTTTGCCGTTTTTCTAAGCCGGAACAACAGATGAGTTTCGTATCGCCCCTAGTAGGGTTCTGGACTTGTTTGCTATATGGCATAATTACCCAGCGGTTCGGCAGAGCCCACTTAAACGGCTTGCCTATTTCCCGCATCAAAGCACAACTAGGAGTCCACTAGATGCGGACCAACGAATTCCTCATGATTTCCGGAGCAATCGTGCCCGACCGCACCGCCATTCACTTCGACGGCGAGGCGGTGTCGTTCATGGAGTTGCAACAGCGGTCTAATCGGCTGGCCAATGCCATGGCGGACCGGGGCGTCGGGCGAGGCGACCGGGTAGCCTTCATGCAGGTGAATTGTAATCAAGCCATCGAGGTTTACTTCGCCACGGCCCAACTAGACGCCATTTACGTGCCCATAAACTTCCGGGCCAAGACCGAAGAGCTTGATCAAATGTTGAACATCGCCCAGCCCAGCCTCCTCTTCATCGGGGAGCGCTATCTTTCCCTAGTTCGTTCTGGCGGTGGATCAAATTTAGGCATTTCATCGGACCAGATAATTATCCTTGACGGCGAAGGCACTGATGGAAGGGAATCTTACGAAGGTCTGTTGGCCGGCGCATCCGATGACGAAATGATCTTTCCTGAAGCCGAGGATGATGAAACCACCGTTATTATGTTCACCGCAGGCACCACCGGCGTTCCCAAAGGGGTGATGCTCACCCACGACAGTTTTTCCTCATTCCTGCTGTCCACGGTAAATCCAGCCGACCCGGAGATTGAGGAGTCCAATCTCCTGACCGTGCCCCTGTACCACGTCGCCGGCCTGCAAGCGTCTTTGGCGGCGGTCTACGGAGGCCGCACGCTGATCATCATGCGCCAGTTCGATCCAGTTGAATGGATGGGATTGGTCCAAGAGCATGGAGCAGACCGGGCTATGCTGGTGCCGACGATGCTGAAGCAATTGATGGACCATCCGCGCTTTCACGAGTTCGACCTTTCTTCTCTAGATGTCATCACCTACGGGGCCGCTCCAATGCCGGTGGAGGTTATACGTCGAGCTATCGAGGAATTTCCCGGGGCCCGCTTCATCAACGCCTTCGGTCAGACCGAGACGGCATCCACCATCACTATGCTGCCTCCCGAGGACCACGTAATGGAAGGCACCCCGGAGGAAATCGAGACCAAGCTGAAGCGTTTGACCTCTATCGGCAAGCCCTTGGAAGATGTGGAAGTGCAGATCGTGGATGAAGACGGCGCCGCGGTGCCTACCGGGGAGGTCGGGGAGATTGTAGCAAGGGGCAGCCGAATGATGAGCGGCTATTGGCGGGAAGAGGCCGCAACCAAAGACGCAATTCGCTCCGGCTGGATTTACACCGGAGACTTGGGCTACCAAGATCAGGACGACTACATTTTCTTGTCAGGCCGAGCCAAAGACTTCATTAAACGAGGCGGCGAAATGGTGTCCCCGGAAGAGGTGGAGCAGGTCCTCATGTCCCATCCCCAAGTTGACGATGCGGCGGTCATCGGCATCCCAGACGTTGAGTGGGGAGAGGAAGTGCGGGCGGTGGTGGTCTCCCGCGCCGGTGGGGTCAGCGAGGAAGAGGTGGTCCAATACTGTCAGGACAAGTTGGCCAGCTTCAAACGTCCCCGCTCGGTAGTTTTCGTAGACGAGTTGCCCCGTAACGTTATGGGTAAAGTGCTTAAAAGGGACCTACGTGAGCAGCACGGGAGTTAGCTGACAGCTAATGCGGAGGTTCAATTAACATGAAAGTTGCGGTGATGGGGACCGGCGGCGTGGGTGGCTATTTCGGTGGGTTGCTGGCTCGTGGTGGGCACGACGTTTCCTTCGTCGCTCGAGGCGCCCACTTGGATGCAATCCGCAGGAACGGATACCTGACGGTGGAAAGCGTTTTGGACGGCGATTTTGAGGCGCCGGGCAGCGCTCTGGAAGATACCCAATCGGCGGGTGTCCAGGACTTGGTCCTATTCACGGTCAAGATGTACCACAATGCCCAGGCAATCGAGGCAGCGCGCCCCATGGTCGGGCCGGACACCGTTGTCTTGACCCTGCAGAACGGCATCGACAACGGCAACCAGATTGCCAAAACCATCGGCGCAGCGCCGGTGATGATAGGGACGGCTTTCATGGAAGGCCGCATCAAAGAGCCGGGAGTGGTGACTCAAGGCGGTCCCGGAATTGCTGGCTTTGGCGAGATGGAACCGGTACTGAGTGAAAGGGGACAGCGGCTGTTACCGGTGTTTCTGGACGCAGGTTGGCGAGTGGAGTTGCACGAAAACATGCCTGGAATGCTCTGGAAAAAGTTCGCCTACATCGCTGGTTCGGCCGCCGTTTGCGCAGCGACCAACTCTGTTTACGAGGAGATGCGGTCCATCCCCGAAACGAGGGCGTTAATCCAAGCCGCGATAGAAGAAGTCCTGGCCTTGGGGCGGGCCATGGGCGCTCCCATTATGGATGACTCGCTGGACTGGGCCATGAACTCTCTGGACGGCTTTCCCGGCCAAGGAAGGGCATCACTGGCCAAAGATTTCACCGAGAACCGCCCTGTAGAACTAGAGGGCATGACCGGGACGGTGGTCCGTTTGGGCAAAGAAGCGGGAATAGCCACGCCGGTAAACGACGCGCTATACGCGATCTTAAAGCCAGCCGCGGCCAGGATCGAGGCCGGGGCGAAATCCCCCTAAATCCCCCTTTACGAAAGGGGGACTTCATTACCCTGAAGATCGCAATATTCGGGCTTCCACACTAGTGGTATACTCGTGCTGCTGTTGAGCCGGCGGCGGGTATTTACTTGCCTGGGTTGAGCAGTATCCAACCATAAATCCTGAGACTCTTTGCGCCGAACAAATTGCTGAAAGGAGCCCAGCGGATGAATACGATCGACACCATCACCGAAATTCTTAAACGGGAAGGAGTAGAGTATCTGAGTTGCTTCCCCACCACTCCTATTCTGGAATCGGCCGCCCAAGGGGGCATCCGTCCCGTCATCTGCCGCCAAGAAAGAGTCGGCATCGGCATCGCTGACGGCTACAGCCGAGCGACGAACGGCGAAAAGATTGGCGTCGTAGTGGTCCAGTACGGTCCCGGAGCGGAAAACGCCTACTCGGGCGTTGCCACCGCTTTTTCCGACTCCTCGCCCATCTTGATCATGCCAACCGGCCACCCCAAAGAGCGGACCGGCATCCAGCCCCATTTCAACTCGGTGACTGCGTTCGCTGGGATCACCAAGTCGGTCGAGCAGATCAATACCGCCGATAGGACCTCAGAAGTAATGCGCCGGGCATTCTCCGCTTTGCGGCAAGGACGTCCCGGACCGGTACTGGTGGAGGTTCCCATTGACGTGGCCATGGATGACGTTGCCGAAGAAGCTTTCTTCTACCGGCCCAGCAGGAAGGTGGCCTCCAAGGGAGACGATCAAGACGTTGAAGCGGCAGCCCGCGCTTTGTGCAGTGCCAGGTATCCGGTGATTCTTGCCGGTCAGGGACTGATGTATGCCAATGCCACAGACGAATTGGTCGAGCTGGCCGAGCTACTGCAAGTGCCGGTAATGACCACTCTGCTGGGCAAGAGCGGGTTCCCGGAAGTCCATCCCTTGTCCTTGGGCACGGGAGCCCTAGTTATGCCCGGTCCGGTTTTCCATTTTGTGGGCCGGTCGGATTTGATTTTCGGCATTGGCTCTAGTCTCACCAAGCACGGAATGTGCATGAACATTCCCAGCGGAAAGACATTGATACAGGCCACCAACGACCCCCGAGATATAAATAAAGATTACAACATTGATTTCCCCATAGTGGGAGACGCCAAACTGGTACTGCGCCAAATGATTGAAGCCTGCCAGGAAATTGTAGGCGACTCGCGCAGCAACAACGACTCCACAGCACAGGAGATTAAATCCGAGCGGGACGCCTTCCTCGGCCAATGGCAGAGCAAGCTGACCGACAGCGGAAGGCCGATAAACCCCTACCGGGTGATAAACGATTTCATGCAGGCGATACCCCCGCAGGACGCCATCGTTACCCACGATTCCGGCAGCCCCCGGGACCAAATCATCCCTTTTTACCGGTCGAACGGCCCCAGGACCTACCTGGGTTGGGGCAAGTCCCACGGCCTGGGCACCGGTCTGGGCTTGGTCATTGGCGCCAAGATGGCCCAACCGGACAAAGTATGCGTCAACTTCATGGGGGACGCCGCCTTCGGCATGACTGGTCTGGATTTTGAGACCTCCGTGCGCTCCCGGCTGCCCATAATAACCGTGGTGCTGAACAACTCCACCATGGCCGCTGAAACTACTCAAATGGCGGCCTCCCATGATCTGTACAACACCCGGGACTTGGGCGGGAACTACGCCGATTTGGGCCGAGCCATGGGCGGCTATGCGGAGCGTATCGAAGACCCAGAGGAAATAATTCCGGCTTTCAAGCGCGCCCGGGAAGTGACCGAGCAGGAAGGCAATGCCGTGCTTTTGGAGTTCATCACCTCATCGGAAACACAGGCGTCTCATCGCAGAGCGTTTTAAAGCTATTCGACATCTATCCCAAGGAGATCAACGATGGCTCAACAATCCAAGTATTTATTTATAGCCAGCATGGACGTAGACCCGGAAAAAGCGGCGTTATTTAACGACGTATATGACACCGAGCACTGCCCAGAGCTTTCAAAGGTACCGGGAGTGGGACGGATTACCCGCTTAGAAAAACAGAAGTTCTCGGTTCTCATTGGTGGGGAGACCCGTTCGGTAATTTTGGAGAGCGAGCCCACTTACCACGCTATGTATGAGCTGGACAGCCCGGACGTGCTGACCAGCGCCGAATGGGGTGAAGCCGTAGAGCTGGGACGTTGGCCGGAGCAGGTCCGCCCCTACACCAAAAACCGGCGGCACGTCCTGCTGAAACTGACCTATCCCCAGGGCTAGGACTGAGAACGATACCGTTACAACCCGTTCGTGGTGAGCCCTTCGACGAACTCAGGACAGGCTTGTCGAACTCCGGGCGGCCGGTTGGTGAATCAAGACCCCGTTCGTGGTGAGCTTGTCGAACCATCCCTAGTTGGAATTGCGCTTAGGTAGGCTTGGGACAAAACGATTCCGTTACATACCGTTCGTGGTGAGTTTGTCGAACCATCCCTAGGTGGAATTGCGCTTAGGTAGGCTTGGGATAAACGGTTGGTGGAGCCATTGTCCTTGGTGAGCCCTAACCTAACCTCACCCCAAGATGGCGGCCCTCCGACGGGCTCAGGGCGGACGGTTGGTATTTAGGTGTCTAGTTCGTGATGAGTCACTAGTCGAACTCAAGACGGCCGATTGGTGCATCGCGAACCCGTTCGTGGTGAGCTTGTCGAACCATCAGCTTGGATATTTTCCACATTTGGATATTCAAAAGACCCTCAGCGACACATCGGCCTGTAACGCTGGAGTAACCCATCTGACCAGGAGAAATAATGGCCCAGGGAGCCCTTGAGGGGGTTAAGGTACTGGACCTTACCCACCACGTCGCCGGTCCGTACTGCACCAAGCTGCTGGCGGATTTTGGCGCAGACGTGGTGAAGGTGGAGCGTCCCGGTGGCGACCCAGCCCGGCGTATACCACCGTTCTACCACGACGAGACCGGTCCTGATAATAGCCTTCTCTTTCTCTACCTCAACACCAGTAAGCAGGGCGTCACCCTCAACTTGAAAACGCCCCGTGGCCTGAAAATGCTCAAAGAATTGGTGCGGGACTCGGACGTCTTGGTGGAGAATTTTGCTCCCACAGTAATGCCGTCTTTGGGACTGGATTACCCAACTCTCGAGGAGATAAATCCATCTCTGGTTGTGGTTTCAATCTCCAACTTCGGCCAGAACGGGCCCTACCGTGATTACAAAGCCAACGACATTGTGGAGTACGCCTTGGGCGGGCTCATGTATATTTTCGGCAGCTACGACAGGGAACCCCTAAAACATGCCCTACACCAAGCCCAGTTCAAGGCCGGCACCAATGCCGCTTCGGCTACTTTGATGGCCATGTACCACCAGCGCCTCACCGGGGAAGGCCAGCATGTGGACGTGTCAATACAAGAGTCCATCGCTTCCGGACTGAGAGACGTGGTCAACAATTACACTAATACTGGAGCGGTGCGGCGCCGCCAGCCCAACCACAGCGGCGACCTAACCCGAATACGCCAAACCTCGGACGGCTACATTCTCCCCAACCCCGGCATTGGCGCCGGACTCAATTGGAACGGGGTGGTTGACTTCTTGGAGGCACCGGAACTGGACGACGACAAGTTCAGCACACCTTCAGCCCGTCTAGCCAACGCTGAGGAGTTGGGGGATATCTTGGATCGTATATTCCGGACCAAGAAAAAGTTCGATATGTTCTTCGCCGCCCACGAAAAGCGATTCATTTACGGCGTGATCCAGTCTCCAGAAGAAGTCTTGGCCGACGAGCAGTTCCGGCATAGGGGCTACTTTGTGGAGATAGACCACCCGGTGACAGGGCTGATCACCTATCCCGGCGCTCCCTTCCTGATGGAAGGCACTCCCTGGAATGCAATTAGACCCGCACCAACTCTGGGGCAACACAACAGTTCGGTGTTTCAAGAAAGATTGGGGTGCGCTGGTGAGGACTTGGCCCGAATGCGCGCTATGGAGGTCATTTAGCCGTGTCCCAGCCGCTAGAGGCGCCGCTAAGGGGCGTGCGGATTATCGAGATGGGCCAGCTAATAGCCATCCCTTGGGCCATGAAAATGCTGGCGGACATGGGGGCTCAGGTGATCCGGATGGAGTCCTGCGAGCGGTTGGAAAGCTACCGTGGCGATTCGGTTTACTTAAACGACGTTTCGGGAGAATTTTGGAACCGCGGCGCAAACTTCTACGAGCAAAACAGAAATAAGCTGGGCATAACCCTGGACCTGAACAATGCGGAGGGTCTCTCAATACTCAGGCAGTTGGTGTCCATAAGCGACGTCTTTGCCGAGAACTTTACGCCCAGGGTCATCAAGAATTTCAAGCTGGAGTATGCTGACCTGAGAAAAATCCGGCCCGACATCATCATGGTATCGTCCACCGGCTTCGGCTATACCGGTCCTTGGTCCGGCTTCGGGGCAACCGGCCCGTCCACCGAAGGCGCGTCAGGTATGGCCTATATGACCGGATATGCCGACGGCCCACCGGCAATGCCCGAGATTCCCTACACAGACTACACCGCCGGGGAGCACACCGTTTATGCGGTGATGGCGGCTTTGATGCACCGGCTGCGCACGGGGCAGGGTCAGTTCGTGGACATTTCCCAGACCCAGACCGCCAGCGCCACTATCCCTGAGGCCCTGATGGATTTCACCGTCAATGGCCGAATTCAGCCCCGGATGGGCAACCAGCATCCAACTATTTCTCCCCACGGTTGCTACCCCTGCCAGGGCGACGACCTATGGATAGCCATTGCTGCCAAAGACGACGACCAATGGCGTGCGCTCTGCCGGATTTTAGGCCGGGAGGAGTGGGCTAATGACCAGCGGTTTTCCCATCAATTGGCCCGGTGGACCAATCGTTTGGAGTTGGACGGATTGCTGGCCGGGGAAACCGGAAAATGGCAGGCCCACGAATTGATGAAACAGCTTCAAGGCGACGGCGTCTCAGCCGGGGCGGTCTTGGATAGCAAAGATTTACTTTTCGATCCTCACCTGAAAGAGCGAGGATTCTACGAGGTCGTTTCCCATAACAGCATCACCGACATACCTCCCCTGCCCTACGCCAGCCGACCGTGGAAACTGCCGGGCTCTCCAGCAGTGCCCGGCCAAGCGGCGCCATTAATGGGCGAGCACAACAAGCTGGTTCTAGGCGAGCTACTGTGCCGCAGCGATGCGGAAATGGCGGATTTGGAACGGCAAGGAATCATTGGATACGCCCCGGTTGATCCCCGTCCGGTGCAGAGGCCGTCATTGGATGAGCAAGTGCGCCAAGGCAGGATGCAGCGCTACGAGACCGACTTCCAGCAACAGGTCTCGGAGGCCTTCCCTCCGCCCGTAAAGGCCCGATAGTCGCCAGCGCAGCGTCGAGGCCTCCCAACGGCTGATTCCGGAGACGTAAATGCCAACCGTATTGCGAACAGGGCCGTTCCGATTCTTTTTCTATGCAGGGGATCGACTTGAACCGCCTCATGTTCATGTAGAACGGGACAGCAATACTGCGAAGATTTGGCTGGACCCGGTTCGGCTTCAACGCAGCAATGGCTTTAGGAGAAACGAAATAAATCGTATAAATCGTATAATTGATATTGTGGAAGAAAACCTGGAACGATTACTGAATAGGTGGGATGTTTATTTCAATCGGTGAAATAATCGAAATCCGAGCCCATGGTGTTGAAATCGATCAAGACTCTTTGAAAGTTGACTTGGTCGATGGACGCAGCGTATCAGTCCCGCTCGCTTGGTACCCCAGGCTGGTGCATGGAACCCACGAACAGCGAATCAATTGGAGACTGATCGGCGCTGGCGAAGGTCTGCACTGGCCAGACTTGGACGAAGACATCAGCATTGAAAATCTATTGGCTGGGAAGCCCTCGGGCGAGAGCCAGCACTCATTTAAAAAGTGGCTCGCCGATATGCAAAAGACATCAAAAACAGGCTAGCTCTGATTGGCTGTCACGCCAGTAACTTACAGCCCTCTGGAACTCTCGAAAGCCGAAATCTTGTCTTCGTGCTCCAAAGTTAACCCTATGTTGTCGAGGCCGTTTAGAAGCGCGTGACGGCGGGCGGAGTCAACCTCAAAAGTAATCGAGATTTTCTCATCCTCAGACCAAACACGCTGCCCCTCCAAGTCCACCGTTAGTTCGACACCAGGATTTGCTGTGGCGTGGTCCAAAATCTCCCGGACTTGCTCTTCGGGGAGCGCCAAGGGCAGCAGACCGTTTTGGAAGCAGTTACTGAAGAAGATGTCAGCAAAGCTGGGGGCGATAACGCACTTGATTCCATAGTCGCTTAAGGCCCAAGGAGCGTGCTCCCGGGACGAGCCACAGCCGAAATTCCGGCCAGCCACCAACACGGACGCATTGCTGTAAGCCGGTTTGTTTAAGACAAAATCGGGGACGGGACTACCGTTGGCGTTAAAGCGCCACGGCTCAAACAAATGCTTGCCAAACCCGGTGCGCTCGATGCTTTTCAGGTGTACAGCCGGGATAATTTGGTCCGTGTCCACGTTGACCCGGTCTAGAGGAGCGGCTACTCCAGTAAGCTTTACAAAAGGGTCCATTTCGGCTCTCCGTTAAATTTTAAAATCTTTGATACTCACCCCGTTCGTGGTGAGCTTGTCGAACCACCCGACTTAGACAACCAATTTATGGTTTCCCAATCTCCTTGAATCAGAGCTTCTTTCTTTAGTCGAGACCAGCCTTTTAACAGCTGTATGTCCAACATAGTAAGACCCGTCCGAGCAACAAAGTATTTACACGTAGAAACTCATGATCGGCCTGATTCACCAGTATCCTTCGACAAGCTCAGGACGAAGGGAGTTACCACTTGTGGGCATTCTAAGACCACTCCCTGATGTCCACGAAGTGGCCGGCAATTCCCGCAGCGGCAGCCATGGCCGGGCTCACCAGGTGGGTGCGGCCTCCCTTGCCTTGACGGTTCTCAAAATTGCGGTTGGAGGTGGAGGCGCAGCGTTGTCCTACTTCCAGAATATCCGGGTTCATGCCTAAACACATGGAGCAGCCAGCTACCCGCCAGTCGAAACCGGCGTCTGTAAAGATTCGGTCCAGGCCTTCCTCTTCGGCTTGCTGCTTTATCAGCGCCGATCCGGGAACCACCATGCTGTAAACGTCCGGGTGGGCTTTCTTACCCTTTACCACCTCGGCGGCGGCCCGTAGGTCTTCCAAGCGAGCGTTGGTGCAGGCGCCGATAAATACCCGGTCGATTTTCACCTCTTCCATGGGAGTATCCGGCTCCAAGCCCATGTACTGAAGCGCCCGCTCCGCGACCTCCCGCTCGTTGGGGTCGGAGTAAGACGCCGGGTCGGGCACCCTGCTGGTAACTGGGATTACCATTCCCGGGTTAATGCCCCAAGTCACGAAAGGCTCCAAGCTGGACGATTCGATTTCGACTAGGCGGTCGAATTTGGCGCCTTGGTCTGTGGGCAGGGTTTTCCAGCCTTCCACGGCCTCGTCGAAGTCCTTGCCCTGTGGAGCGAAACGGCGTCCTCGCAGGTAATCGAATGTGGTCTGGTCCGGAGCGACCATTCCAGCTCTTGCCCCGCCTTCAATGCTCATGTTGCAGACGGTCATCCTGCCGTCCATGGACATGGAGCGAATGGCCTCGCCGGTGTATTCAATGACGTGGCCCACGCCGCCGTTCACGCCGATGCGGCCAATGATTCCCAAAATCACGTCCTTGGGGGACACACCTGCGGGTAGCTCGCCATTGATTCTCACTTCCATGGTATTGGGCTTGAATTGGCGCAGGGTTTGAGTGGCCAGCACATGCTCCACTTCCGAAGTGCCGATACCAATGGCAAAAGCTCCCAGAGCGCCGTGGGTTGCTGTGTGACTGTCGCCACAGACCACCGTCTTGCCCGGTTGGGTATAGCCCAGGTCGGGTCCTATGATGTGGACGATGCCTTGATAAGGACTGAAACGGTCGTAAAGGGTGACCCCGAACTCTTCACAGTTCTTGGTGAGCGCTTCCAGTTGTTTGATGGAAATTTCGTCCACCACCGGACGGGTCAATTCCCAAGTGGGAGTGTTGTGGTCGGCAGTAGCGATGGTCAGGTCGGTGCGCCGCACCGGCCGGTCAGCCATTCTCAGACCGTCAAAGGCCTGGGCGGAGGTTACCTCATGCACCAAGTGAAGGTCGATGTAAATGATTGAGGGCTGCTCCGGCTCGTCATGTACCAGGTGAGCATCCCAAATTTTCTCGAATAAGGTTTGTGGCGGCATGTTAGCTTATTTCTCCTGAATCTTCTTGGGTAATATCGGGGCAAAAAATCGGACATAGGCGGAGGCAGCACTTGGAACTTGGCGCTACCTCCGAAAAGCGAAGGCAATTATATCACCTTGGTCCTATCCCGCAGTCATTCTTCGGGATAGGTTCACGCAGAATGGAGGGCAACGCTGGGCGGATCACCTAGGACGGGCAGACCAAGGCACCCAAGCGATGGTACACTAGCGGTTGGACAGGTTCACTTTTTCTTTCCTCAGATACCTAAGACCATCCACCGAATTTAGGCATCATACTCACCTTTTGTATTTGCATTTCGCATTTGCATTGTTAAGTTTTTAGGAGGTCCCCAACCATGCCAGGTCCCGACGCATACGTCTTGCCTCAATCCGTCCGGCCCACCAAGTACACCCTGAAAATCCAGCCCGACTTGGAGCAGTTCACATTCAAGGGCGAAGAGAGCGTCTCCATTGAGGTGGTCGAAGGCGCCTCCGAGATCGTTTTGAACGCCATCGAGCTGAAGGTGCAGTCGGCGGCTTTGATCATGGATGGGGTCACCAGCAACGCAACGAATATAAACTACGACTCCGCTAAAGAGACCGTCACCCTGGATTTCGGAATAGCGGTTAATCCGGGCCAAGGTACCCTGACCCTGGGCTTTACCGGCGTCCTTAACGACAAGCTCCGCGGGTTTTACCGGAGCCATTACACCGGCGAAGACGGGAAAGAGCGAACTTTGGCGACCACCCAGTTCGAAGCAACCGACGCTCGGCGGGCTTTCCCTTGCTGGGATGAACCATCCCACAAGGCCAGCTTCGATCTGACTTTAGTCATACCTTCGGATTTGGTGGCTGTGTCCAACAATCCGGTGGTCGAGGAATCAGCAGCGGGAGCGGGATTAAAGAGCCTGCGGTTTGCCGAGACGCCGATTATGTCAACCTATCTCTTGGCCTTCATGGTGGGAGACTTTACATCGATTGAGTCCAAGTACACCGGCGACGGCGGCAGCACCCAGATTGCGGTGTGGACTACCCGGGGCAAAGAGGAGCAGGGAAGGTTCGCTTTGGAGACCTCCGTGCGGATGCTGGGATTCTTTAACGATTATTTCGGGATCCCCTATCCACTGGAAAAGCTGGACCACATCGCCATCCCCGACTTCGCGGCAGGCGCCATGGAAAACTGGGGAGCCATAACCTACCGGGAAACGGCATTGCTGGTGGACCCTGACAATTCGTCCGCAGGGACCCGGCAGCGAGTCGCCGAAGTGGTGGCCCACGAAATGGCCCATATGTGGTTCGGAGATCTGGTAACCATGGAGTGGTGGGACGACCTGTGGCTAAACGAAAGCTTTGCCTCCTGGATGGGGAACAAGGCAGTGGACTGGGCTTTCCCGGAATGGGAAATGTGGACCCAGTTCGTCAATATGGACACTAACCGGGCCCTCAGCTTGGACGGGCTCAAAAACTCCCATCCAATAGAGCAGGAAGTAAACGACCCCGCTGAGATAGGCCAGCTTTTCGACGCCATCAGCTATTCCAAAGGCGCATCGGTGATTCGCATGCTGGAGCAGTTTCTTGGCCCTGCCACCTTCCAAAGGGGCCTACAGGTCTATATTTCCAAGAATCAATACAGTAATGCTAAAACCGAAGATTTGTGGGCAGCGTTGGAGACCTCGTCGGGCCAGCCGGTTACCTCGATTATGAACTCTTGGACCAAGCAGATGGGTTATCCGGTGCTGCAGGTCGATACAGTGGGAACCGCCGACCAACCCGAGTTAGAGCTATCCCAGCAGCGGTTTGTCTATGACGCCCTGTTGGGCGAAGACACACCCCTTAGTCCCGCCTTAGCTACAGGGGATACAGGGGGGCTGTGGCGGGTGCCCATCAGGATCAGCCGTAGCGGTTCTGAAGAGGGCACATCGCTATTGATGGACGAGCGAAGCGTGCGTACGCCATTGGCGCCAAGATCAGGCCAAGCTCAGGACTGGTTCAAAGTCAATCCTGACCAGGCTGGCTTCTTCCGGGTCAACTACCAGGCCGCAGACTGGCAGCGATTGGTGCCAGCCGTGGAGTCTCTGGAACTGCCCGCCTCCGACCGTTTGGGAATACAAAATGACGCCTACTCCCTTTCTAGGGCCGGATTGTTGCCGGTAACTCAATTCTTGTCCTTGGCCAAGGCTTACGGAAACGAGACCGACGCCTCAGTCTGGGGAGACCTCTCCAGCAACATGAGAGACATTGAGGTAATGCTGGCGGGTGAACCTTCCCACGCCCGGTTCCAAGCCTTCGCCCGGGGGATCTTTCAACCGGCCGTGCAACGGGCTGGCTGGGACGCAAAACCGGGAGAAGGGCACCTAGACGCCTTGCTGCGCAGCACTGTTCTAAGCCAGGCTGGTAGCTATGAAGACGCCGGGGTGCTAAATGAGGCCAAAGCCCGGTTCGGGAAATATCTCAAGGACCCTTCGGAGATACATCCCGACCTACGGGGCTTAGTGTTCGGCTTGGCCGGTCAGTCCGGTGACCGGGCGACTTACGATCAGCTATGGAAGCTTGAAGAGCAGACCACGCTACAAGAAGAAAAAATTCGCCTGCTAATGTCGCTCACCAGGTTCTCGGACTTGGAATTGCTGAGGGAGACGCTGGAACGGTCTCTGTCCGCAGAGGTACGGTCCCAAGACACCATTTTTGTGGTGAGTGGAGTAGGTTCCAATCTCAAGGGACAAGAATTGGCCTGGGACTTTATCAAATCCAATTGGCCCGAGTTCGACCGACGCTACGGTTCCGGAGGGTTCGGATTGATGCGTTTGGTCTCCGTCTGCGGCAATTTCAGGACTCAGGAAAAGCTGGCGGACGTGGAGTCCTTCTTCAAGGAAAACCCGGCTCCTGCCGCCGAGCGTACCATCCGCCAAGCCTTGGAACGCATCCGCCTGAACATCCACTGGCTGGAAAGAAACCGGGAGGAAGTCGCCGGGTGGCTGGCTTAATAGACACGTAATTCTTCAACGCTGACCTAGACTGGTCGACTCGCCTTTGGTGAATTCGCGGCTGGCGTCGGTTAGCTGGAACATTGGGAACCCAATATGTCCTTCACCGATGCTTTCCGCATATTGAACGGGTTAAAGCGCCGCAAGATCATAAAAGACTATGCGGTCATCGGCGCCATAGCGGCCTCAGCTTACATGGAGGCAATTTTCACAGAAGACCTAGATGTTATTGTCTCAATCAATTCGGATGAGGAATACCTCCGCGTTTTCCGTCGTATGGGCGAAGTGGCGGAAGGCCAAGAGGGTATGCACCATATTATTGGTGGCGTTCCGGTACAAATGTTTCCGTCCAACACCAAGCCTCTGTTCCAGAATACATTAGATCAAGCGTTACCAGTTAAGTTCGGCAGGCTGCGGTCCAAGTTCGCCTCAGCAGAACATTTGATACTATTATATTTGGAGCCGTTTCGAGAAAAAGACAAACTCCGAATAATGAATTTGATGCCCAACGCAGACATACCTAAGCTGCGAGGTCTGATAGAGCGGTATGACGATGAAAAAGGCACGCTTGCCCGCCGACTCCAAGAGCTACACGGAACTGGCTTTCCGTGAGAAGGAGAAGTGGCACCAAAGGCGGGCAAAAATGAGCCTGACTAAGAAGATTGAGTCGCTGGACCGTATGTTGGAAATGCGGAAGCATATCCCTCGGATTTCCAGAGACGCCGATACGAATTAGGTCTTCCGGCCTTTGAAGGGTCCGGGCGACCGGAAGACGATATTCCGCTCATGGTGAGCCCTTCGGCTTGGCTCAGGACAGGCTTGTCGAACCACGGTTGCCGCCCTTCGGCGTTTCCTTCACGAAGGGCCGATGCTACAATGGTGAACGTGCCCCTGCGATGAAATCCGTAATATACGTTTGGAATAAATGAGCACACTCGACCGAACACAGACAATAAAAGCATTACTACAAGAACGAATCTTGGTGATCGACGGCGCAATGGGCACCGCTATCCAAGACTTAGATCTTGGACCGGAAGACTTCGGCGGCGAAGAGTACGAAGGCTGCAACGAATACTTGGTGGTCAGCAGACCCGAGTTGGTCGCAGCAATTCACCGAGGATACTTGGAGGCGGGCGCCGATATTACCGAGACCGATACTTTCGGAGGCGCTTCCATTGTGCTGGCCGAATACCAACTGGCCCATGAAGCTAGACGGTTAAACCGTCTGGCCGCCCAAATCGCCCGGCAAGAGGCCGACTCCGCCAGCACGCCGGAAAAACCCCGATTCGTCGCTGGCTCCATGGGCCCCACTACCAAAAGCATCTCGGTCACCGGCGGCATTACTTTTGACGAGCTAACCCAGTCCTACCAAGAACAAGCTGCCGGACTAATCGAAGGTGGAGCCGACGTGCTGCTGTTGGAAACGGGCCAGGACATGCTGAACATCAAAGCGGGACTAATTGGAATCGACCGGGCTTTCGCCGAGCTTGGCCGGGAAATTCCAGTGGCGGTACAAGGCACGGTCGAGGCCATGGGAACGTTGCTGGGCGGGCAGGATGCCGAGGCATTTTACACGTCGCTCCAACACCGGGACCTCCTTTGGGTCGGCCTCAACTGCGCCACCGGCCCTGAGTTCATGACTGATCATATCCGCACATTGGCCTCCCTTGCTCGTTTCCCTGTGTCATGCGTGCCCAATGCCGGTCTTCCCGACGAAAACGGCAAGTATAACGAGACGCCCGAAAAAATCGCCGGGACTTTAGGCAACTTCGTTGATTCCGGTTGGCTGAACGTAATCGGCGGTTGCTGCGGCACGGGGCCGGAGCATGTGCGGTTGTTGGCCGATCTGGCAGCCGACAAATCTCCCCGTGAATTAGTCAGCCTTAGCGAAACCCGTGTATCGGGCATTGAAGCTCTGATCATCGATGAGGATACCCGGCCCGCTATCGTGGGCGAGCGCACCAACGTCTTGGGAAGCCGCCGCTTTCGCCGTCTGATCGCTGATGGCGCTCTAGAGGAAGCAACTGAGATTGGCCGCAAGCAAGTCCGCAACGGCGCTCATATCTTGGATGTTTGCTTGCAGGACCCTGACCGGAATGAAACGGCGGACATCACTGCTTTCCTTGAGCTGCTGACCAAGAAAGTGAAAGCGCCAATAATGGTGGATTCAACCGATGACCGTGTCATCGAAGAGGCGTTGAAACGGCTTCAGGGCAAGGCGATTATTAACTCGATTAACCTGGAAGACGGCGAGGCCCGCTTCCAGGCCATCGTGCCCTTGGCCAGGCGGTTTGGAGCCGCCCTCGTGGTCGGCTGTATTGACGATGACAAGGAACAGGCCCAGGCTGTCACCCGACAACGAAAGCTGGAAGTTGCCCAACGCTCTTACCAGATTTTGACGGAGAAGTACGGGGTGCGGCCAGAGGACATCATCTTCGACCCCCTTGTCTTCCCGGCTGGCACCGGCGACCAGAATTACGTGGGCTCGGCCGCTGAAACCATCGAAGGTGTGCGGCTGATTAAAGAGGCCCTGCCATTGGCAAAAACCGTTCTTGGCATTTCCAACGTGTCTTTTGGTCTTCCCACAGCCGGACGGGAGGTGCTTAACTCGGTTTTTCTGTACCACTGCGTGCAAGCGGGCTTGGACATGGCCATAGTAAATTCTGAATTGATGCAACGGTACGCCACCATTCCAGAAGATGAAAGGAATGTGGCCGAGGACCTGATTTGGGACAGGACCGACGACCCGGTCGCTGCTTTCGCCGCTCACTTCCGCGACATGGCGCCTAAGGCGACGAATGAAGAGCGCCTCAGTCTTCCTTTGGACGAGAGATTGGCCTTGGCTATCATAGAGGGCACGAAAGAAGGCTTGGCCGAGGACTTGGAGGAAGCGCTAGCCGACAGGGAACCTCTGGAAATAATCAATGGCCCGCTAATGGCCGGCATGACCGAAGTAGGCCGCCAGTTTAACGCGAATGAGCTCATCGTCGCCGAAGTGCTGCAATCCGCCGAGTCTATGAAATTCGCGGTGGCCCAGCTTGAGCCTCATATGGACCGGGTTGACAGCGCCACCCGAGGAAAGATAGTCCTAGCCACTGTGAAGGGCGATGTTCATGACATTGGCAAAAACCTGGTGGACATCATCCTGTCCAATAACGGCTACAAAGTCATAAATTTAGGCATAAAAGTGCCCCCGCAAGAACTGATAACCGCTTGCCAAGAGCACCGGCCCGACATTATTGGACTGTCTGGTCTTCTGGTGAAGTCAGCCCAAATGATGGTGGAAACAGCCCACGATTTCCGCCAAGCAGGCGTAGACGCTCCTATGTTGGTTGGAGGGGCCGCTCTCTCAAACAGGTTTACCCGGCTCCGCATTGCTCCAGAATATGGAAGCCTGGTGGCCTACGCCGCCGATGCTATGTCCGGCTTAGCCTTGGCCAACACTTTGCAGGATGCCGACGAGCGTCAGAATCTCTCCGCCAGGCTGGAGGTCGAAACCGAAGAACTCATTAAGGCTGCGGAAGAAGCTGCAGCCGTTCAGTCGCAACAAAATAGCGAGACGCCGACAGCTCCAGCCGCACACCAAGTCAGCCGTGAGGCGTCAATTCCCAGGCCGCCCGACCTGTTGCTCCATGTGCTCGAAGACTTTGACTTGGAGCAGATATTCCCTTACATCAACCCCCAGATGCTCTACGGCCGGCACCTGGGTTTCAAGGGCCGGTTCTCCGAGGCTTTGGATGCTGGCGACGCAGCCGCCCAAGAATTGCGGGATTCTGTACGCCGGGTGGAAGAACTGGCCCTGCCCGACAACCGCATCAAGGCCAACGCCGTCTTCAAGTTTTTCCCTTGTGCGTCGGACGGGCAGAAGCTGCTGATATATGGCCCAGACGGCCAGAGCGTCTTGGAAAGCTTTTACTTTGGCCGACAGTCACAGCGGGACGGCCTGTGCTTGTCCGACTACGCTTTGCCGCTGTCATCAGTATCCAGCGTCCTGGCCGAGTTGGACTACCTTGCCATGTTCGTGGTCAGCGTTGGTTCTGGCGTCTTGGAACTATCCCAGAAGTTGAAGAATGACGGAAAACTTCTGGACTCCCACATTCTCCAAGCATTGGCCCTGGAAAGCGCTGAGGGATTCGCCGAGTTGCTGCACCAGCAAATTCGCCAGATGTGGGGCTTCGGCGACCAGCCAGGGACGACCTACCAGGACCTATTCCGCACCCAATACCGGGGCCGGAGATACTCATTCGGATACCCGGCATGTCCTAGACTTGAAGACCAGGAACCGCTCTTCCGGTTACTGGACGTCACCAGCAATATAGGGGTGGAATTGACCGAAGGATTCATGATGGATCCTGAATCGTCGGTTTCCGCCTTGGTTTTCCATCACCCGGAGGCCAAGTACTTCAACCTCAGTGAGGAAGACATTGAGCGGCTGGAGCGGGAAGCGGGTTCTTCTTAACCCCGCGATCATGAATTGCTGCCATAGAGGCGCGCCAACACATTAGGTCAGTGCGAACATTGCATAACGATAAGTGTGTAATTCAAGCTGACATTTGCTTCGAGGGAGAGAAAGATGGACTACAACTACCGGCCCACGGTGGGAACGCCAATAGAAGAGTTGGACACCCCGTGTTTAATCCTAGACATGGACGCCTTGGATAACAACATGGACGTAATCGCCGACTTCTACGCCGGCCAGTCCAGTAAGCTACGAGGTCACAGCAAGAATCACAAGACGCCAGCCATCGCGCATCGGCAAATTCGTCGCGGAGGGACTGTCGGCGGAGTGTGCTCAGCTAAGGTCGCCGAGGCTGAGGTCATGGTCCACGGAGGAATCCCCAGCGTTTTCATCACCAGCGAAGTTATAGCGCCCCTAAAGATCGATCGGTTGTGCGCCCTGGCCGGGCAAGCGGAAATGATGGTGGCCTGCGACGACCCGCAAAACGCCCAAAACCTCTCCCGAGCGGCGGCAGCCCAAGGCGTTGAGTTGGGTGTAGTAATCGAACTGGAAACCGGCATGGGTCGCTGCGGAGTGCAGGATATTCAACAAGGCTTGGCCTTAGCCCAGACTATCCGGGGACTGCCCGGCCTAGCCTTTAGGGGCATCATGAGCCATCAGGTAATCCCGGTTATGCCCGACAGGGAAGACCGGGTGACGGAAGGGCGCCGGGTCATCCAAGGCGTGATCGACCTGAAAGACGCCATAGAAGCCGACGGGATACCCGTGGAGATTGTCTCCACGGGAGAGACTTGGAGCTACGACGTGGCTGGAGAGATTCCCGGTGTAACTGAGGTCCAAGGCGGCAGCTACCTGATCATGGAAACCTCATATGATTACATGACCGAATTCCACCATGCGGGCAAGGTCCTGACCACCATCGTCAGCACGCCCCGTCCGGGGGTAGCTGTGGGCGACGCTGGAATCAAGGCCGTGGGCATGTTGCGGGCGACGGCCGAGGTGGACGACCGACCAGGAGTCACGGTGGAATCCATGGACCCGGACAGGACCGTCTTCCGAGTGGACACCGGTGTGAATCTCCAAATCGGCGACCAACTAGCCCTGCTTCCGCCACAACAAGACGCCATGGTCAGCCGCTGGGACCGCTTCATCGGCGTCCGCAACGGAAAAGTGGAATCTGTTTGGGATATTCAAGCCCGTGGATGCCATAATTAGCTATCAGCGGTCAGCCCCCGCTCATCCTGAGTTCCGATTCCATCGAGAGTCTCGACGATGTCGGACCCATCGAAGGGCCCCATCACTTAACTCAACTAACCCCTAATCCGGCACCGGGGCGAAGTCGGTTGACTTCATCAAAGAGACATTCTGGGCTGCCAGCAGCCCGCTTACTGCGGGAATATACTTCCCGGTCCAGTCCGGGTCGGCGGCTACGGCAGCTTTGGCCTCTATCAAGTGCTTCGGGTTGTCGAAAGCCCAGATGTGCACCACGCGGTTCAGAAAGCCAACGTCGCTGTAGAACCAGCCCGCCAATTTAACGCCGTGCCGCTTGCGGATGGGCACGCCAATTTCCTCAACAGCAGTCATATATTTGGGCACCGCGCCGGCCTTAAACGAGTACATGCGGTAGTCGTACACCATTTCATTCCGCCTCTTGGCATCCTCGGAACCGGGCTCCGCCTCGCCATGGACCGGGTAGGTCGGCGCAAAGGACGGTGCGTTCATTAAGTAAGTCTTCTGGGCTTGGATCAAACCCCGGTTGCGAGGCAAGTACTTCCCGGCCCAGTCGGGGTCGGCGTAGACGGCAGCTTTGGCTTCGGCCATGTGCTTCAAGTCGTTGAAGCCCCATATATGCACCACTTGGTTCAGGTCCCCGATGTCGCTGTGGTACCAGCCGGACAGGGTCACGCCGTGGCGTTGGCGGATGGGCAAACCCAGTTCCCTGACTCCAGCCATGTAGTCTTGGGTAGCGCCGGGTTCCAATGTGTAAACGCGATAGTCGTAAATCATTTTCCACCTCTCTAAAATATTTCTTGACAGGACAAGTCCGCTAGATTTGCTCTAATCGCCTCTCTCACCTTGGCGATTCAATATTACCGCAGAGAAGCAGAGGCCGCAGAGAAAAGTAAATTGGTCCCCTGAAACTCCGCGCTCTCTGCGCCTCTGCGGTAAATGTTCTAATGGCTCTTCGTTTGTTTGCGGACAAACTCGCCGATGCGCTCGATGGCCTGCTGTCCTTCGGGTAACACGGGGGCGAAGATCGGCCAAACGTGAATCATGTCTTCCCAAATGTCCAACTCCACCTTCACGCCGGAGGACTTTGCCTTGTCTGCCAGACGGGTTGAGTCATCCAATAGCGTCTCGGCGGTGCCTACCTGAATTAGCAGCGGCGGCAGTCCCCGAAGGTCGGCATGCAGCGGCGCGGCCAAGGGCGCCCGCCTGTCCCGCTCGCCCATGTACAGCTGGGCCATGAATTCCAGCGCCTCCTTTTGTACGATGGGGTCAATCTCCGCTTTGCTCGTCATGGACTCGCCGGTGCCTTCCAGGTCCACCCAAGGCGAAATGCAAACGCCGGCGGCTGGCATGGGCTCGCCCAAGTACCGCAGAGCAACCAGGGTGGCGACGGTCAGGCCGCCTCCAGCGGAATCTCCGCCGATTACGATATTGCTGGGGTTTATGCCCTGGGAGAGAAGCCACCGGTATGCCGCAACTGAGTCGTCCACAGCGGCCGGGAAAGGAAACTCAGGAGCCAGCCGGTAATTAAGTCCGAGGACCTTCGCTCCGGTCGCTCGGGACACTCTGGATAGGAAGCCTCGGTAGGCCCGCATCGACCCGATTACGTATCCGCCGCCATGAAGGTAAAGCACCACATTGCCGTTGGCTATTCCTCCGTGTTTCTCCTGACCGGATTTCCCTTCAACAAAAATCCATTCGGCTGCCACGCCCCCAGCGTTAATACCTTCATAGACGACGTCTCCGGCCAAGGGAAACTGGGATATCGTTTCTTCCAGAGCCAGGCGAAAGCCGTCTATAGTCCCCAATTCCTTAGACCGTTCGCCCATGGAGATGAACATTTGTTTCACGGCTTCTAATTGGGGGGTAATGGCCATTTAGTGCCTCCGTTTGGGATAATGTAGGGGATGAACTTGGCTGACCTAACTTGACTGGGACAGCATTTCCTTTAAGCGCTTTGCGCTACTGTGGGGAGCGGACAAGATCGGGACTGAGGAAAACCCCTTAAGGTATTCTAGTGCTGACGCCATGGAGAATTGGCCCAGGAGCACAACGTCCACCTGAGGGGCCAACTTGGTTACTTCCTCGCCCAGTCTGCGCTCAAAACCTTCCTGGCCTTCTTGGCGGAGGACTTGGATCAGGTCAGGGGCAAGGCATGGAACGACTTCCACAGCCACACTTTGCTCCACGGCCGCCTTGTTCAGGTAGAACTCGGAATCGCGTAGGGTGGCATTGACCGTGCCGATGATGCCCACCCTCGGTCCCGCCGCCGCCGCTTCCGCCATTACCGGGCCATAAGAGGACACCACCGGGATGTCGACTAAGTCTTTGGCGCTGTCCACCACCGGAGCGTACACAGAGCAAGCCAGACCCACGGCATCGGCGCCGTGCTCGGCGGAGTAGCAAATGACCTGGCTCATGCGGCGCCGCAATTTGGGCGTTAGCTCTTCGCCGAAGTCCAGAAGTAGACCCTCGTCCAATAAGTTAACCACCTCGGCCTCCGGGAAAATTTCGTCAAATGCCAGCTTGACCGGAGGTATGGACTCGGCCACGGCGTGGACCATAACTATGCGCATATTCGGACCTCGACTAAACCTCGTATGCCTTTCTCTGGCAAATTAGCCTGCTAGCTCCGGTCGATGACGTCGCCTGACGGTGATACGTCCATGTTCAGCGCCCTGGGCTTTGAAGGCAAGCCGGGCAGTGTGGCCACGGTGCCCGCCAAGGGGTACAAGAAGCCCGCCCCCACCGAGGCCCGGATGTCGCCAATGGGGAAAGTATAGCCTTTGGGGCTACCCCTTAGGGAAGGATCGTGGGAGGTTGAAAGGTGGGTCTTAGCCATACAAATTGGAAGGTTGCCCCATCCTTGAGCCTCGAAGTAGCGCAACCGTCGCCGGGCGTCCGGCGACCAACTAACGTCGTCGGCGCCGTAGATGCGTTTGGCCAAGGAAAGCACTTTGTCTTCCACAGAGTCGTCCAATGAATAGGCGTAATTAACGTCCACCTTTTCCACAACCGCAGCGGCAACGGCCTCGGCCAAAGCAGTAGCACCGTCACCCCCTTGAGCAAACCCGGAGCACTCGACGGCGGCTTGTGCGCCTGCTTCCGAGGCTATTCGCCGCACTTCCTCAAGTTCTTCCTGGGAGTCGGTGCCGAACTGATTAATTGCGACGACCACGGGCATGCCAAAGCTTGCCACGGCATTTATGTGGTGGACCAAATTCTCAGCGCCAGCACGCACCATTGCCGGGTCTGGCGATTCTAAGCTTCTGCGGGGAGCTCCGCCGTGCCACTTTAACGCTCGCACCGACGCCACTAAGACGGCTGCGTTGGGAATAAGGCCGCTCTGCCGGGCTTTGATGTGCATGAACTTCTCGAATCCCAAGTCCGAGGCAAACCCGGCTTCGGTGACGACATAGTCGGCGTAGGCCAGAGCAGTGCGGTCGGCGATTATTGAGTTGCATCCGTGGGCAATGTTACCGAACGGCCCGGCATGGATTATCGAAGGCTGTCCTTCCCTGGTCTGCACCAAGTTGGGCATGATAGCTTGCCGTAGCAACGTCATTAAAGACCCGGTTACTCCTAGGTCGTCCACTGGCACGGGCGTCCCGTCTTTGGTGGTCCCCACGATAATTCGTGAGATCCGGTTGCGCAGGTCTTCGAAGTCGGCAGACAAAGCGAGAATCGCCATGATTTCCGAGGCGGATACAATGTCGAACCGGGTCTCCCGAAGGGGACTGTTGGCGTCGCCGCCCAATCCGGTCACCACCTGCCGTAGCGCCCGGTCCGAGGAGTCGGTTACCCTGGCCCAACTAATTCCAACTGGCTCCAGTCCCGGCACAGCGTTGCGGTAAACCGCATTATCAACCAAGGCGGCCAACAGGTTGTGGGCGGACGCTACGGCATGGGCGTCACCGGTGAAGTGGATATTAATTTCGTCCTCAGGCACCACCACCGCCTTTCCGCCGCCGGTGCCGCCGCCTTTAATACCGAATATGGGCCCCAGTGTAGGCTCCCGCAACGTCACCACCGCATTGTGGCCCAGTTTGCCCAAGCCTTGGGTCAGGCCAACCGCTGTGGTTGTTTTGCCTTCACCTGCGGGTGTGGGCGTGATCCCAGTGACCACGATTAGCTTCCCTCTGCCCACCTGGGCGTTACCGGAAGTCATGGCGTCCGGCGAGATTTTTGCTTTGTAGTGGCCATAGGGGATTAAGTGCTCTTCTGCAATGCCCAAGCGCGAAGCTACGTCAACGATCTGGTCCACGAATGCCTCCAGTTAAATTATCTCAGCCAAACTGGCCTCGGCCCGACATTAGCCAAAAGCCTTCCAGCTTGCCGTCCCGGACCGCACGGATGTAATCGTATTGGTTCAAGCAAAGGCCCAGGTGATAAGGAAGCAGCCAAGCCTTGTCCCCTGGGTTGTATTGCGCCGCCGCCTCTCCATTTAATTCCAAAGTGCCGTGCTCCGCGCTGAACCGAGTGGCTGTGGCCCCTAACATGCCTTCCAATATGGGTATCCCCAAGTCGGGACCGGTGGCTTTGTGGCCCGCATCCAAAATAGCCGTTCCCTCAACCGGATGGCTGATTACTTGGGCCAAAACTTTGGCCGCCTGGCTGAACTCGCCCCGGAGCTGGCAAGAATTGTAGTCCATAAGAGCGTACGTGCCAGCCTGAACTTCGGTGATGCCCGGCATTTCCCCGGCGATGTCGTAGAGCCACGTCCCGCCAACGCTTACGTTCGGAACGGGAAGCCCGTCGCTATCCATGGAACTCTTAGTATCCAACACGGGTTGCAATATTCGGACTGCCTCCCGCCGGAGCTCAACGTGGCTGGGATAAATTTTTTCTCCGCCCTCTTCTTTAGAACCGGGACCTGGAGAACCGGGACCTGGAGAACCGGGAACCGGAGAAATGGGAGCGGGCGGTATGGCCATCAGGCCACCCAGATGCAACCCGCCCAATTTGGAAATTTGCCTCGCCAAGTCCAGTGCTGGTTGACCCGCCGCCACGCCGGAGCTTTCTCGGCCAACGTCGAGTTCTAGGTAGGCTTCCAAGGTCACACCCGCCGCCTGAGCGGCCTCGGCCAAATCATCCACGTTCTTGGAGTTGTCCACCGCCACGCCAATGCGGCTTCGCTGAGCAACCGAGCACAAGCGCCGAATCTTGGCCGGTGTCACGACTTGGCTCGCGACAACAATATTATTGATTCCCGACTCGCTGAACACCTCCGCTTCCCCAACTGTGTTCACGCTGACGCCTCCCACAGTGCCCCCGGCTTCCAATTGGCTATGCGCAATTTGGGGGCATTGATGGCCAGCGACGTGAGGTCGCAATTTGGCGCTGGCCTGGCGGAAATAGGAGTGCATTACCTCAATGTTCAACTCCATGGTCGCCAAGTCCACCACCAAGGCCGGGGTGTCGATGTCGGTAACTGGCGTGCCCGCTGGTTGAAAAACAGGGCGTTCCATATCTCTCCCAGTTGCTTTAGGGGTTGTATTGGTCCCAAGCAGCAGCGCTTATTCGTGAAATACTACTCCTGCAGATCAGCTAGAAGAATAGCATATAAATACTCAGCTAGAGGCTTGTCCGGAATTGCAACGAATCTGGCGGGTTCTGCCGATGCCTTGCTTTTGGTATCTACCGGTGACACAATCCCAGAAACTTAGGTGATTTTGCTTCGGCGGTCTACGCCTGGCGTCAAAGTTTAATCTCCCACTCGAGCAAAACACAACACATGCCAAACAGCCTGTCTGGGGATACCCAATCACCGAATCCAACGGTTCCCGGGTTGCTCCAAGGCGTGCGCGTCCTGGATCTGACCAACTATATCTCCGGTCCCTACTGCACCAAACTCATGGCAACTATGGGAGCCGAGGTAATTAAAGTGGAGCGTCCGGGCGCGGGTGACCCAATCCGCCAATTCGGTCCTTTCGCTAAATCAATTGCTGGCAATAAGTCGAGCTCATCTGCGGAGAGCCGGATCCTTGAATCAGGAGCGTGGTTCCTCTACCTAAACACTTCCAAGAAGAGTATTACGCTGGATCTGAAATCCGATGAAGGCCACAACGTCCTGGGTAGATTGGCCCAGAGTTCCCAAATTTTAGTGGAAAGTTTCGCCCCCGGCACTATGGACTCGCTGAATTTGGGGTCCGCCCACTTGAAGGAGTTGAACCCGGCACTGGTGTTGACATCAATTTCCAACTATGGTCAAACCGGACCCCACCGGGATTGGAAAGCTGCCGAAATCAACCTTTACGCCGCCGGTGGCTTGATGAACATCACTGGAGAGCCGGACCAAGAGCCGTTAATGGAAGGCGCTCCTTTGGCCCAACTGGGCGCCGGGCAAAACGCCTTCGTGGCGTCGATGGCGGCGCTGATGTATGCCGAAGAAACGGGTGAAGGTCAGCACATCGACGTTTCCATAGCTGAGTACGCCACCAACATTTTGGAAAACGCCCTGATGCAATACAGCTACTCCGGCCAGGAGTTCAACCGGGTGGGTAACCGGGGCTACGGACGGGCGGCTTGGGGGATCTATCCCTGCCAGGACGGATACGTGGGAATCATCGCTGGGCCGGACCACCGTTGGCCGGAAATGGCGGCGGTTATGGAGCGGGAAGAGTTGGCCGACCCTCGCTTCGGGTCCCGCAACGGGCGCATGATGAACGCCGACGAAGTGGATGCCCTGATGCTGCCCTGGCTGTTGGAACACGACAAGGTGGATATCTTTAAGGCAGGACAAGAACACGGTTTCGGCTTCGCTTACGTAGCTACCATGGAGGACATCCTTGATATGGAACAATTGGTGTCCCGCAACTTTTTCGTGGACTTGGAACACCCCGTGGCGGGCAACTTGAAATACCCAGGACCTCCCATAAGCAAGATCTCTACAGGTGAGCTTGATTTCGAACCCTGGGTCTACCGGCGGGTGCCGCTGTTGGGGGAACACACCGGAGAGATTCTCTGTGAACTAGGCTACTCCGCGGATGAAGCCGAAGGCCTCCGAAACGGCGGAGTTATCTAGGCGAATGCGACCAGGCTTAAATCCCAACTTGCCTACCAGGTTATGTATACCTGAGTGTAGCGAAGGATCTAGCGACTTGAGGCCCACGCCCATGAGATTCTTCACCTACATTTCAGAATGACAATTTCGCAGTCGAGATGGACAAGAAATAGCGTGACAATGACGGTGTTCTTAAAAATTTCTCTGGCATGAATATAAAACAACCCCTGGAAAATTACCGGATTCTCGACCTGTCCCGCATTTGGGCCGGCCCCTACTGCACCAAGCTGCTGGCCGACTTGGGGGCCGAGGTCATCAAAATGGAGTCCCTGAGCGTTTATGACTCCCACCGGGGCCCGATAGCGCCCGCTCGGGGCATAGCCGCTTATCCTGATGGCGAGCCCGGAGAAGAACCTTGGAACCGGAACGGTTGGTTTAATTGCTTGCACTTCAGCAAGTACGGCGTGACTTTGGAGCTTACATCTCAGGAAGGCCAGGCTGTATTCGAAAAGTTGGTGTCAGTCAGCGATGTCTTGATAGAGAACTTCCGCCAGGGGAGTTTGGCTCGGCTGGGTTACGACTATGATGCCTTGAAGAAATCCCGCCCGGACCTAATTTACGTCTCGATGCCAGCCTTTGGCAACGACGGGCCGTGGCAAAGCTACCTGGCCTACGGCATCGGTCAGGAGCAACTCTCCGGGATGGCCCACATGACCGGGTACGCTGGCGACGGGCCAATGAAGTCGGGAATCAATCACGGCGACCCCATCACCGGCTCGCATGCTGCTGGCGTGGTCCTGGCCGCTCTCAGACACCGCCGCCGCACCGGCAAGGGCATGTTTATCGATGTTTCCCAGCAAGAATCCGCTGTGTCTTTGATCGGGGCGGAGGTTCTGGCCTTTCAAATCAGCGGACAAGAGCCGGAGCGGAATGGCAATCATTCCCCCCGGGTGGCTCCCCACAACGCCTATCCCTGCCTGGGAGAGGACCGGTGGATCACCATCGCCGTAACCAACGACCAACAGTGGCGGGCGCTGGCTGGTTTGGTCGCCGGGTCTGGATTGGCCACTAATTTGGCCACTAATTTAGCCAGTGACCCGCGGTTCGACACCAACGAGGGCAGGCTGGGGAACCAAGATGATTTGGACGAGATAATCTCCCGCTGGACCGAATCCCAAGACGCATTCAAACTGGCCGAACGGCTCCAAGAGGTCGGGGTGCCATCCAGCCCGGTGCTGCGGGGGCCGGACCTGCTGGAGGACGCGCATTACAAGGACCGGGATACTTTTGTGGCGGTGGACCATCCCCACGTGGGTGTGCGCAAATATCCGGGGATTCCTTGGAAGATGTCGGTCACGCCAGGCCAAATTAGGTGGGCGTCCCCGGCTTTAGGCCAGCACAACCGCCAGATTTACGGACAGTTGTTGGGCCTCACTGAGCCAGAGATCATGGAACTTGAAGAGACAGGGGTGATTGGCGATAAGCCGACAGGGTCGAGAATCATTTAGCTGTCAGCTTGCTACTTGAAAGGTGCAAGGCAAACGTAATCGGAGGTGAAAAGTGCCCGAAAAGGAAGTGCTGTACGAAATACGTGAGGGCATCGCTTACATTACCCTCAACCGCCCGGAGAAGCTGAACGCCATCGACCCACCGATGCGCCAGCTTCTATGGGACGCTTTTCAGGACGTGAAGAACAACCCTGAGGTTCGCTGCGCCTTGGTGACCGGTAATGGCCGGGCTTTTTCCACCGGGCACGATTTGGTGGCCATGGCCAACGCACGGGCCAACGAAGGCCCCAGCACCGGCGACCTTTACGTTGTTCAGTCCAACATCTGGAAGCCAATAATCGCCGCCATCAACGGCATCTGCTTGGCACAAGGTTGCGGTATCGCACTGGGCAGCGATATACGGGTGGCCTCGTCCGAGGCCCAGTTCGGTTGGCCCCAGGCGAAAAGGGGCATCTCGTCGGTCAGCGGCCCGGCTCTGCTCTCCCAGGTGGTGCCCCGCAATATAGCCTTCGAATTCCTCTTCACCGGCGATTTCGTGGACGCCCAGAAAGCGCTGGAACTGATGCTGGTCAACTACGTGGTGCCGCCGGAAGAGGTCTTGCCCAAAGCAGAAGAACTAGCGCGCAAGATAACCGCCAACGCTCCCCTGTCGATCGCCGCCATCAAAGAGGCGTCAATCAAGGGGTCCGAGATGGGGCTGGAAGACCGAGTGGCCTTCGCCCAAGCGAAACGGAACGAGGTCTTGGACAGTGAGGACGCCAAAGAGGGGGTGACGGCTTTCGCCGAAAAGCGGGCGCCGGTGTGGAAAGGGAAATAGAGGAGTAATTTTCTAGAGGCGACCGCTCATCCTGAGCCGTCTCGCAGCGGCTAGATAGCAGCCGGAGTGTTTTCTCCGGGCTGGCCTTGATAGCTGCCTGTAAACGATATGCCATCGCTTGAAATGGTGTACGCCTGCCTGCCCGGAGTGTAGGCGGTTCCCCTGGTTTTGTATATGCGGAGGGTCCGCAGGTCTTGTGCAGTCTGGCGTTCCACCTCCAGGTAAATAACCACGTCGGCCACCGCTAATTCCGGCAAGTCCAAGTCCCGGGGCAGGGAATACTCACCCAGCAGCAAGCAAACGCAGTTGCTGTCCACCACGTTGGCGCTCAGGGAACCCAAGAAACGCCACACTTGGGCCCGGTTGGGCGCCAAGTCGGATATCACCCGAAAGCTGTCAATCACCACCACTCCAACGTTCGATTCCTGAAGCCGGCCAACTATAGTGTTGAGCAGGGTGTTCATGGTGGTGTCTTGAATGCCCGTGTCCAGGGAAAAGAACTCCAGTTTATCCATAGCGCCGGTGGGGCCCAAGAAGCTGAGGTTGCCATATTGTCTTCGTAGTTTGGAAATAGGCTGATTGGTGGTGGTGACCAACATGGCATTGGTGTCATTCTTCACGGCTTCGGCCATCATGTGGAAGGCCAAAGTGGACTTGCCAGCACCGGGCACACCGCCGACAACCACCAGGGATTGCCTAGGCAAACCGCCGTCTATTAGTTGGTCCAGCCAATCCAGGCCGGTCCCCATTTTCTGCGCAGCACTGGTGTTTGTCCTTTCGATCATGGTCATCGCCATCGGCTTGATAGCCGGTTTGTTGTTGTCTCTCTAATTTAATTGACATTATATCAATTTGGATTGGTCAAGCCACGATACCTCGTGGTTGGTTATTGGGAAATTCTTACTAATTTCGTTCACATTAGATTCGGGCCAATGGAGCTGGGGCTGTTTCAGAGGCTGTTCCGCAACGCAGATAACAGAAATCTAGGCATCTCAAAACCTGTCGTAAATGGTGACAGAAGGGCGTTGCTGAATGGGCCAAGGTTGACTAGGATAGCTCCGTGCTTGAAAGCGTGCTTGAAAAATTGAAAGCCCACTTCGGCTTTGAAAGCTTTTTACCGGGCCAAGAAGAAATCATAACCGCAGTGTTGGACCGGAAAGACGCTTTGGTGTTGATGCTCACGGGCGGCGGAAAGTCTTTGTGCTACCAACTGCCTGCCCTCTGCTCCGACGGCCTGACCGTAGTGGTCTCCCCGCTCATCGCCTTAATGAAGGACCAGGTGGACAATCTCCGGGCCAACGGTGTGCCCGCCGCCTACTTGAACAGCACGCTAACCGCCACCCAGGCCGCTAAAGTTCAAGGGTTGGCCAAGAGCGGCGACTTCAAGATTCTTTATTTGGCGCCGGAACGGTTGGCGCTTCCCGGCTTTCGGGAATTCCTGCTTACACTGGAAGTTAGCTTGTTTGCCATCGACGAAGCACATTGCATCTCAGAGTGGGGTCATGACTTCAGGCCTGATTACCGAACCCTAAAATCCCTGCGGCGGGACTTTCCCAACGTACCACTAATTGCCCTAACCGCCACAGCGACCGATCAGGTCCAAAGTGACATCATCGCCCAACTTGGGCTCAATGAGCCGGGCGTTTTTCTGTCCGGTCTCAACCGGTCCAATCTGACTTACAATGTCCGGCCCAAGAAGAGAGCCTTTGGCGCCTTGCTCGACCTGTTGGAGTCTCACAAAAACGAGTCCGCCATAATTTACTGCTTCTCCCGCAAGGACACAGAGTCTCTGGCGGAGGATTTGACCGGCTGCGGAATGCAAGCGTTGCCATATCACGCCGGTCTCTCAAGGGAAACGCGCAGAGCTAACCAAGAGAATTTTATCCACGATCGGGTACCCATAATCGTGGCCACCATCGCTTTCGGCATGGGAATCGACAAACCGGATATCCGCTTGGTAGTCCACTACGACCTGCCCAAGTCCCTTGAAGGATACTACCAAGAAACCGGCCGGGCTGGCCGAGACGGCCTTCCCAGCGAATGCGTTCTGTTCTACTCCTTTGGCGACAAGATCAAGCACGACTTTTTTATAGACCAAATAGAGCAATCTGAAGAGCGGGAAAACGAGCAACTAAAACTTTCCCAGATGGTCGAGTACTGCGAACTGACCACATGCAGACGACAGCGCTTGCTCGCCTATTTCGGCGAGAGCCCCTGGGAGACCGACTGCGGGGGCTGCGACATTTGTTTGACCCCTAGAGAGCAGTACGACGCCACGGAGATTGCACAGAAAATCCTCTCGGCGGTAATCCGGACCGGCGAGCGTTTCGGTGGGCAGCACGTTGCTCAAGTGCTTCGAGGAGCGGCTACAAAACGGGTGATTCAATACGGACACCAAGAATTGACCGTGTTCGGCATCGCCAGAGAGTCCACAGATGAGGAATTAAAGCAGATCACCAACTCTTTGGTGAGCCAGGACCTACTTTCGAAAAGCGAAGGAAGCTATCCAACCTTGAGCTTGACGCTTCTAGGGAAGGATTTCCTGAAAAACCGTTTGACCTTAATGCTAGACAGGCCGAAGTCGGTGGGCGAAAAAGCCGCTACATTTGATGCCGAAGTACTGGCCCCCAACCTGGAATTGCTGGAAATGCTCCGGGGTTTGCGCAGAAACATAGCGGAGCAACGGGGAGTGCCTGCCTACGTTATCTTTGGTGACGCTTCAATGCTGCAGATGGCGTCTTATCTGCCCCAAAGCAACGAAAGTTTTTCCAGAATTTCAGGCGTGGGAAGGGTCAAATTAGAGGAGCTGAGCGGGCCATTTCTTGAGGTGATCCGGGAGTTTGCGGAAGCCAACGGGCTTCAGGAAACGTCGATTACAGTGCGGCGGACTAGAAATGGCCGCACTAGAGATTCGGCCAACTCAACTTTGAACCAGACCAAAGAACTGGTAGGGCTAAAGCTCAGCATCGACGAAATCGCCCGACGCCGCGTTTTGGCCAGCAGCACCATCGGATCACAGATTGAACGCCTTGTTCAGACCGGTGAGGCTTTAGATTTGGAACACCTCATGCCGCCTCCGGAGCGCATGGAGAAGATCAAATCGGCGTTCCTCCGTACAGAGGACACACGCCTGGCGCCGGTAAAAGAGCTACTGGGCGATAACTACTCTTATGATGAGATTCGCATGGCGCACATCGGCTTGCAACAAAAAGGGATTATCAGGCGGGACAGCGAGGGCAGTGGCCGGTGATGCCAGAGGGGTTCTACTTTCTAGCGAATTCTCCAGTAACCCGGTTGCCTCCGATGATGCACAACGGCAACTATTTCGATTTCTTCGCCCCGGTGCCGGTATACGAGACTGAAAGGAAAGTGCGGAAATAAATAGCGGCGGGTGTCACGCAATTAATGCGGCCAACGGTCAGGAGCTTCCTCAACCCGCTGAACGCACGCAATAATCTCGGTTACAAAAGCTCGAGCGGCATCGGGGCTCCGCTCTCTGTACCAACGCACAGCGGCATCAACTTCAGCGGCCGCTTCCCCATGAAATCTAATCCGTATGTTCGGCACCAGTGCTCTTTCGAAGCCCCGCCTGAACTTCCTCCCAAGACACAAGCTCCACGGCGCCGGCATCAAGTTCAACTAATCGTCGCCCAATCTCGTCCCGCCAAGCCGTCTCAGCATCCTCATCAACATTGTCTTCGAGGCTCTCCAACAACAAACCGGCTAATGTTGCTCGGTCTTGCTCGTCGAGGGCCGAGGCTTGTCTAAACAGATCTCTGACAGGCGTCGACATGACTCTTTCTCCTTGGTCCAAACTTAGCCGACCAAATTCTCCAAACCCAAGTATTGGCTTACAAACCCAGAGCCTCGGCCAGCAGGCGGCGGTGGTAGCGGGGGTCACCCAGGTAGTGGTAGAGGGTGCGGGAGGCTGTGGTGTGCAGGGTAAGGCCATATTCGGTCATGCTGCCCACACCGGCATGGACTTCGTGGGCGTGGTTGCAAGCCTGATAATAGGCTTCAGAGCCAACGGCCTTTGCCAAGTGGATTGCGTCGGCAGCCGGGCGGTCAGTATCCAACTTCCATAGCGCTTCGTAGGCCGTCCATCGGGCGGCGTCCAACTGGTTAACAAGGTTTATGACATGGTCTTGCACCCGCTGGAAGCGGCCGATGGGCATGTTGAACTGTACCCTCGTCCGGCTGTATTCCACCGACATGTCGTAGACCGCTTGGCAGGCGCCAACTTGATAAGCGGTGAGAACGGGAATGGTGCGGCCGGCGGCTTCTTGGAAAGCGTCCCACCCGGAGTCGAAGGACTCGCCCAGCAGGTCGGCTTTATCAACTACCACGTCATCCAGCTTGACCTCGGACAGGTTCCAAGCAAAGCCAGGCAGGGATCGAACCGTGACTCCGGAGGCGTTGGCCGGGACCGACACCAATCCCACGGACCCCCCCTTGCCCCCCCTTGCCAAGGGGGGGTTGGGGGGGTCATCCAAGCGCACGGCACAGAGGAAATGGGTGGCTGACAAGCCGTCGAAAACGTAGCTTTTGGAGCCGTTTAGCCGATAACCGTCGCCGTCGTGGGTGGCCACCAAGCGCACGTCCCTGGCATCCCATCCGTAGTCGGCCTCGGTGACGGCTAGCACTAGCGACCGCTCACCCTTGGCAATCAAGGGCAGCCATTCCCTCTTTTGCGCCTGAGTGCCACCAGCCAGCACGGTGAAGCCTCCTAGAAGCCCGGAACTGATGTGCGGCCCGGGAACAGGACCTCTCCCCAGTTCCTCGAAAAGTACTGCGGCATCGGTTAGCGTGCCTCCCTCCCCACCGTACTCTTGAGGGATGGCAATTCCCAGCCATCCTGTCTCCGCTAGCTTGCTCCACGATTCGGAAGGACATGATATACCCGTGGCCGCCATCTGCAGCAACGTGTCTTTGGGGTACTCTTGTTGCACGAAACGGCGCACGGCCGTCTTTAGCATTTCCTGTTCCGGAGTCAGAGCTAGGTCCATAGGGCTCCTTCTTTCGCACTGGTATGCCACAGAGGCACGGAGTCACAGAGAGTTTTTATCTCGTAGTCTCCGCGCCTCTGTGTCTCGGTGGCTAAATCTAAGCCAACGCACCTGCTTTTTCTTTAACCTCGCGGCCGATGCCGATGCGCCGGGCCATAATAACTTTCTGGATGTCGGTGGTGCCGCCCGGATGGAGGGCTATTAACGCCGAGCGCATGTAGGCTTCCACGTGGCCTTCTCCGGCGCCCAGTTCGGGATCGTAAGTCAGCGCCGCCGGTCCCAGGATGTCCAGGATGGCCGTCGCCTGACGCAGCCCAGATTGCTTCCGATAGTAAGACGCTTGAGGGCCTTCATAGGTAATGGTTGCGCCGCTGTGGCGCATCCAATAGTTTCTCAAGTTAAATAGGCGGGTAATTTCAGCTTCAATGTATATGTCCACCAAACGGTCCTGAACATTCGGGTCTTTGGCCAGCGGTTCGCCCCGGCGCTGGGTGGTTTTGCAGTAATCGAACATCCGGTCAACCAACCAGTTTCGGGAAATCCGTCCGCCGGTGCCATGCTCCAGCTCCAAGTGGGTGGTGGCGACTTTCCACCCTTCGTTCTCACCGCCTACCAGGTTGAAAGCAGGCACTCTCACGTTGTCGAAGAACACCACGTTCTTTACGCCGGAACCAGCTCCCGACTCGCCGCCGGAAATTAGCAAATCCATGGGCTGAATTGTTATGCCGGGCAAGTCGGCCTCAATCATGAACCAACCCAGGTTTTCGTGCCGCTTAGCCTCGGTGTCGGTGACTGTTATGGTCCACATGTAGTCGCAGCCCAGGCCACTGCCTACGAAGACTTTCTGGCCGTTAATCACATAATCGTCGCCGTCCCGGATGGCGGTGGTCTTAACATTAGCTAGGTCGGAGCCAGCTTCGGGTTCAGACAGCAGTTGCCAGGTCCGGACTTCGCCTCGAAAAATCTTGTTCAAGAAAAACTGCTTTTGCTCTTCCGAGCCCCAGACCAATATAGAAGCGCCGCCAAGCTTTCCGCCGGAGTCGTAGTAGGGCGGCAGGGTCATGCCGGCATTGTCGATTTCTTCTTCAATAACCACCGAATAGTCCAAGGACAGACCGCCGCCGCCGTATTCCACTGGAGCGGTGGGCCAGAGCCAACCCTTTTCGCCCAGCTTGCGGCCCAATTCCCGGCGCATCTGATACTGCTCGTAAGAGAGGTCGATCGGGTCCGCTGGGTGGACGAT
The DNA here is from genome assembly GCA_002816455.1 of SAR202 cluster bacterium Io17-Chloro-G4. Classification (GTDB taxonomy): domain Bacteria; phylum Chloroflexota; class Dehalococcoidia; order Lucifugimonadales; family UBA3495; genus UBA1141. The sequence goes on along the minus strand of MUCR01000017.1, from coordinate 33,331 downwards.
ACTGGCAGGAACGTGGTCCTTCAACCAGGCTCGGACTTCCAGCCGGAATTTTTCCTGCTCCTCGGTATAGGTGGGTTCAAAATCCATGTGCTTCCTCCAGGGACATTAGCTATCAGCTATGAGCCGCCAGCGGTCAGTTTTACTAGGTGCCAGTAGGTGTGGCGTAGTGATGGATTATGCCCCATGGGGAGAGGGCACGCAACTAGGGCACGTGCTCAATGGGTTGCGTGCGGTAATTCCAGATCTCAGCCATGAAGCTGGCGTCGGCCCACCAGCACTAATCGGTATAGAATTGATCTCTAAGCTGATCCTCTGGGATAAATCGGCATGCTTGTCGAAATATGGCTTGAATCGTTCCGACGTCCATTTTACGATGTCTCGGCACGGTTAGTGTCTGGAGTGCCCCGGTAGTCGGAGTTCTTCTAAGCTTGACGTGACTGCCTCTTTGAGAATGGATGTAGAATCCGAACCCCGATAGGATATTAATAACTTGTTGGCCGGACAGGCGTCTAAGCCTGGGCACCTGCCAACTCCAACTCCAACGTGATAAGTATCCATGGGTCGGCTGCTAGACCAAGTTCCGCAAGGTCCTCGCCATCTAAATGCAGACCAACTGCTTCTCGTAGGTTGCTGACGGTCTCGTCCAAGGTTTTGCCTTGGGTCACGACGGCGATTTCCACACATTCAGCAACGTAATGGTCCTCGCCCTTTCGAATGACTGCCTTAACTGCGTGCTGGGGAGTCATATTGCACCCGATGTCCTTATGCTGAGTACATGTATAGTCCGGCAAATGATATATGACATTATATTTGAGATTCTACGTTACTGCGACCGTAGCGCTCGTCCCGGTGTCGCTCCCGTGTGGACCCCGTTGTCCACCACCAGCTTGCCGTTGACCACCACGTAGTCTATCCCCTCTGGTATTGCTTGGGGTCGTCGAAGGTTGCCCTGGCTTCTACCCGGTCCGGGTCGAAGGCCACGATGTCGGCTTTCATGCCGTCCCGGAGGATGCCCCGATCCTTCAATCCCAATCGCTGGGCCGGCATTGACGTCATTTTCCGCACTGCGTCTTCCAAGCGCAGCAGACCTTCCTCCCGTACGAATTGGCCCAGGACGTAGGGGAAGGTGCCGTAGGTCCGGGGATTGGGCATGTCACCGGTCAAGATGCCGTCGGAGCCCACCATCTGGGCTGGGTGCTGGGCGATTTTCCGGATGTTGTCCGGGTTTCCGGTGCGGGCGACAAAGGCAACTTCCAAGTTCTCTTCCAGAAGGAAATCGCAGATCGTGTCCACCATGGGCGTCCCTTTGGCTTTGGATAGATCAGTCAGCGAGCGGCCCTCCCACTCCTTGTTCTTGTCCGACCCAACGTGGCTAAAAATGTAGTGGTCAAGTGTTAGGCCCCACATGGGGTTCACTGCGTCGCCGATCTGCTCCCTCACGTTGCGGTCCTGTAGCCTCTGTAGCAGCGCCGACGGACCACCGGCGTGGACCCAATACGGCAGAAGGGAGTGCAATATAGTACTGGCGGCGGCATAAGGGTATTGGTCGAAGGTGACGTCTATGCCTTCATTCCTACCATCGTCCACCAAGTCAATCATTTGCTGGCCCATGCCGTCCACGGGATTGTGGTAGTGGGAAATATGCACTGGCACTCCGGAGCGCCGGCCAACGGTCACCACCTCCCTAAACGGGTCAAGTAGGCGGTCTCCCAGGCTATAACGAGCGTGGGTCATGTAAATGCCGCCCAGGTTCTTGATTGCATCACACACCGCCACCAACTCGTCGGTGTCGCTGTAGGCGCCGGGAGCGTAGGTCAAACCGGTGGCGAATCCAAAAGCCCCGTCGCGCATACCCTGGGTAGCTAGTTCCCGCATGCGGTTAAGCTCCGTCTCGGTGGGCAACCGGTCTTCCCAGCCCATGGCCTCGATGCGGATGGCGGCGTGAGGCACCATGTAGGCGACGTTGCAGGCAACTCGTTCGTCGAACAGGTCCAAGAACTCTCTCACGGTACTCCAGCCAACTCCCGAAGGCGGGGTGCCGTTAACCGCAGCCAGGTACACAAGCAATTGTTCCAGCTTGGGAGGAGATATCGGCGCATAGGACAGGCCGTCCAAGCCCATAAGCTCGGTGGTAACGCCTTGGCGCACTTTGGCCTCGTGGCGAGGGTCGCCAAGCAGCATCAACTCCGAGTGGGAGTGCATGTCTATAAAGCCGGGGCAGACCACGTAGCGGCTGGCATCAATTATTCGCGACGCCTGGATTGAGGAGGCGTCGCCCCGCATTACGGTAACTTGGTCACCTTCCACGCCAACGCTCGCCCAGAACCAAGTCTGTCCGGTGCCGTCGACCACCCGGGCGTCTTTTAGAAGTAGGTCCAACATTTTTTCTCCATCAGCCTGTGCGAAGGATTGTGATTACCGGCGGCCGATTTATGGTATGGACAAATTGCGGCAGATTCTCTGGGCGAGCAGGTTGGCGACTTCCGAATGACGCGGGACTGCTTCGGTGGCCCCTGTAGCAGGGTTGGCCCACAGAGAGTGAGCCCGGCCTTCACGCTTAAGATAGCATCCGTGCCTTCGGAGGTGCCGAAGTAAGCTTCCCCGGTTCACTCCACAATTACCATTTCTTACATCGCCTCGGGCGGCACTCCTCGGAGCCCTTCTTCCCTCCGGTCCTCAAGGATAAGTCCTATTGCTTCAGACAAGCTCCCCAGGGCCTCGTCTTTCGATCGTCCCTGCCCATTAGCTCCAGGAATCTCGGGGCAGTAAGCAACATACCAATCCCCATCCTGCTCAACAATGCCAGTAAACTCGTTATGCACAGAATCAACCTCCAGTTAACACTTGTTCTTATGTTATTCTATCCAGGAATTCGCCGTGTTGCTCATCGGCTTCGCATCTAACTGGACCCTATAGTCTCCAGTAATCTATAGCGGCTTGTTCGCCAGCGCCAAGGCCAGATGAGTTGGTAGAGGCACCAACTGGGTGTCACGAAAACCCTCTTCCTCCAGCCAACCCGCCACTTCACTGCCAAAACGGTTTCTGGCGCCCGGATCAAAAGCTATCAAAACGTAGATGTCCATCAATGTGTCCATTGTTGAGCTGCTTGAGGACCGTATGTCTCCGCGCTCGAAGTAATTTAACCGGAAATTAGCCTCAAAAGTGCCCCAAAATTACCATACATCCCGGCAAATCACAAATAGTCTGGCTCAATGTCATGGGCTGCCTAAAACCGGTGTCGCCTTGCCAGTAGCAGTGGTTGCGGCTAACATTGGTGAGTCCTTGCCACCCGCGTGTTGGGCATAATTAAACGTTATTGGACTAGCATTAAAGCATTAAATGGAACCGATTTACCTGGACTACAACGCCACGACACCTATCGACCCGCAAGTCGCTGAGGCGATGCTGCCTTTCGTCCACCAGCACTACGGCAACCCGTCCAGTAGCCACGCATTGGGAGTCACCACTCATACCGCCGTTGAAGAAGCACGGGGCCGTATCGGAGATATGCTGGGCTGCCTGCCCCAAGAAGTGATTTTCACCAGCGGCGGGACTGAAGCCAACAACTACGCCATTAAAGGCGTGGCTGGCGCCTACTCAATCAAGGGCAACCACATTATTACTTCATCGGTGGAGCACCCGGCCGTTATAGAGGTCTGCCGCTATCTTGAAGAAAAGGACAGCCGAGTTACCTATTTACCCGTTGACCAGTTTGGGTTGCTAGACCCCCGACAAGTTTCGGACGCCATCACCGACCAAACCGTGCTGGTGACGGTCATGCACGCCAATAACGAGGTCGGCACTGTGGAGCCCATCCGGGAGATCGCTGAAATCGCCCACCGCCACGGAGCCTTGGTTCACGCCGACTGCGCCCAGTCCATCGGCAAGATTCCGGTCAACGTTGACGACCTGGGAGTCGACCTGCTAACCGTGGCCGGGCATAAACTTTATGCCCCGAAAGGTGTTGGCGTGCTATACGTCCGAACCGGGGTAAAGCTGGAGAAACTGATCCACGGGGCCAATCACGAGATGAACTGGCGTGCTGGCACCGAAAACGTTATCGAAATAGTTGGGCTGGGCAAGGCTTGCCAGTTGATTCACCAAAATCTGCCCGAATACCAAAGCCACATGGCCAAGATGCGGGACCAGCTGGAATCGGGCCTTTTGGACCGATTCCCTAACTCTCGGTTAAACGGGCACCCTGAAAAGCGACTGCCCAACACTTCCAGCATTAGCTTCAAGAATCTTGAAGCCAATCGAATCTTGGCCGGTTTTGACGGCGTCGCGGCCTCTGCTGGCGCTGCTTGTCACAGCGACGGTGTGGAAATATCCAGCGTATTGCAAGCCATGAAGGTGCCCATAGAGTACGCCATGGGCACGATCCGGTTTTCCGTGGGACGGTTCACCACCAGTGATGAGATAAAGCGGGCGACGGAGGAGATAAGCAGGGTGGTCACGAGTTTGATCCCTGCACATCAATCAGGCTAAGCTTATCTAAATATTTCACCGCAGAGGCGCAGAGAACGCAGAGTTTTAGTCATAATTACCCTCAAATCTCTGCGATCTCAGCGCCTCTGCGGTGAAGTTAAAAGCTCTAATAGGGCAGGGCGGTCGGGCTGTGATAAATCTGCTTTAGGGGAAGAGGAGAGCCATCGTGGGAACAGTAGGGATTGACCATATCGCTATACCCACCGCCAATGCGGAGCGCTTAATTGAGTTCTACAAACGGCTTGGCTTCACCATCAATGACGAAGCCGAGTGGCGGGCCGGCGACGCCCGAATATTTTCGATTCAAATAGGCGATTCTAAAGTAAACGTCCACCCCGAGGGCTTTACCGCCGATTTGCGCGGACCGACGGCAGTCCCTGGTTGCGGGGACATTTGCTTCGTTTGGGACGGCACAGCTGAAGAATGCAAATCTTGGCTGGAAGGCCTGGGAGTCGAGATCATTCGGGGTCCCGGCCCTCGTAAGGGAGCCAAGGCCGGAGGCACATTGCCCGCCGTCAGCATGTACGCTAGAGACCCTGACGACAACCTGCTGGAATGGATGGTTTATTTGTGAGGCTAGCTCATAGCTGTCAGCGGTCAGCCTTCAGCCTTCAGCCTTCAGCCATTGGGCGTAGCCGATTGATGTCGGCAATGGTTTAATATTTAGGGCCCAGGCCCTGGGACTTAGCAATTCACCAAACGACAATATAAAAGGAAGAAAAAATGCCGTCAATGTCTGGGAAACAAGCCTTGGCCCAAATGCTGGCTGCTGAAGGTGTGGAGTACATTTTCGGGAATCCGGGCACCAGCGAAACGCCCTTTTTGGACGTTTTACAGGACTTCCCTCAATTGAAGTACATCCAAGCGCTCCAGGAAGGTACAGCGGTGGGCATGGCCGACGGCTACGCTCGGGCCACGGGAAAGCCTGCATTCGCCAACATACATATCGCCGGGGGCTTGGCCAACGGCATCAGCGCTTTATACAACGCCCATAGGGGCGGCACACCGTTAATATTAACGGCGGGAAATTCGGATACCCGCATGTTCATGGCCGATCCGGTATTGTCCGGCGACCTGGTCCAGATGACCTCGCAATACACCAAGTGGAGCGCCGAGATATTACATGCGTCGGACATACCTGTGGCGGTGCGACGGGCTTTCAAAGAGGCCAAAACTCCTCCAACCGGGCCGGTGTTCTTGTCCTTCCCATGGGACACCATGGATGATCTGTCAGACGTAGATATCGTCCCGTCTTCACCCGGCTACCACCGAGTCCGCCCCGATACCGATGCGATCGCACAAGCCTCAATGCTTCTGTCCCAAGCCGATAACCCAGTCATCGTAGTGGGAGACCGGGTGGCCCAATCGGGAGCAGTTTCCCAAGTAGTGGGATTGGCCGAGCAACTTGGGTCGAAGGTTTACGCATCGGCCTATACGGAGGTCAACTTTCCAACCAGCCATCCTTTGTACGCTGGAATCCTGAACCTGAACAACCCCTCGACCGCCAGGCAACTGGCCGGGGCCGACGTGGTGGTAGCCATCGGCGCCAACGTATTCAATTCATTCTTGTACGTCGAAAACCCGTTCCTGTCTCCTACAACGAAGCTGATACATCTGGACAGTAACTACGAAGAAGTCGAAAAAATCTACGCCACCGAAGTGGGCATTCTGGCCGACCCGGCAGCGGGAACTGCGGAATTGACCGACGCCCTGGGACAAGACATGTCGGCATCTGCCAAAGAGGCGGCGGCCACACGGTCCGCAACTTACGCCGACGAGCGCCGCCGCTCTGACGAGCAGTACCAGGAACGGCTCCGGGGCCTTACCGGTCGCAGCCCCATGGCCGTGGAGCAGATGATGCAAGAGTTGGCCGAGGCCTCACCTCCCGACGTGATAGTAGCTGATGAGGCCATAACCTCGAGGCCAGCCCTGAACCGGGCCTTCAACTTTGATGAGCCCGGCAGCTTTTACGGCATTCAGGGCGGCGCTTTGGGCTGGGCCATGCCGGGCGCTTTGGGGATCAAGCTGGCCAACCCGGACAGACCGGTCCTGGCAGTGGTGGGCGACGGCGCGTCCCTTTACACAGTGCAGGCTTTGTGGACTGCCGCCAAGTACAACATCCCCGTGGTTTACGCCATCTGCAACAACCGGGCCTACCGTATTCTCAAGGTAAACATGGACATTTACCTACAGCGGATGCTGGAGGATAAGGAACGCCAAAGCGATTACGTCGGCATGAACTTCGACAACCCCTTAAACATTTCCGCCATCGCCCAAGGTATGGGAGTCGCCGGTGAGAGAGTAGAGGACCCCAAAGAACTGGGACCGGCGTTGCGCCGGGCTTACGACAGCGGAAAACCCGCCTTACTCGACGTGAGCATCGACGGGTCTCTCTAATCTTGCAACGTTAATCCGAGCCGTGCTCGCCTGTGGCGAGGCGTTGCCTCAAAAGTCATTGGGAGCCTTTCATTCTGAGAGAGGCGAACCATCGTTGCGCCTAGTGCAACAGATTCTTCGTTGCTACGCTCCTCAGAATGACACATTAGAGGCACGGCGCCGTGACAAAAGAGAGGGTGGACTCCACAACCTGGCCACTAACGGCGCTTGGGCTCGTGGTGGGTATCCAGAGATGGCTTGATTCCGGTTAACAGGAAAGGGATATCGGGCGTTTTTATGTCCACTAGACGGATTACGAATTCCGTCGATTTTTAAGTTAATCAAATAGCACATATTTCAGATATAAGCCTAATTGGTGGCATAGCCGTATAAGCACCACGTTACGCCCGTTAATATAACATTTTAGCCTTTAACGGGATGGGTGGATGAATTCGCTGTGAAGGATACCTAAACGCCTTCAAGCCCAATAAGATGTTACCGAATTCAGAAGCCCTAATTTGACAGACAACAGAATGATGATATAAATTACTTAGCTGAATACACGGGGAATCTGTGAAGATAGTGGGGAGGTGTGTAGCTATATCCAGGAGGGCCTATGGTATCGTCAACAGTCCGGAGAAACGTCCTTTCGCGGCTTGGAGGGACGAGGGCGACGCAGCGCGTTGCATCGCCGTCGGTGGTTATAGGCCTGGGTACTACAGCCTGCCAAATAACACAACATCTAGAAACCACCACTGAGTCTTGGAGTTCCTCCGACAGGAACAGTTTAGGCTTCCTATATCTCGATACGAGGGAAGCTACCCGGGAAGAAATCTCCCGGGCCTCGCGGTTTATTCCTCTAACACTCCCTCATTTTTCCAACCTTCGTGACCTGAGACCCTGGATCACGGAATGTGTGCCGGAACTCAAGCACCTAAGCCTTTCCAGGGAAGGCGCTTTGGGAATGTTGGCCAATGCCGGCGTTGCTGCCCGTTACAACTATGCCGCCATGCGCGGACATATAGACTCCATCATCAGCGAAGTGTGCCCGTACTATGAAGGCAAAACTTATCTAAGGGCCCACGTAGTCGCCTTCTTGGGCGGCGGCACCATCGGCGCTCTTCCCGTATTGCTTGCGGCTCTGTCCGAGGCGCGGGGCACCGCATACAACTTTAGCGTGGTTTTGCACCTGCTGATGCCCCAGAGAGGTCTCTCCAGGGACCCGGACAACAGCTACCCGCTGCAACTCAGAAACACCTATTCAACTATGCAGTTTTTGAGGTCGGCCACCGGCGTGGCGGCAGGCGAAGGAAAGCATACCGGGTCGGACACTTTCCGTATTACGGTCTATCCCGACAAACTCATTGAAGCCACCGGTCCCCATTTCGACATCGGACTGCTTCATCGTTCACCCAAAGACTCGATCCCGGCACAACGGGCTCACGTTGCCCGCATCTTAGAAAATCTGGTGGCCGACTCTTGGGGCAGCGGGTCAGACTGGTGGGCCAGGTATCACGAGACCATGAGGGAGGCCAACAATCGGGTTGATGCCCGCTTCGGGTCCATCAGCTCCAAAGAGGTCGGCCTCCTTGAAGGCTTCTTCAATTTGACCGCCCGTCAATATTTGCAGACCAAATGGAACGTCGGTAGCAGGTAGGTTAATCATGCCAAATGTTTCATGGCTGAGTAAGAAAAAACTCTCGTACAAAGAGGAATCGACCAAGGTGCGCCAATCCATCGACCCGCTGGATTTCCTGGCCGTCGAATCGGGCAACATCAGCTCCAGAGACGCCTTTCAGCAGATTCACGCTGTGATGCATGGCGGATTGGAAGACGTGGAAAAAGCCATCAAACTGGTCTTTGAGCAGTTGGGCCCCGACGTAGCGGTGGCCGACCGGATAATCCTGGAGGCCAACGGAGAAATTAGAAACGAACTAGTACGAGCCAGCTTTCTTGCTGACGAGAAGAAAGACGAGCTGACCCGGGAAATCCGCGCTCGGCTGGAAAACCTGTACGTCCAGGGTTTGATAGTGGCGCCTCATCAAGACCCGGCCATTCGCAGGTGGGAGAATCTATCCGCCAGGGCCATTCAACGGGACCTGCCCAGCATAAATGAATATACCCATCCTGAACTGGCCAGGCCCGAAGACCGCCGACGGCGAGTTCCCAAGTGGAAGCAACAAATCGACGAGTGGCTGGAAACCATGTGCCGGAACCACGTCGCCGATGTTATTAAATCCATGGAAGAAGAGATCAAAGAGTACGTTGCTTCATGGTTCGAGGTGACGGCCAGTCTAAGAAGGCGGGCCACCTTGGGAGGACCGCTGTTCCAACAAGTTATTGACCCCGACCTTTGGAGCTTCGAGAGCGAGGACCCCACCGTAAGGAACTTACTGAGGGGACAGCAGGCTCAGAGCATTGCCGCACGAATCTTGGATCGGTTCCAAATAAGCTCCGCTGATGTAAACGAGGTTGCGGAAACCGTGCGGTCCTCCTTGCAAGGTCTGGGCGTTTACGGCAACAATCGGGTGAGCACTGAAGAAATGGAAGAACTGCTGGCTCTGGCCCTGTCTGAAAAAATACAGGACACGGTGTCACTGGAAGCTGGGTTCCTCTCCGTGATATCCAATGGAATGCGCTACAACGAGGAACTAGGCGAACTGCTCGCTGAAATGCACCGTGGTACCGCAGCCATGGAGCAGAAGGTGTGGCGCGTGGGTGAAGTCGGTGTGGGCCATGTGGACTCGGCATCCGGAGTTGGCATCACCGCCTCCAACGTCCACGACATAGTCGTCAGAGGATTAGGCGGTGGTCGCAGATTCGCCGCCGTCGAAGGCCATCCCGGAGACAATCACCGGTTCGATGTTCAGATGTCCATAGTAGGAGCTCCGGCGTCGGACCTGACGATTTTCCGGGAAATGGTTACCGCTTGGTACCAGTGGCACTTTGCCGAGGACCGGGCCTCGTGCACCTCCGAAGGCGAGTGGTTACAGCTGGTTAAGAACGAATGCTGGAAGCTTTACCCGGACATCGGCACCGATAGCGGTGTGCGCAACGCCATTATAGAGCTCATTGGAGAAGACCTAACGTATATGTGGCGCTCCCGGGAAGGCATGGTGCCTCGCCATACCAACGGATTGCCCAGCGAGGAAGACCTGCTCCACGGGCTTTGGCGGGAATTGGGCGTCATCACCAACGGTGTGATCACCAGCGAGGCCAAAACCTAACACAAAATTCCCAGTCGCCGTCCGCCCTCCAGCTATGACCCAAAAAATCCCCCGGCTGCTTTAAAAAGCAGCCGGGGGATTTTTTCGTCCAAGCAACACTAAATGCGGACCGCTATAGCTCTGGATGAGTGGAAATAAACCGGGCGGCTTTTTCCACGTCAACGCCGGTCACCCGCACTTCCACGCCAGCTTGCTCTTCTTGAAGCAAGAAGGTAACGCTGCTGTCCCGGTTGCCCCAACCCCGGTTCATGCCCTGGATGGCGATTTGCTCCGCCAGGTTGGCCACCGGCATCGGGACGTTAAACTCTTTTCCCAGTTCAGTGGCCAGGCCGATGTCCTTCCGGGATAGGGCCAAAGCGAAGCTCGGCGGATCGAACTCGCCCGTGAATACCGTCTTGGCCATACCTTCGTGGAGACCGCTCATTCGGCCTAACGCTCCCCGGCGCACGCATTGCCACAAGGCCTCGGGTTCCACGCCGGCCTTGACGCCAAGCGTCATTCCCTCGGCGATGGCCTGCCTGACCCCGTGACCGATCATGTTGTGCACCAATTTGGCCACACTGCCCGCCCCAATTTCCCCGGCGTAGAAAACCTTGTCGCCGAATGAATCCAGCAGGGGTTTAACACGGTCGAATATCTCCCGCTCTCCACCAACCATCACCGCCAAATTTCCGCTGGCTGCGCCGCTCTTGCCCCCACTGATGGGAGCGTCCAACACGTGGGCGCCTTTTTGCCGGAATTGGGGCTCGATCTCTCGTATCAATGTCGGCCGGCTGGTAGACAGGTCGATAAAAATACCGCCGGACTTAATACCCGCCAAGATTCCTTCGGCGCCCAGCGACACTTCCTCGACTTCTTTGGGGCCTGGCAATGAAGTGAAAGTTACCTCGCAAAGGCCGGCAACTTCTTCCGGGGAGTTGGCCAGCCGCGCGCCGCCGTCCAATAAAGGCCGGGCTGCTTCTTCCCGCAGGTCGTAAACAACCATGGGATAGCCCGCTTTTTGGATGTTGTTCGCCATGCCTCCGCCCATGTTTCCCAGACCGATAAATCCAATCGTTTCCATTTGTTTACCTCTCTTTAGATAAGCTGGTTGTTCAGTGACTACACATTAATTCCGATGGCCGGCTCTGCGGACGCAGCAACCCTAGCAATCTGGCCAACCACACGGGATTATAGACCGTTGGCGTCCCCGTCTCCACTGAATCTAATTAACCCGATGTACAAGTTGTTGGTAAGAGCAATTGGATTGTTGTTGAGACGCCAATCGGCCCTGCTTACTCAGGCATTTGGGTATGGCCAGAATCACCCAAGAAGGTGAATAATACCCGAAACACTACCCCACGCGGATTGGGCGAAACGAAATTAACCTGGGAGACACACATGATCACATCATTCTCGACCTTGTACGCGGGACACATACTCGAAGGCGAGGGCGTTGGCTTTAACGGCACCCCTCACGATGACCGCTGGTACTCCAATGACCGGCTCATCGAAGTCTTCGATATTGCGAAGGACTCGGCCATCTATATGGATGAGCTGGGATATGACGTTTTGTGGATGGCGGAGCACCACTTCCAGCGGGAAGGCTATGAGTGCATCCCCAACCTGCTCATATTGAGCCAATACCTGTGCCAATTTACCAAGAACCTGAAGTTCGGCTGCGGATTTAACATTCTGCCCATGTGGCACCCCATCCGCTTGGCCGAAGACTTTGCCATGGTTGACATCCTCACCGGCGGCCGGGTCATCTTCGGAGTCGGCCGCGGCTACCACTCCAGAGAGGTGGAGACCTTCGGCGCGCCGATGCTGGACCCCAACGCCAACCGTGAGTTGTTTGAAGAGCAGTTCGAAATCGTGATGAAGGCCTTCAACGAGGAATCGTTCGCCCACAAAGGCAAACATTACACTCTTCCGCCCGAGGTGCCCTACCGCGGTTACACGCTGAAGGAGATTACTGTGGTGCCTCGTCCGGTCAACCGCCCAGTGGACGTTTGGCAGCCGGTGGTTTCAGGTAGCGAGCGGGGCATGGACTTCATGGCAAAGCACGGAATAAAGGGTCTGATCTTGGGCACTCACACCGACTACGTCGACGAGTACATGCGAAAGTTCCAAGCGGCTAACGCCAAATACGGGCGCGAATTGCCTCTGGGCGGCAACCTTGCGCTGGGCCTGTGGGCCCAGGTGGATGACACGGTGGCAAAGGCCGAGAAGGCTTTGGAGCCGTTGTTCGAAGAGCACGTCAAATTCGCCGCTCCATTGGGCATGCTCCGGTACACTGAAGAGCAGATGAAGGAGATCGGCCCAGGCGGCGTCGCCCGGCACATTGCGGCAGGCAGCGACTTCCGGGACGTACTGGATAAGAAGGCTTGGTTTGCCGGCACCCCTGAATCCACCGTCGAATACTTAAAAGAAATCGAAGAAAAGTATCCCGGCGTGGAGCAGGTGATGATCGGTTTCCCCATGGGCGCGACCAAGGCTCAATTCAAGGAGCAACTCACCCGTTTCGCGAAAGAAGTTATCCCTGCTTTCAAGCCCCAAGGAGTGGTCACCTGAGCCGGGGACTTCTTGTCTACGCATAGTGAACCGTAATAGGAAATCGTTTAATGGAGGCTGGATATGACCGACAATACCTACAAAGTTGTTGAGTTGGTGGGCTCTTCTTCCGAAGGTGTGCAGCAAGCGATTGATGGGGCGATTAACCGGGCCAGCCAAACACTTAGAAACCTTGACTGGTTCGAGGTGAAGGAGATTCGCGGCAATATCCAAGACGGCAAGGCCGCTTGGTACCAGGTCAAACTGGGCATCGGTTTTCGAGTTTTGGACGCAGCTGACCTGCAACAGGACTGAACGCCCGCACCATCCGGTCAATTATCCGGGCGAGGTCACTTCTCGCCCGGTTTTAATTTGTTGTGTTATGACCTGCCTCAAGTCCCAAACCGTTGCCAATGGGACAACCACGATTGGGAATTTTCAACTTAGGAGCGCCCATGCTGTTTCCCAACGAGACCAACGACCGCCTCTTGGCCAACCTAAATAGCGGCAAGCCTTCCATGTGCGCCTACGTTTTCAGCCATCCCAATATGGTGGAGGTGGCCGGACTGGCGGGCTACGACTGCTTTATGGCCGACATGATGTTCACCGCCCACGATTGGGACAGCATCGCTCATCTGGTCCGTGCAGCCAGGGGTACTGGCATTTCTCCGATGATCCGGGTCCAAGCCTATCCATGGTCCTCGGGCGAGTCCGACCCCGGAGTGGACCGGCGGACCGTGTCGGACGCCGCTAGGGCACTGTCTCTGGGCGCCACCGCCGTGACCATCTCCGTTTCCTCAAAAGAGGAGGTGCGAGAACTCATGGGTCTAAAAACCGATTGGCACCGGCTGATCCACCTAAAACGATTCGCCTCCGCCGAGGAATTCCCGGAGTTCGCTCAGCGGGTGTCGGAAAGCACACTGATAATACCCACCGTGGAAAGTGAGGGCGGTCTCAGGGACCTGGATGAGATTTTTGCCTTGGACGGCATCCGGCTCGTCTGGTTGGCGGCGGGGGACGTAAGCAAGATCTTGGGCGTCCCGTTTAAGTACGAGCATCCTAAAGTCTTGTCCTTGGTGGAAAAAGCGGTGAAGACGGCCGAGAAATACGGCGCCGGGGTAATGTATAACCTGGGGCTTGACTCTCCCGACTTCGACTCCATGGCTGCCTCGGCCAAGAGGTTCTTCGAATTAGGGGTCCAAGTGGTGGGCATCGGGGCCATGGAGTGGCACATGCAGATGGCCCTGGAATACGTCCGAAAGAAGGCTCTGGGCTAGTAACATTGCTGTTACGTCGACCCGCCAAGCCGCTGCCCTGCGCCGCGGGCCAAAGAGTCCAAAAGCACGCCTATTTTAGAGCGGAAGGGACGGACCCGGTTCACCTCATCTGTCTTGCCTAATGCAACCAGGAACATCATGCTTTTACCCACCGCATGGGGTGAAAAGAACTCGGTAACGTCGTCGTCGTAAAAGGTCATGCCGGTAGCGCCCAGGCCCAAGGAATGGGCGCAAAGATAAGCGATTCCGGCCATGACCCCCGCTTCCAACTGGGCGGCCCGGTAACCCCGGTTACCGTACTGGCCCAATATCCGGTCCAAGTCGGCCAAAAAGTAAACCACGGCGCTTGCGTCTGCCCCCAACGCCTGCTCGAAGCACAAATGGCCGGCCTCTTCCCGAAAGTCTCCCTTTTTCAGCAACTCCAAGCGCCGTTGGACCAGTGAAAAATAGTATGCGCCCGGCTCCAGGCCGTCCACTCCATTGACAATGACGTATGGGTCCAACAGGCTGACAGATTCCCCGGCAAGAAAATCCGCTGGCAGTGGCTTGGTGGAGTTATTCAGGATTGCGCCGAACTGGGATAGGGAGATGTTGGTCCGCGCAAAACGCCGGGTGGAGCCTCGACCCGCAATGGCGTCTCCCAGAGGCTGGGACTCTCGAGGATTCCCATCTTCAAAAACGGAGCTGGGAGTATTCGTTGCCCCTTCGGGTGCAGAGCTGCCTCCATTAGCCGCCGCTTGCCGCCAGGCTAGCACCTCTTGCTGGTTAGCCAGGTTGGAAGCCGCATGGACCTGGATTATCTCTGGGTAGCTAATCTCACCTTCGAATCCCTGGCCGGATCCGTCCTTAATGCTGGAAATCGGCCCGGATGTCTCCGTGCCCGTAGCGGCCTTGGCTATTCCTATGGGCGTCAGGCACAGGGCGGCTTCTCGTTCGGAGTACAAGTCCAGCAGCGCATTCACTTCTTGGTCCACAAAGCCGGTCAGCAGCCGTGCTGGCAGGCCCGCTCCTCCCCTGACGGCCGCCAGCATGTTGGCCAAAATAGTCCCTGCATCCCAGAAGCAGTAACGGTAGCTCCTGACGCGGTACTTCCAGGCGCTCCGCCAAAACACGGCTGTAAACGCCAGTGTCATTGGGCTTTCGGCAATTGCTATGTCACTTCCTGTTGCTGCCGCCAACTCCCCACGGTAGTCGCCCTTTCTCAGTTGAGTCAGCGTGAATCTGTCGGGGGAGAAGTGATAAACCCCAGCTTCTAGGCCGGGGATGTCGCCCGTTACGACGTAGACCTCTACTGGATATAACGCACCAGCCGAGGCAGCCGCTCGGTAGTGAACCTCGCCGGCCACGGGCAGCTGCCGTTTGTGCAACACCCCCGCTGAGAAGTGCAGCAGCCGGGCTAGCTCAGCTAAGTCTAATCTCTCTCCCCCCATGTGTAAAGGAGGGTCGGAGGGGATTTCTGGTGCACTACCTACAGCTTCTAACGTGGGCGTTTGTGGCGGGGTGAAGTCCGTAGGCAACGGAATCTCGGGCAGGCCGGAGTAGGCTTTGTACAGGGGCGGCTTGTTGGACAAATTTATGTAGGCCAGCTTGGTGGACTCGTGATATTCTTTCGCCGCCTCAATGTCTTGGTTATTCACAGATCTCTCGACTAAATGGCATTAATGGTCAGCAACCGGTTGCCGAATGCCGACCTTGGAACCTCCCGAATAACCCACGCAGTCATTCTGAGCAACGTGAAGAATCTCTTCGCCACGCCTGAGATTCTTCGCTCGCTGCGCTCCTCAGAATGACAACGACCGAGATTCGTAGGGCTTTAAATCGTTCCTTTGTATTGGGGAGCTCTCTTCTCCACGAAAGCCTTGGCCGCTTCTTGGTGGTCCGGGTGACCGGCGCTACGGGCTTCCAGGGATAGGCCCATATCCAAGGCCAGGTTCAAATCGTTCCAGATTTTCTTGTTCATGGCATGTTTGGTGCCCCGTATCGCCAGAGCCGGGCCCGTGGCCAAGCGGTGGGCCAGATCCATCACCGTCTCCATTAACTCATCATGGGGAACCACCTTGTTGATCAGACCGATGCGTTCCGCTTCGTTGGCATCAATGATGTCTCCGGTCATGAGCAGTTCTTTAGCCTTGGCCACCCCGATCAGCAGAGGCCAAATGACCGCTCCGCCGTCACCGGCCACCAAGCCAGCCCGCACATGGGTGTCGCCAATCCGAGCTTGGTCGGAGGCATAGATAACGTCGCAAAACAGAGCGATTGTGGCCCCTAGGCCAGCAGCCACGCCGTTTAGGGCGCAGATCATCGGCTGCTCCACCCATAACATATTATGTATAATCCGGCGCCCTCCTTGGGAAACAGCGCCCAAGGGCCGGCTCTGCAAGGCGATGGCTCCGCCCCTTTCATCCATGGCCCGCACGTCGCCGCCGGAGCAAAACCCCCGTCCGGCGCCGGTCAAAACCACCGCGCTCACATCGGGGTCATTGCCCACCTCGGCAAAGACAGTCTCTAGTTCTTTGTGCATGGTTTCGTCCACGGCGTTTAAGCGCTCGGGACGGTTCAAGGTGATGGTCAATATGTCATCATTCTTGTCGACTAAAAGAGTCTCGTAGCTGTACTCCGCCATGGTTTGCCTCCTATGATGGGCCAAGACCGCCTCTGCTTTAAGTAAGACCGCCCCCTTTAGCTGAGACCTCCCATAAGAAGGACCTCGGCCCACTCCTCGGCGGTCACCGGCTGGACCGACAAACGCATCCCTCTCCTAGCAACCATCATGTTTTGCAGTTTTGGATTGTCCTTGATTTCTTGCAACGTCACCTGCTTGGGGAATTCCTGGTCGGCTTGGATATCCACCACCATCCAGACCGTGTTGCCGGGCGTGCTTTTAGGGTCGTAGTGCTTGTCATTTGGGTCCCATGCGGTGGCGTCAGGGTAGGCATTTTTAACGATCAGCGCGGTGCCAATTACCGCCATTGGGTTGGCGCTGCTGTGGTAAAAAAGCACACCGTCGCCGGATTTCATTTCGTCCCTAATCAGGTTACGGGCCTGATAATTCCTCACTCCGTCCCATTCCGCAATTCCGCCTGTTTCGCCCTGAAGGTCCGCGTAGGAGTAAGCGGTTGGCTCGGATTTAAATAACCAGTACCTTTTTTCCGCCAAAATTAGCTCCTTTATAGCATTCAGCTATTAGCGTTCAGCTATCAGCTAAAAACCGTTGAATCGCGCCGCTTTCTTTGATTCTAATCCAGAACCTCCACCGGACCCAAAAGCTGAATGCTGATGGCTGAGCGCTGACAGCTAGCTCACCTTAGCTTTATCCCAGCAGCCTCCCTGTCGAAGCAGCCTTCGGTGGGGTCTTCACGTTCCTGCCTCAGCAGGTCTTTACGCACCCGGAGGCTTGGCGTGCGGGGCAGGTCTTCTCGCATCTCTAGGTACCTGGGCACCTTAAAGTAGGCCAAATTGTCGGCGCACCAGTGGACCACATCCTCGGGACTGACAACGGCGCCTTGGCGGGGCAAAACGTAGGCTTTTACTTCGTCTTCGCCCAGTTCCGATGGCACCGCGACGACGGCGCAATCCAGGACATTTGGGTGGCGCTTGATAACGTCTTCGACCTCTTGGGAAGAGATGTTTTCGCCTCTGCGGCGGATGATGTCCTTCTTCCGGTCAACGAAGTACAAGAAGCCGTCATCGTCCAACCAGCCCAAGTCTCCGGTGTATAACCAACCGTCCCGCAATGAAAACTGGGTCTGCTCTTCATTGCGCCAGTAGCCGGGCATCGTCGCCGGGTTTTTTATCGTAATCTCTCCCACAATGCCAGTGCCGATGGGCTCACCGGATTCTTGGTCGGAGATGCGAATTTCATTAACAAACCTGGGATCGGGATGTTGCCGGGCCAAGCCGGAAGAACCGGACCGGCGCTCCTGACCGATGACTTCGATGGTGCCGTAACAGGTCTCAGTCATGCCGAAACCGACAATAATGTCCGTGCCGAACCTTTCTTGGAAGCTGGCCAGGAACTCGGGAGAAAATGAGGGAGAACCATAGAAGAGCCGCACCGTATTCTCGTTGTCGTCAGGCGATTCGTCGTTCTTGGCTAAAACGGGCATCATCATGCCGATGAAGTTGACCACGGTAGCCTTGGCTTCCCGCACTTGGTCCCAAAAGCGGGAGGCGCTGAAACGATCAGCAATCACCAAGGTTGCGCCCGCCGCCATAGCGCCCATAGTGGAATAATACTGGATGTTGGCGTGGTAAAAGGGCAGGCAAGTAAAGAACCGGTCCTCAGGCTTGGCTCTTGTCCAACTAGCAAACCCCTGGCCGGCCGCCACGTACATCTTGTGGGTAACCATGACTCCCTTGGGGTTTCCGGTAGTACCCGACGTGTAAACCAGCATGCAAACGGAATCTGGGGCCACTTCGGGCCGGGAAGCCAAAACGGCCGCCTGGTCAAGGGCTTGGCTGAACCCTGTCCACCCGGAGATATTTTGTTCATCCACAGCGGAGCCGTCCACGTCTGCGACCAACAGTTTGTGTTCAACACTAGGCGCCAAAATCGCCGCTTCCTGGGCTACAGTTGCCAAAGATTGATGAGCCACCATGGCCTTGGCTTCCGAGTCGTTGAGGATAAATGCCATCTCGTCCCGCTTGTATGCGGTGTTAACGGGAACGCCGATTGCGCCTAAGATGGACAATCCGAACCAGCAGAAAAGGTACTCGGGGCAGTTGGGCATGAACAAACAGACCCGGTCGCCATGGCTGACGCCGATCCCCAGAAACATTGAGGCCGTTTGCTGTGCCTTCTCATGGACCTGGCGGTAGGTGAACTCCTGACCTGAGATCTCCACAAACTCCTTGTCCGGAGATTTCTCAACCGCAAGCTCAAAGAAATCACCCAGGGAGGATTCCCATGGCAGTGGTCCCTGGCCTGGGTTATTGTGGTTGCTCATGTCCACCCCTGGGCAACGGCCTCTGCACCGCCACCGAAATAGGAAAACCTGGTTTTGGATGGATAAATTGACCCGCTTCCAGCACCCCAAAACCTAACATGTAGCCGTAATAGGGTCAATGGGGGAGATTTGCGCCTGTTAGCGAGCCAATCAAGTTGACACCTCCAGATGGCCGGTTTAAGCTAATTTTTGACCATCAGGAGGCCAACTCAACTTTGGCTGTCTCTGTAGATTCCAGGCGATTAAAGCTGACCAACGACGAGGGCACTGAAGGCGTTCTTCTCGGTTTTCGCTGCCAAGAGTGCGGGATACATGTATTCGGCCCGGCCACTTTTTGCCAAGGATGCTCCTCAAGTAATCTATCGCCGGTGGAGTTGGGCAAGCAGGGGATCTTGTACTCATTCACCATTGTCCGGATACCACCCCAAGGCTGGCCGGGCGATGTGCCCTACGTTTTGGGGCAGATAGAGTTAGCCGAAGGACCGCAGGTGTTGGCTGAGGTCATCGACTGCCGTCATGATGACCTGAAAATCGGAATGAATGTGGAGCTTGCCCTTCGCTTGGTGGAAGCCGCTGAAGGCGGTGCCGAGCGAGTCGTCTATAAGTGGCAACCGGTTTAAGATAAATCACAGGACTAATGGTGGGAGCAGAACTTGTTGGTTACGGACGCGGGAAGCGATGAGGTGATGACATGGATCTTGAGACCGTTGAATTTGAGGCGCTTAGTTTGCCTCCGGAAGACCGTGCCAATCTTGCACAAAAGCTGCTTCTAAGCCTCGACTCGCTTTCTGAAGAGGAATTAGGCCAAGAGTGGCTTATCGAGGCCGACCGTCGAGCGCGGGAACTTGACCGTGGGGATGTTCAGCCTGTCCCAGCGGAGGAGGTGCGGCGAAGAGCAAGGGCCTTGCTAAGGTGACCTACGAGTTTCACCCAGTCGCGGAAGCCGAGCATCTCGAAACAGTCGCCTACTACGAAACCCGGCGAGCAGGGCTTGGAGCCTCCTACCTGGCCGAGTTCGAATCAGTTTTGGAGGTGATTTGCGAGACCCCAAACCGCTACCCAATTGAGCGAGAACCGGACATTCGTCGCGCTAGAATGAGGCGGTTTCCATTTACGATTCTATTCCGTGAGTCGGAAGAAACGGTTCAGGTCCTAGCCGTTAGTCACCACCAACGTCGGCCATCGTATTGGATCACCCGGCTGTAGCAACGGCTTGGAGCAGACAACCATGGTCAAGGTACCCAAAGTATCTTCCCGGGAGCCGCAGATCTCAACCATCGATGGAGGTATTTCTTTGAACCAAATTAATTCCGTCCGCGAAGTAGTTGTAGCAGGCGTAGGCTTGCATCCCTTCGGCAGGTTTCCGGAAAAGGACCTGGCTACGCTGGCGATGGAGGCGGTGCTCCCGGCGTTGCAAGATGCCGGTGTCGGTTGGAAGGACATACAAGTCGCCTATTTCGGCCACGTGTATTATCACGGCATGTCCGTGGGAGAGACGGCCTTGGCCAACTTGGGACTTACCGGGATACCCATCATCAACGTTGAAAACGCTTGCTCCAGCGGCTCCACTGCCTTTTGGCAGGCTTATTGGGGTATCACCACCGGGATTTATGACATGGCCCTCGCCTTCGGCGCGGAGAAGGTTCCTCGGGGACCAGTCACGGTTACCCCTGAGGAAAGCCCGGAGCGCTACATCGGCGGCGACCACATGATGGCCGGATATGCCCTGCGCATGCGAAGGTACATGGAAGAAACCGGTGCCCCAGCCACCGCATTTGCTCAAGCAGCAGTGAAAGCCAGGCAGAACGCTTCCCTAAACCCATTCGCCCATCGGAAACAAGAGTACAGCCTGGAAGAGGTGCTAGACTCCCGCCTCATCGCCGACCCGTTGACTCTTTACCAATGTTGCCCCACCAGTGAAGGCGCCGCCGCCGCTGTGTTGTGCGCCGCCGATGCCACAGATCGCTACGGCATAAACAAAGACCGGACCGTTCGCATCGCCGCCGCCGTGCTCACTTCCGGCAGCTACAACGGCAGGGGCAGCGACCATTCAGCTTTCAGTCCGTACCGGACCGAACCCGGCGCAGTGAAAGCCTATGAGATCAGCGGTTTGGGACCGGAAGACGTGGACTTGGTCCAAGTCCACGACGCCGCCACTATCGGCGAGCTGCAGCAACTGGAGGCATTGGGTCTGGTGCCGCCGGGTGAGGCTTGGCAGGCCACGGCTGAAGGGCGCACCGCCCTTACAGGCGACATTCCTTGCAATACTGACGGTGGACTGCTGGCCATGGGTCACCCCTTCGGCGCCACCGGAATTCGGATGATTCACGAAACTGTTACCCAATTGCGCCAGGAGGCCGGGCCCCGTCAAGTTAGCAATGCCCGGGTGGGACTGGCCCAATGCTCTGGCGCAGGGGACGTGACCACGGTCCACATTCTGACGAAATAGGGGCTAGCTTTCAGCCTCACAAGGGCACCCAATAGCTTATTGCTCTAAGGTTCACTCATGGCAACTTTTATCGTGTTGGCCGCCATGAAGGGCAGATTCGTGTCTGACCACGGCAACACCTACGACAATTTCCAGATGCTGGGGTATATGGAAGCCGCCGATGCTAATGGCGCCGTCACCGCCTTCTTCGACCAAGCCCCCTATCCCATCCGCTGGGAAGACGTGGAGTACATGTGGGCCGAGCGCTTGGGCGAGCTAGGTAGTGAAGGAGCCCACTACGGCGACTACGACAAGGTCTACGTCGAATCGCTACGTCGCCGCTACGAGCGGGACGAGGGCGCATAGCGGCAGCAATCGGACTGCGGCCGCACAGGAGTTTGTTCCACTCGTCCTGAGCTTTTCGAAGGGCAACCATCATCAATAACTGTTAGGCAGAATCACCTAAATGAACTCTCAAGATTAGATGGTTCGACAAGCTCACCACGAACGGGCATGAGAACCGTCTACAGTTTCATATCCACGAGTGAACCGAATCTGGCCCTCCAACCCCGGTGATATACTCTCCCAATGACGGCGCTCGCCCTTGGCTTAGTACTGGCCTCCGCTCTGGCTCACTCGACCTGGAACCTTCTGCTAAAACGCTCCGGCGACAAGCAAGTTTTTTTATGGTGGCTTCTGGTCATCGCCAGCATCATGTTTGTCCCCGTCGGTGTCGTATTATTCATCCTCCATCCAATCGGGTATCCCGGCTGGGTTTTCGTCTTCGCCACCATCGTCTTGCACATGATTTATTTTGTCCTGCTGGGAAAGGGCTACACCCATGGCGACTTGTCCTTGGTCTATCCCATCGCCAGGGGGATGGGCCCAATGCTGGTACCCATTCTGGCGGTGGTAATTCTCAGCGAAAGCATAGGGTCTCTGGCCATAATCGGCATCATCGCCATCATAGTGGGCATTTACACCATTTCCTGGTGGGGCAATTTTGCGGCTTTGCTGCGAGACCCATTGTCCATTATCAAGGATAGCGGCACCAGGTATGCCATCCTAACCGGGATTACCATCGCCATTTACGCCATCGTAGACAAGCGAGGCGTCGACCATGTTGAGCCCTTTCTATACATGTACTTCATGACCTTAGGTTCTGCCCTTGGCCTCGCTCCTTACATCTTGGGAAGGTCGGGCTTGGCACAAATCGGGACGGAGTTTCGGGCCAATACCGTTCCAATCCTAGTTTCAGGATTGCTCCTTTTCCTGGCTTACGGACTGGTTTTGACTGCTTTTTCCCTCTCCAGGGTCAGTTACGTGGCGCCGGCCAGGGAAGTGGGCATTGCCATGGGAGTTCTCTTCGGCGTAGTGCTTCTGAAAGAACCTTTCGGCCGGGGCCGTATTTTGGGCTCCGGATTCATAGTGGCGGGCCTCGCCCTCATTGCTGTTTCTCCCTAGATCGTGTCGGGAGCGCCTGTGCTTTATTTTAGTTCCCGGCCTCAGAGCAGGTTATGTCTAATGTATAATGTTGCCAAATCATTCCAGCCCTGCCCAATTGGCGGGTTCCTATAGAAAATTATTTTGGGGCGATGACCGTCGCCGGGAGTGTATATGCCTGATCAGGAAAGACTGGTTAACTCATTTTGTGAAATGGTCCGCATCGATAGTCCTTCCGACTTCGAAGAGGACATTTCCAAACACCTGGAAGAACGGTTGGGAAATCTGGGGTTTCTAGTCGAGCGAGACGCCCACGGGAACGTTATCGCTTCCGAGGAAGGCGACGACCCGCTGCTCCTATCCGCCCACATGGATACGGTGAACCCAGGGCGGGGCATCAAGCCCCAGGTTGTGGGAGACCGCATCGAGTCCGACGGCACGACAATCTTAGGCGGCGACTGCAAAGCAGGTGTGGCTGCCATAATGGAGGCCTTGGAGTCGGCGAAACAGGAAGGCCGGCACAGGCGACCGGTGCAGGTAGTCTTTACCCGCGGCGAGGAAATCGGCCTGGTGGGCGCCAGTAATCTTGATTACTCCATGATTCGGTGCAAGGAATCGGTGGTATTCGACGGCAACGGCCCGGTGAACCAGATCACCGGTTCCAGCCCTACTTACGTGGGTTTTGACATCACTGTAACCGGACGGGCCGCCCACGCCGGAGTTGAGCCGGAAAAAGGACTTTCGGCCATCCGCATCGCTTCCGACATCATCGGCGCCCTTCCTCAAGGGCGTCTGGACGAGGAGTCCACCTTCAACGTTGGCACGATTTCCGGCGGCTCGGTGCGTAATGCCGTGCCCTCCGATGTTACTTTCAGCGGTGAGTTCCGCAGCCGCAATACCGAGATGGTGGACTCGCTGCGCATGCAATTAATCAGCACTTTGGAAGAAGCTCGCGAGAAGTACCGGGAGGCGACCATCCAGGAAGAACTGAACGTGATGTTCACCATGTACAACTTGGACCCCAACGACCCCATAGTTCAGCTGGTAACCCGGGTCATGGGCGAGATGAAACTAGTCCCCAACATTGAGGCCTCGGGGGGAGGCACCGACGCAAATGCCATGAGGCTCAACGGCATTGACTGTGTGGTGGTAGGCATGGCCACCAATGGCATGCACACGGTGAACGAGTATGTAGTGGTACCCGATTTGATGAACACCGCCCGCTTCTGCGAGAGGTTGTTGGAGACTCATTAGGGATCCGCTACAAGCAATTTCTTAATCACGCAGGACATAAAGCTGAGTCCTTGGATAAACTGAAGGCGATGGTTCGACAAGCTCACCACGAGCGGAGGAAGCCGAACCGTTTGTGTTTAGCCCTCCGACTCGGCTCAGCACAAGCTTGTTGAACCACCTGTACAAACATCATTAAATTAGAAATAAGGCGTAGGTATGAACGGAGCAGAATTAAAATCCACATTGCAGGCCGGGGGCCGGGTCTTCGGCACCATGATATCCATTGGGCGTAATCCCAGGTGGATACCAATTCTCACGGGAGTGGGTTTGGACTACATCATCATCGACACGGAGCACAACCCCCGCAGCCGGGGCGAGTTGGGCGACTACTTGACCATGTGCAATACGACCGGAGTCGTGCCCATAGTGCGCATCCCCATCCCCGACTCCCACTACGTGACCATGGCCATGGACGCTGGCGCTCAAGGCGTTTTGGCGCCCTACTGCGAGACCGTGGAGGAAGTAAAGGAAGTGGTTGCGGCGGCCAAATGGCGTCCCTTAAAAGGGGAAGCCGTGCGGAAAATTATAGACACCGGGGAGCATGTGAGCGACGCAACCCGCGCTTACTTGGAAGAACGGAACCGCAACAGCATCGCCATTATCGGTATCGAGAGCGTGGCCGCTGTTAACGCCTTGGATAAGATGCTTGAGGTGTCGGGCATAGACGGGATTTTCGTCGGCCCCAACGATATGAGCATATCCTTGGGCTTCCCGGACCAATACGACCGGCCCGAATATAAAAGTACGGTCAAGCACATAATCGACACCGCCGCCAACCGGGGATTACCGGTGCTGGTGCACCATCAAACGCCTGAGCTATCCAAGTATTGGATCAGCCAAGGCGCCAGGTTCATCCTTCACGGAACAGACCGGCGCGCCATGACCGAGGGCTTTAAGACGGATTTCAGCGCCCTGCGAGACTTCGCCGAGGACGTTTAAGACATAAATACACTGGGTGGTCCACACAAATCTCGGAGAGTCAAACCCAAGAGCTTCCTATGATGGTTCGACAATCTCCGAATCCATCTAGAGTCTGGACAATGTCGGACCTGTCCTGAGTGGGTCCGAAGGGCTCACACCACGAAGGGTGGGCGCTCCCCTTCCCCGTTCATCCTGAGCCTGTCGAAGGACGTCCATCATCAAGGGCGCTTAGGCTGGGCAAGCCACTACCGTCTCCACCTCCGACGTGCCTTCCATCTAGTCGCTGTCCTCGAAACGAACCTAATTAGTGGAGAAACAAGGGATGGTTCGACAGGCTCACCACGAGCGGGTAGGGAGGGCTCACCACGAGCAAAGTGAGGTAGACCGCCCGCCAGTAGCCTGACACCAAGCATCCCTAGTTACCGACGCCCGTCTACATTCTGTGCAAAACAGATCCTAACCAAGCCCTAACGCAGTTAGTTAGAAGAAGTTGGAGACGTTTTTGGCCAAGAGCACGGTTTGGTCTAGGACGATTTTTCGGTAGGCCACTTTCCATTGGCCGCCTACTTTCCGAAGGACGTCCTCCCGGCAGCCCACGTAAAAGTCCACTTCCGTTTCTGCCCTGGTGCGGTACATGATGAAGTTTGAGTAGACATTTAGTTCAGAATCGTTGGCCCCCGGCTCCAGTTGCACGTTGGACACGAAGTGGCGGGTGCGGGACGGAGGGTCTTCAGCCCAGGCCATGCCCGTGTCCAAGCGCTGCACACGCCTGGTCAGAGAGTCCTTGTCCTCATCCATGATGGCCAACTCACCCTCTTTAGAGAGCTCATCTTCTTCGTAACGAGAACCGTCTAGGATGGAAATGGCCTTGCTGATTACCGGGTAGCGGTTGGATCTAACCGGCATCCAGTAGCGTATATCGTCGGTCAGAAGCTCCAGCCACTCGTGGAACTTCCGGTCATCCAGCAACCTAGCTTCGCGGTAGAGGAACTGCTCGATTTCTCTGATGGTCTCGTCTCGCATGCTACTCGGCTCCTATAACTTAATTGTCTTTGGGTAAACCGGGCAAGGATTAATTAGACCCCTGCGCAAGTTTTCCCTTGATCCCGCCTAGACGTGCCAAGAAAGTTACCCCCACCCCCCCATGAAAAAGTGTAGATTGTTCTGGCCCGCTTCCAGCGGGCCAGAACAATCTACACTTCAATTTCGCCCGTCAAAGACGGGCACGAGCGGAGTCCAATCGCCGCCGTAAAAAAATTCCATGTGCGACTACCAAGAATATGCACATCGAGATTAATTAGACCCCACGGGACCCCCGGCCATTAGACTAGCCCAGTGACGATAATACTCCCGGTGGTTGCTCTCGCTAAGTCTGGCCTGGCTGGCCCAAGCGTTGAGATTTTCGTCGAAGCCTTCGTGCCCAATGCCCATTTGGATGTTCAGTGAGTGGCGGCGGGACACCGTCCCTCTACCAGCTTGGGTGCAATTTTCCCAGTTGTCCATATCATCTTGCTCGAAGGTACCCGACGGGCTGAAACCCCTGACGGCCGATAACCTGAATGCGTCTTTAACATGAGGCGGCGCAGCTTTGTCCACAAAAGTCCAGGACCAAATTTCGACGGCGTCCGGCCCTTTCGGGTGCCAAACGCGGAATGTGCGAGCGGCCGCTCTTAAGAAGGAGAGATTGGGGAATATCGTGCCTGCCAAGGGGTTCACAACGTAGACGCGGGTGCCGAGCCTTTCCCGGTATTCGGCCCGAATTTCTTCCTCGTAGGCCCGGATTTCTTCTATCGGAGGGTCGCCAACCTCATCCGGTCCAATACCAATGAAACAATGGCCGTTGCCGGGGTAAATCAGGCAACCTCCGGTGCTCTGCTTGATCCGGAAGTCACCGGAAAAGCCGGTCTTGATGGCCGATAGATGGGTCCAGCCAACGTGGTAGCCGTCTCCGCCGAAGTTTTCCGCTGGCAGTTTCCAATTACAGGGCACGACCCACTTATGCACTCCACCGGCAATTTCCGTTCCGCCTTCCCGGCGGTCGATGAAAGTGTCCAGGTACCAAGTAGCCTCGCCCAAATACTCCAATAATGGAGGAGCGGCCGGGTCGAAAGTGGCGAAGTACATGCCTTTATAGCTGTCCAACTGGGCCACAGGAGACAGACCCCAACTGTCTAGGTCCAGTTCGCCGAAGTAAGCGTCTTTCAGGTTGGGGACGCCCACCAGTTTTCCCTCATCGCTGTAGCCCCATCCGTGATAAGCGCAGGTAAAAGACGAAGCGTTGCCGGAATCGGCCCGGCACAAACGGTTGCCCCGGTGGCTGCAAATGTTTAAGAATGCGTTGATCTTCCCGGCTTTATTCCGAACCACCAAAACCGGGTCCTCACCCATATAGGTGGTGAAAAAGTCCCCTGGTTCAGGGATTTGGCTTTCGTGGCATAGGAAAAGCCAGCAGCGAGCAAATATTTGCTCCAGCTCTTGTTGATACAGGTTCGGGTCGCTAAAGATCCGAGGGCTGATAAGGCCATTGTCCGAATCTACCAAGCGCTGTAGGTCGCTGATCAACGATCGACTCCTTTGGTCAGGCTTTGCCGCCAGTGGTCAAGGCGGGCTTAAAGCTCCGACCAATTAGCGGCGGACATCATTTGGCCCCAGCGGCGGTAGTAATTCCGGTGATTGTTCTCGCTGATCCGGTAGTCGCTGGCCCAACCCGAAAGTTTCTCGTCATAACTTTCGTGTCCCTTACCCATAGCGATGTTCAATCTCTGGCGCTTGGAGATAAAGCCCCGGCCAGACTCGCTGCACCCTTGCCAGTTGTCCATGTCATCCTGCTCGAACCCTCCGGAAGGACCGAAACCCCGAATGGCTTGGATCCGGAAGGCTTCCTTAACCTCTGGTGGCGCAGCCTTGTCTACGAAGACACCGGCTTGAATCTCGGTATGGCCCGGTCCTCTGGGCTGCCATACCCGGAAAGTCCGGGCTATGCTGCGGAGTATGGAGAAGTTGGGGAAAATAGTGCCAGCGTGGGGTTTGACCAAGTTTATCCGATCTCCCAGGCGCTTCTCCACCTCTTGTTTGATCTCGGCCTCGTAGGCCAGAATCACGGGCACTGAAGGGTCGGTCTGGTCTTCAGCGCCAAGGGCCACGATGCAGTGCCCATTGCCGGTTGAGATTACTTTGCCTTCGCCCGAGGGCTTAGACCGGAATTCGCCGCCGAACCCGGTGGTTGTGGCCGAAAGATGGCTCCAAGCAGTGTGATAGCCATCACCGCAAAAGTTTTCCGACGGCATCTTCCAGTTAGCCGGTAATATCCATTTGTGCATTCCTCCAACCACCTCAACTCCGCCCTCGCGGCGGTCGAAGAAGAAGTCCAGGTACCAGGTTACGTCGCCCAGGTAGTCCAGCAAGGGTGGAGCGGAAGCATCGAACGTTGCGAAAATTAAACCTTTGTAGCTATCCAATTGGGCGACGGGGATCAGTCCCCATTTATTGGTGTCCAACTCGCTGTAATAAGCGTCTTGAAGGTTAGGTACCGCCTGGAGGCCACCGTCATTGCCGTAAGCCCAACCGTGATAGGCGCAGATAAACGCAGCTGCGTTCCCGCTTTCCGCTCGGCACAAGCGGTTGCCCCGGTGACGGCAAATGTTTAAGAATGCGTTAATGTTGCCGCTACGGTCCCGGGCCACCAAAACGGGGTCTTCGCCCATATAGGTGGTCATGAAGTCTCCCGGCTGGGGAATCTGGGTTTCGTGGCAAAGAAATAGCCAACAGCGAGCGAATATCTGTTCTAGCTCTTCCTGGTATATTTCGGGTTCAGCAAAAATTCGCGTGCTAATTAGTCCATTGTCCGCATCGACCAACGAGTTTACCTCAGCCAACATTAGGCACCTCCACGCATGTTACCGTTTAAGAATGTGTTCTCTCGTGCTTCTGCTACTGGAAACTTCCGGCTAGATATTCTTGGCTAAATACTTCTGGCTAAATACTTCTGGCGCTTTATAACTCGGTCCAATCCCGGGCAGCCATCATTTGGCTCCAGCGGCCGTAAAATTGGCGATGGTTGCTGTCGCTGTATCTGAAGTCGCTAACCCAGGCGCCGAGTTCTTCGTCGAACTTTTCGTGGCCTAGGCCCATCTGATAGTTTAGCTGGCGCCGCCGGGCCACTGCTCCCCGGCTCGACTCCGTGCATCCTTGCCAGTTGTCCATGTCGTCCTGCTCGAATGTGCCGGAAGGGCTAAATCCTCTAGCGCCAGCCAGTCGGGTCGCCTCCTTAACTTCGGGAGGCGCCGTTTTGTCAACGAAAATCCAGGCCCATATCTCAATATGGTCCGGGCCCTTGGGTTGCCAGACTCGGAAGCTGCGGGAGCTGCCCCTCAGGAAGGAGAAGTTGGGAAATACAGTACCGACGATGGGATTGATCATGTTGCTCTTTGGACCCAACCGTTTGGCGACGTCAGCCGCGATTCTCTCTTCATATTCCTGGAATGCTGGCATTGGCGGGTCTGGGATGACGCCGGGCGCCACCGAGATAGTCACGTGGCCGTTTCCCGGCGACACCATGCTTCCAAGGGAGGTCGGTTGGGCGGTAACACCGGCGCTGAAACTGGTCCGAATGGCAGAGAGGTGGGACCAGGCAACATGGTATGCGTCGCCACCGAAGTTCTCGGCGGGGAGCTTCCAGTTGCAGGGCACGACCCACTTGTGCATGCCGCCAACGGTTTCTATGCCACCCTCTTGCCGGTCAAAGGCAGAGTCTAAAACCCAAGCCATTCCGCCCAGGTAATCCAGAAGCGGCGGAGCAGTCGGGTCGAAAGTGGCGAATATCAACCCTCTATAGCTTTCCAGTTGAGCTACGTGGGCCATCCCCGAATTCTGGGTGTCCAGTTCGTCGTAGTAAGCATCCTGAAGATTGGGCACCCCAATGAGTTTGCCGTCGATACCGTAGGTCCACCCATGGTAGGAACAAATGAATGAACTGGCGTTGCCCGCATCTGCCCGGCACACCCGGTTCCCTCGATGGGGACAAAGGTTAAGGAAAGCATTTACCTTGCCCGACTTGTCCCGGGCCACTATCACCGGGTCCTCGCCCATGTAGGTGGTAAAAAAGTCCCCCGGTAGGGGAATCTGGCTTTCGTGGCACAAAAACAGCCAACAGCGAGCGAATATTTGCTCCAACTCCTCCTGGTAAATCCCCTGCTCGTTGAAGATGCGGGGGCTGATTAGGCCTTTTTCAGTGTCCACCAAACTGGCTACATCGGCTATTACCATTTCTCTCCTAAGAACAGTGGTTTAGGATTATTCGACCATTAAGCCCAGTGTTGTGAAACATTGACGTACCAGATCGTTTAGGCTGGCCTTGTCCAGCGCAGCAGTGAACCGGCATCCACCGACACGATGGAGCCGGTGATGCTGGCGGCATTTTCTCTTGAAGACAAGAACACGTATGCCGAGGCGAGGTCTTGTGGCTGCATCGCCGCCCCCATTGGATTTCCTCCCCGCAGCCGCCCTTCCGTTGCTGGGTCGGCGAAATTGGAGCGGTCGTGTCGACCCATTGTCTCCAGTCCCCGCAGGTCCGTCATCACACCGCCCGGCGCAACGCCGTTAACCCGGACGTGAGGCGCCACTTCAGATGCCAACTGGCGAATCAGGCCTACCACCGCATGCTTGGAAGCTGTGTATAACACGCCACCACCGCCCGAGTTCAGTCCCGCAACCGAGGCAGTAAAAACCATGCAACCTTCGGTTTTTTGAAGTTCTGGCAGCGCCGCCTTGGCGCCCATGACACAACCTTTTACGTTGATGCCAAACAACTCGTCGAAAGCCGAGTCTAAGCTTTCCGCCGGAAACTCGTCAAAGCGCTGGAAGCTATCGAATACGCCGGCGTTGCCGATGAACACATCCAGCTTGCCGAAATTCCGTACCGTTTCCTCAACCGCCCTGCTGTTGGAGTCCAAGGATGTAACGTCGCCAGGGATTCCCACTACATCCTGGCCTAATTCGGAGCGAATATCCTCTAACCTGTCGGCCGCCCGGTCCATCACCCCGACCCTTGCGCCTTCTTTAACAAAGCGCTCAACAATGGCCCGTCCTATGCCGGAGCCGCCCCCGGTTACCAAAACTACTTGGCCGTCAAGCCATCCCAAAGGTTCCCCTCCGATTCGCTAATAAGCGTAAAGAACGTCTTGTCTTCGCCGGTTTTGGCTGCACCGGATTTGGTTGCAATTGTAGTTAGACCGTGTTGCGAGGTCAACAGCAGGCAATTAGCCGCTCCCGAATTGGCTGGTTACCGGCTGGACCCCTGCGTTTTCCAGGTAAGGCTCCTCCCGGTAAAGGGCCAAGGACTTCATTATTGGGGTGTCCTGTATGGAGAACAGAACCGCTTCCTGATTGGACTCGTTCACATGCTCGTGCCAAGCCCAAGACGGCACAACCAAGAAATCTCCCTGGCTCCAGTCGAATCTCTTGCCGTCAATGACGCTGTAACCCTGGCCCCTAAAGACTTGATAAATTTTGCTAGCTGAATGGCGATGGGCTTTGGTGTGGACGCCGGCCCGTAGCATCTGTATCCAGCAGGTCATGGTTTTCAGAACGGGACCGCCGGTGGCCGGGTCGCTGTACTCTATCGCAACATCGTCGAAGGGGCTGGAATTGAGATCGGCCAGTTCTTGCAGCGCTTCGTAAGTCCGGGCCCACTTGTAATGCCACAGTGGTGAATAAGGCAGGTCCACCTCTTCCCAAGCAGGCCGGAACGAGCCCGCGGCGTATTTGCGCACCGATTCCCCTACACCAGTCACTGGCTGCGTGTCTTCGGGGAATTGCTCATAAAACGTGGCATTCAAGTAGTGGACCAAGGGCACATCTAGACCGTCCAGCCAGATCATAGGAGACGACCCATCGTTGGTGTGGTCGTGCCAGGTCCAAGAGGGTGTAAGTATCAAATCTCCAGGCTCCATCATGCACTTGTCGCCTTCTACCGTGGTGTAGGCCCCTTCTCCGGTGAGGATCCAGCGGATAGCCGTGGGAGTGTGGCGATGGGACGGGGCAGTCTCGCCGGGCAAGAGCAGTTGCAAGGCCGCCAGTAATGTGTGGGTCGTCCCCCGCTGTAACCCCGGCGTCGCCAACCGCATGGTCCTCCTCTCCACGTCCCTATCGGGAGTAACCACCTCTCCGCTTTTTAGCACCAGAGGCTCAACTTCGGACCAGCGCCACAAAAAGGGCTCGATTTCCGGAAGTTCATGTTCGCCCTGGCCAACCCAACCGGGAATCAGGTTGATGTTGTCGGCGGCATCATAGTATTTCTTGAGCTCTTCGGAATTGAGGACATCTTTCACTGCCATAGCGCTTTCTCCTCTCTGCTACCGGTAACTGTTAACGCCAGCTGCCAGTCTGGCATATATTGAGATACATTATATTGAGATACGCCGGATTGTCCACGGCGCACCGCGTCTAACCGATGTGATCCCCCAACCATTTTGTTGCGAATGACGCCCACATTCTGGGCCCTTTTTGCTCCTGGCCTCGAATCGGTGCATACCCC
The DNA here is from genome assembly GCA_002816455.1 of SAR202 cluster bacterium Io17-Chloro-G4. Lineage (GTDB taxonomy): Bacteria > Chloroflexota > Dehalococcoidia > Lucifugimonadales > UBA3495 > UBA1141. The sequence continues at coordinate 866 of MUCR01000017.1, read as the reverse complement.
CAAGAATTATCGAGACCCGCACCAACGCCGTTTGCGTGACCTTTCCGCACAAAGTTGGTGTTATCAACCTTTGCCTTTGCGCCGGTGAGCCATAATCTGGAGGCAATGATTTATGGGGCGAAATTTGAGAGATTCCCAAATAATCGAACCTAATGAACCCACCTAAAGCCAAGAACCCATAACATGAAGGAGAAGCAGTGAAAACTCTACTCTTGATCTTTATCATTGCGGGAATGATGTCCACAGTGGGCGTCTACGCCGCGGGCTTTGGCTCCACACCCACTACCAAGTCGTTGGCTGGTAGCGGTAATGAAGCCGTCGCCGCTCCCAACACCGGCACAGTAGACATGGGCTACGTAACCACCGGCGACACGGTGACCGGGATTAAGGTGACTTGGACCCCGTCTTCGGCTGGCGATTATGACCTGACCGTGGTTGCCGGCGGGACTACGGGGACCTTGAATGTTCCCAGCAGCGGTACCGTGGAGCGCACCGACACCGTTACTATCGCTGCCACCGAGGCAAGCGCAATCAGCACTTCCAATGTGGTCATCTCTGAAAATTAATCAGAGATTTAATACTAAGCATTTATCCGGTAAGGGCGTCCCGCTTTAACCGGCGGGAAAACCACCGGGATCGGGGTTTCAGCAACCAAATGAGAAGGGCCTGGATCGGCCGGGTAACCGGTCTGGGCCTCTCTCTGGTTAAACTTGCTGAGCCATAAAACCGCTTATCTCCCATCTACCTGTCCCACTAAAAAAGCAGGTGGCTCTTTTTCAAGAGCCACCTGCTTTTTTAGTGCAAGAGCGGGACCGAACAACCGAGCTGATTTTGGCGCCGTTTACAGCCGTTTACAGCCGTTTACA
>MUCR01000016.1 GCA_002816455.1 SAR202 cluster bacterium Io17-Chloro-G4 | reverse complement strand
GGGCCAGCCTTATGAAATCACCTCGTCATCCTCGGCTGCGTTTAAATCGAACGCTTCAGGTAAGTCAAACTCGACCGGCAACCAAATCATTCTGCAGCTTCAAGGGATTGACTCGGAAGCTTCAGTGAGAGGACTGCTGGGTGAAGAGTTAACGGTGCCCGAAAGTGACGTGCCCGACTTACCGGAAGGTGAGTACTTCCATTACCAAATTGTGGGATTGCAGGTGCTGACCGCAGAAGGCGAGAACCTGGGCCGCGTCAGGGAGATTTTAGAGACCGGCAGCAATGACGTGTACGTGACAACCGGCGATTCGGGCGAACTGCTAATTCCCGCATTGGCCGATGTGATCCGCGAAATTCGGATAAACGACGGGGTGATGGTGGTGAACCTTCCGGATGGACTCAGATAGAGCATTTTGACCACCTTTCCGACCGGTGCTAAAATCATTTTAAACACCTAGTTCCTCGGGCATGGCACTACACGAATTACCGCCACGCTTCTGGACTCGGTTAAGACTCGCAAGGCTTCGGATCATTTCCCAAATTGATCCACTCTTCCAGAACGTCATCGTTGTTGAGCATCTAGGTCCACTCAGCCATAACACATCAAGTGGGCTAGTTTTAGGAGGTGTCCCAATTGTCAGGTCACTCTAAATGGTCAACAATCAAGCACCAAAAGGGAGTAGCCGACGTCAAAAGAGGGGCAATGTTCACCAAGTTGAGCCGGGACATCGCACTTGCGGTTAGAGAGGGCGGTGGTGGCGATCCTGACATGAACTTCCGGCTGCGCCTGGCTGTAGAGAAAGCCAAGAACAACAACATGCCCCAGGACAACATCGCACGAGCCATCAAGCGGGCCAGTGGCGGCGGAGAAGGCGCCGAGGACTTGGAAGAGATTACTTACGAAGGGTACGGCCCCGGGGGTGGCGCCATACTGCTTCAAGCCTTAACTCCCAACCGGAACCGGACTGCTGCCGATGTGCGCTCAACCTTTACCAAGTGCGGCGGCAACCTTGGGGAAAGCGGCTGTGTGGCTTGGAACTTTGAGTCCAAGGGCCTGATAACCGTCGAGACGGCTGATGAGGAAACGGGAGAGGAACTGAGCCTGGTGGCTATTGACGCAGGCGCCGACGACGTGAAGTTGGAAGACGGGATACTAGAAATTTTTACCGCCCCCGACCAACTATTGGACGTGCGTGGCGCTTTGGAGGCCGAAGGCATTAAGCCCGAATCCGCAGAGGTTTCCATGGTACCCAAAGCCACTATCACCCTGGATGAGTCCGCTGCCGAGCAAACTCTAAAGCTACTGGACAGTTTGGAAGATTTGGACGACATACAAAAGGCCTACACCAATGCCGACTTCCCTGCGGAAGTGCTGGAAAGGTACCAAGAGTCGGCCTAACACCGCACGATGCGTCGGGACCCTCATCCAAGAGATTTCCCGACATCGCCGACGACTCGCCCCGATAGGATCGGGGGAGCTTCGGCCTTGCGCTCCTCAAAATCACAAGTATGAGGCGTGGCTGTGACAGTGGGGGGTGGGGACCATGCTGGTACTCGGAATTGACCCTGGAACGCAGAACATGGGCTACGCTGTGGTTTCTTTGGGAACCCAGCCAAAAGCCGAAGACTATGGCGTTATATCTCTTCCCCGCAAGATGCCCATTGAACAGCGCCTCTACCAACTCCATACCCACATACTTAATATGGTAGCTATTTTTAATCCGGCTGCCATCGCCGTGGAGCAGCCATTCGTGGGGAAAGGCGAGCGCGAGTTCATCGGCCCTGCCATTGCCGTTGGTCAAGCTCAAGCCGTGGTGCTGATCGGAGCAGCCAGTCAAGGAATACCCCTCTTTACCTACAGTCCGGCCCAAGTAAAGCTGGCCGTGGCCAATTACGGCGCAGCTACTAAAGAGCAGATGCAACAAAGCGTAATCGCAACTTTGGGCCTGACCGATGTCCCAACCTCTGATGCCGCCGATGCTCTTGCAGTATGTCTCTGCCACTTGGCGCAACTGCAAGCTGCGGATGCTTTGGGACGGGAAATCACTCCCGGCTCGGAGAGGTAACAGGTGATAGTCGGAGTTAGCGGCGTCCTCGGGGCCGTAGGCCCGGACTGGGTGCACATTCGGGTTGGTGGAGTGTCCTTACAGGTCTTCGTGCCCGCTGCGGCCATCGGCGAGTTGGGGTCGATTGGAGATTCCGTCAGCCTGCACACCCAACTCCGCATCCAGAATGAGCAGCCGGTCCTTTACGGATTTGTGTCCCAATCATCTCTTGAACTATTCGGTTTGCTCAACGGCGTCTCTGGAATCGGGCCTCGGCTATCCTTGGCCTTGCTGTCGTCTCTGGGGGTTGACCGGCTATACGAGGCTATATCAGCTGAGGACGTGGGGGCGCTGTCCGATGCCCCCGGAGTGGGCCGCCGCACCGCAGGCCGCATAATACTCGAGCTAAAAGGAAAACTGGCCGACCATCAACCTGAATCGGCGCCTGGCCAAATGGGAGACGACGCCGATGTGATTGCAGCATTAACCGCTCTGGGGTACTCACCCAGCGAAGCGCGTCAAGCCGTGAGCAACCTGGAGCGGGACCAAGACCTCAGTGTCGACGATCGTATCCGGCTGGCGCTACAGCAGTTCGGCGCCGGTGGCTGAGGAAAAACCCAAACTAAGAAGCGTATAATTGCAAAGGTCATCCCAATAAACGTGGTGTTATCCAGCGAGAGTCGGAGAATTCACTCATGACTGCGATGAATATAAAAGAGGAAGCTCGACGTTTGGTGGAAAATCTTGGGGAAGACGCCACTTGGGATGATCTGATGTACCAAATTTATGTTCGACAAGCCGTAGATTCCGGTCTTGATGATAGCGAATCTGGCCGGACGATTGACGTCAAGGAGGTCCGCGCCAAGCTGGGCTTGACCAAGTGAGTTTCCTTAATTCAGCAGTCGTCATTCCGGCGGAGGCCGGAATCCAGCAAATGTTTCTACATCACATGTTGATGTATACCCGACTCTGTGCAACGCTCGCGGAATAACTAGGTATGGCGGGGTACTATTTTCTAGGAAATCAGGAATATAAGAGAATATAATGGTTGAAATCTCACGAGGACGACGCTGGGCCGAGGCTGGCCGGGACGTGGAAGACGCCCGGTCCGCCGGCGCGCATCTGGACCCTCGGCGCTTTGAACTTGTCGCCGACTTCAAAATGACTGGAGACCAACCCGCCGCCGTCAGCCGACTGGTTAACGGCGTGCAGGAAGGCATGAGCCGGCAAACCCTACTGGGCGTCACCGGAAGCGGCAAGACCTTCACTATGGCCAACATCATCCAAGAAGTCCAGCGGCCCACCTTGGTGATGGCTCACAACAAGACCCTGGCAGCCCAGTTAGCTTCAGAGTTCAAGGATTTTTTCCCCCACAACGCCGTCGAGTACTTCGTGTCCTACTACGATTACTATCAGCCGGAAGCATACGTGCCGCCGTCGGACACCTACATCGAGAAGGACTCCAGCGTCAACGAGGAATTGGACAAACTGCGGCTGTCTGCTACGACGTCCTTGCTCACCCGCCGGGACGTCCTAATCGTCGCTTCCGTGTCCTGTATCTACGGCTTGGGCGACCCTCAAGACTACTTCCATTTCGTGGCCCGACTCAAAGTTGGGGACATCCGCAACCGCTCCCAACTTGCGCGCCAACTGGTGGATATGCAATACGAGCGTAACGATATGGACCTGGCCCGGGGAAAATTCCGCGTAAGGGGCGATACCTTGGAAGTGGTGCCGGCCTATGAAGAGGCGGCAGTGCGCATTCAGTTCTTCGGCGACGAAGTGGAGCGTATTTCCCAGTTAGACCCTTTGACTGGTGAACTGCTTGGCGAAATGCAGGAAATGTTCGTATTCCCAGCAAACCACTTCGTCACACCCAAAGAGAAGTTGGATTTGGCGGTTGTGGACATAAAAACCGAACTGGAAGAGCGTTTAGGCGTACTGCGTTCCAACGGCAAAATCTTGGAAGCCGCCCGCTTGGAGAGCCGCACCCACTACGACCTGGAAATGCTCCAGGAAACCGGCTTCTGTGCCGGTGTGGAGAACTACGCTCGCCACCTTTCCCGTCGCGCCGAAGGCAGCGCTCCTTGGTGCCTATTGGACTACTTCCCTGAAGATTATCTGATGTTCGTGGACGAGTCCCATATGACCTTGCCCCAGGTGCGAGGGATGTTCCACGGAGACATGTCCCGGAAGAAGACCCTGGTTGAATTCGGTTTTCGGCTGCCATCGGCGCTGGACAACCGGCCCCTCAACTTTGAGGAATATGAGGACCACATAAACCAGGTCGTATATGTCTCGGCCACTCCAGGCCCCCACGAGATGAAAAACAGCGCATTGATTGTCGAGCAGGTAATCCGGCCCACTGGTTTACTCGACCCCACCGTCGAGGTGAAGCCCACTACGGGTCAGATCGACGACTTGCTACTGCAAATCAAGGAAAGGGTAGACAGGAAAGAACGTTGCCTGGTTACCACGCTGACCAAGCGCATGGCCGAGGAACTGGCCGATTACCTGTCGGAAATGGGCATACGCAACAGCTACCTGCACTCGGACATACAGACGCTGGACCGGATAGAAATCCTCCGTGATCTCCGCCTAGGGGTTTACGACGTAATCGTGGGAATCAACCTCCTCCGGGAAGGCTTGGACTTGCCCGAAGTGAGTCTGGTGGCGATCTTGGATGCCGACAAAGAGGGATATTTGCGGTCCGACACCTCCATGATCCAGACAATCGGCCGGGCGGCTCGGCATGCCAACGGCCACGTCATCATGTATGCAGACAAGATAACCGATTCCATGAAACGCGCCATCGACGAGACCAATCGGCGGCGCAGCATTCAGGACGACCATAACCACAAAAACGGAATCCAACCCCAGAGCATACAAAAAGAAGTCCACGACATCACCGAAGGGATAAAGGGAGTGGCGGAGAACCGGTCTCGCTACAATGCGGCACGGCAAGAAATGTCCCGGACGGACATGTTCAAGGTTGTAAAAGACCTGGAAACGCAGATGAAAGAAGCGGCAAAGAGCCTGCAGTTCGAGAAAGCGGCCCAGTTCCGCGATGAGATTTACGAGCTAAGGCGCCTATTGGCCCTGGAAGAAAAGACCCTGCTGCCCTCATCCCTCGACTTGAAGGACGAAATTCCGGAAGGGATTGAGCCGGGCTAGGCTCGAAACCCACGCAGGTTCATAGCGGGGGAACCCCTTCTCTAAATCTCCCCCTTCGTAAAGGGGAGAGGACCGGTCCCTGCTTTTACTTCTTCTGTAGTAGTCCGATGACGCGGTTTTTCAATAAAACGTCTGAAAAAGATAAGCGACGTAGCCTACGAAACAACATACCCCAGGCCGAGGCCCTAGTCTGGTCAAAGATACGGAACGGACAGATTCTCGGTCGCAAGTTTCGGAGGCAATACAGCGTGGGTCCCTACGTGATCGACTTCTTTTGCCCTGCGCTGAAGCTAGCGATTGAAATAGACGGTGACAGCCATTTTGTAGATGGTGCCATAGAAAACGATCAACGAAGGCAGAAATTCATAGAGTCATTTGGCATCTGCTTTCTTCGGTTGACGAATGATGATGTCAACCGAGAGTTTGAGGCAGTATTAGAGAAACTGTACCAGATCGTCCAGACACTAGCAGACCAAAAACGTCGCTAGCAGAAGTCCCCTCCTTACGAAGGAGGGGATTTAGGGGAGGTTAAAGTGATCCTTCACCCTCCACGATTCTGTCCTCTACCCATCCCCCACCAGCCCATGCAACTGCTCAAGCACCGCTGCGTTCTCGTCGGTCGTAAAGTCGTCGACTGTGGGGATGGCCTTGCCTGTGGTACCGTCCACCACGCCTATCTCCACCATGCGGTGAATCAGGCGGGTCTCGTGCTCCGCCGTCGGTAGGAGGTTGCGTCCGGCCAATCGGGAGAGGGCCGCCACCAGTCCGTAGCCGCCCCAGTTGGAGACGCTGGCCACAACCAGCTTGTCCACTTGGGCTATGGCGGGGTTGTTGGGCAGCCGGTCAATGGTGGGGATGATATCCGCCAGGTTCCCCATGCCGATCTCGTTTCCGCCGTCGCCGATGCCCACCGACGGAATGCCTTCCTCAAACAGGTAATCCACGCGGGCTGTGTTGGGGGTGATGTCCGCATCCCGCATGTTTAGATAGGTATCGTCCTTGGTGCGGCCACTGCGTTCTATGGAGATGAGCAGGCTGGGTTTTAGCCTGGCCAGGATATCTTTAGCCTCTTCCTTGCTGGCCTCGACGGTGGTGATGGGAAACTCGATCACCTCTGCGGATTCTCCTGCTATGTCCCGTAGCGCCGCTAAGCAAATTGAATCGGTGATGTAGGTGACTTTGCGTCCCAGCGCTTGCAACGCATTGCCGATGGCGATTGCGCCGGGCGGGCCGTCAGTCTCCGGGGTTCCGGTCATCAAGATGTAAAACCCGGTGACGATTACAACATCACCGGGATGGTCCATGATGTAGACAGCCGCCTGGGAGCAAAAATCCGCAGGCAGATGGGGCCGCAGGTGGGCAACTCCCCGTTTATCCTGCTGAAGTATCAGGTCTTCGATTGTCTCGGGCATCACGCTCCTGCATGGGCGGTGTAGGGGCAGACCTACGTGTCTGCCCAAAGCCAAGGCGCACCCCTACGTTAAAGAACCGCGTAATCCACGTCCTTGTGGTCGGTAATGAACATCTTCCCCGGACCGTGGGCGAACATTAACGGCGGCTTGCAGTTAAGCGCTACCGCTTGAGGGGTCACTCCGCAGGCCCAGAAGACGGGCTCCTCGTCGGGGAGCACATCCACTCGGTCGCCGAAGTCGGGCTTGTCCAAGTCCTGGATCCCAATGGCCTCCGGGCTGCCGATGTGAATAGGCGCTCCGTGGGTAGCCGGGAATCGGGTGGTGACTTGCACTGCCCGGACAACCTGCTCGCGCTTGACGGGCCGCATGCTCACCACCATGGGGCCGGAGAACACCCCGGCGGGCGTCGTGGCGATGTTGGTGATGTACATGGCGACGTTTGAACCTAAATCCTGGTGGCGCAAGGGTATTCCCGCTTCTACCATGGCGGTTTCAAAGGAGAAACTGCAGCCCAACAAGAAAGACACCAAGTCGTCTCGCCAATGATCGACGAGGGATTCCGTCTCGCCGGTGAATACGCCGTTCTCATAGATTCGGTAGGCTGGCACATCGGTACGAATGTCGGCTCCGGGGGCGGTAATTTTCGGCTCAACGCTGCCAGCTTCGATAACCTCCAGCAAGGGACAGGGTTTTGGATTACGCTGGCAGAAAAGCAAAAAATCGAAGGCAAGCTCTTTGGGCAGAATAGCCAAGTTAGCCTGCACGTGTCCCGGCGCCACACCGGAGGTTATGCCCCGCCATTGGTCGGTGCGGATAAGTTCCCGCACATCTCTAGCTGACGTGGGCAATGTCTGTATGGTCATGTAGGAACCTCCGATATTGCTGCCTAGAATAACTACAATAATAGTTGGCCCACTTGTATGCGTCAATTGGTACTAACACTGAGTACGGACGGGCTGGTCTCGAAGGAATCTTTGTTGTACGACACAATCCGAATGGTGTTCGCACAGAGGTTGGGACGTGCCAAGGCATCGAATTGACTAGAGCGAAACCAACATCTAGATCGGGCAATTCTTCGCCCTTGGATATTTAGGTGGACGCAAAAAAGGCCCGGGATTATCTTCCCGGGCCTTTACGGCAGCGGACTACTCTATTTCGTGAACTCGTTTGTTGGCGTGATACCGTCCCAGACCAGACCCGAAGCTACCACGTCCATCACTGCAGTCACGTAATGCCCCGTCGGGGCGTTGGTCACCGAGAGCGTCACGGACCCGTCAGTACCGCTCGTTCCGGAACGGTCCCATGAAGAAACTAATGTAGTGTTCTCCACGCTGATTGAAACACGAGCCCCGCTGACGGCTGCCCCTGAATCGTCGGCCAAGGAAATCGTTATAAGCAGATGCTTATCGCCTTGTTTCCCGCCTTTGCCGGAATAGCTGACGGAATCTACCGCCATATTGAGGTCAGCGGGTGGCGGAGGTGCTCCTACGGTCACGCTGATTGACTGCGTACCGAGCTCACCTCCAATATCTGTGACTGACGCAGTGATCAAGTGATTTCCATCGCTCAATGCGTACGGGACGCTGCCTCCGGCGCCTAATATTCCATCTCGGTCGGAAACCCAGGTAATTTCAGCCGTCAGGTCTCCGTCCTCAGGGTCGCTGGCCGTCCCGGTGAAATCTATGATCGCTCCCGATGGGAAATCGCTGCCAATGATTGGTGAGGATATAGACACGCTGGGAGCTTCGTTCACTGAGCTTGACGGATAAAGCGACCTTAGCCCATCTTTATCGTCGGCGAACAGCGAGCGGCTGACACCCTGGTAGTACGCTAGCATCACGGACCCGGCGACGCTGGAATGCCCTAACCCGGCTACGTGGCCATTTTCGTGTAGATAGACTGTTTCTAGGTCATAGCCGGTCAGCCCGTCCACCGACCATGGAAAGGCGGTGTTCAATGCCACATCCGCTTCGTCGGTCGAAGTGCCGTACCAGGTGATTCCTAAAGTGCAACAACCGCCGATTTCGAGCCAGCCTACGTCATTCTTCCCGTCAAAGGTCTGGGGCCCATTGCATTCTAGGACCAAAGACGGGCACCTGTTCGTGATTCCTCCGTCTTCGAAAGCAAATGATGATCCCGGAACCTGACCCCAGGTGAGCTGAGTGTTTTGCAGAGATAACCTTCCTGCGTTCGTGGGGTCGCCATCAGGATTGTAGAACTGGACCACGGCGTCGTTGCCCGTATTGCGATCCAAGAATTGGTCCCACACCAAGCCTGTCGTGCTAAAGTCTGCTGAATTAACCGGCTTAGCGCCCTGGCGGCCAAGGGCTTTGCGGGCGATTTCCGCCCGGTCCGCGCCAGGTGGCACTATTGCCCAAAGGTGTACGAATAAATCACGCCCGGGAATTTCCCCGTATACCCCAATAACCGACGACCCATCGACGACTCCGGTGCTCTCCTGAGCGCTCGTAGACGACACAGCTACGGTCAAAATTAATCCGATGAACAACAAGATTCCAGTGATACTTCACCACTTCCACAAATTTCTCATATCTGAAGTCACACCTCGCCCAAATAATATAGATATCGAACACGAGTCCAATATCCATCGTATTTAGCGAAGTGAAGTTAATCGTGTGACTTAGGTGAGAGAAAATGATTGCAGTAGAACTCAAATGAAACTCACACCGTCTCGACCAAGCCCATCTTCAATGGAGAGTTGTTTCGGTGGGTGCGGTCACATCTAAATACTGGGAGGAGGACGGTAGTGGCCCTTCAGCGGAAGCTCGCAGTTTGCTCCATCGGCTAATCAATCCATCCATAATCGTAGAAGTTCGGTGATATACTCCAAGCAATCAAATGGCCGACCTTGAAGTCACGGTGGAGCTGCTGATTAACGCGTGAATACCCTGTTGCTGCTGGCAAATCGAAGTAACGGTTTCGCCCCCTTGGCCGAATCTCTCGGTCGGGCTGGAATGGATTACCAATTCGGCATCGACCTGAATGGGGTGATTGATCAGCAACCGGCCCTGCAGCCCGAAGCGGTTTTGCTGGACCTGTCTGCGGTGGAGCTGGGACAAGCGCGGGAAATTGTTGAGCAGTGCCGGAAGCAGAAAATACCTGTGCTAGCAGTCGTTTCCAGAGACGCATTGGAAAACTACGATCCTTCGCTAAATCCCGATGAGCTGATAATCCACCCGCTGCCTGACTCCGAGTTGCTGGTGAGAATCAAGCAAGCAATCTTCCGGGTGAGCGGCCCGGTAGGCTCTCAGGTCCTCAAGGTCGGAGAATTGTCCATCGACCTTGAGCGATACGACGTCACAGTGGCGGGACGCCGGGTATCGTTGACCTACAAGGAATTTCAGCTTCTGGTCTTACTGGCGTCCAATCCGGGAAGGGTTTACTCCAGGGAAAACCTGCTGAGCCAGGTCTGGGGCTATGACTACCTGGGCGGCACTCGCACCGTCGACGTCCACGTACGCCGCTTGCGCTCCAAGATCGAGGCTCCCGGACGGTCGTTTATCGAGACGGTTTACCTGGTGGGGTACCGGTTCAAAGTCCCCGGGTGATCGAGCAGACCCGGGTAGGGGCGGTTCGCGAACCGCCCCTACGTCGACATTAAAACCGTGATATCAGAACCGTTTTTTGGGTCGGGAAATCAACCATCTGGGTTAACTGTTCTCGTCGCTAACAGCATCTAGGAAGCGGGCCACTTGGGCAGCCAAGTGCGCGTATTTCTTGGACTTGAGTTCAGGGTCTTTCTCCATCACCTTGGCTGCTTCTTCCCTGGCCGACTCCAATATCTTCCGGTCGGAAATATGGGCCATCCGCAGATTTGGCAGCCCGCTCTGGCGGGTGCCGAAGAAGTCTCCGGGTCCCCGAAGTTCTAGGTCCACCTCAGCTAGTTGGAAGCCGTCGTGAATATGCTCCAAAGCTGACAAGCGCTCCTTGGCAACTTCTGACGGACTGTCCGAAAGCAACATGCAGTAACTCTTATGCTCTCCGCGTCCCACCCGGCCCCGAAACTGGTGCAACTGTGCCAATCCGAACCGGTCCGCACCCTCAATTAACATGACCGTGGCGTTGGCCACGTCAATGCCCACCTCCACTACCGCTGTGGAAACCAAAATGCCTGTCTCCCCGTCCCGGAACTTCCGCATTACCCGGTCCTTCTCCTTGGAATTCATACGGCCGTGTAGCAGGTCCATTGTCAGGTCGGGGAATACCTCGGTGGATAGGCGCTCGTACTCCTCGGTGGCGGCTTTGCTTTCGATTACCTCCGACTCATCCACCAAGGGACAGATCACGAACCCTTGTCTTCCCTCTTGTATCTGCTTCCGCAAAAATTCGTAGGCGGCCGCGCGACTCGTCGGCGGCAACCAGCGTGTGGCAACTTCCTGCCTACCCTCCGGTAGTTCGTCAATAGTTGAGATGTCCAAATCACCGTAGAGAGTTAGGCTTAACGTGCGGGGGATTGGCGTAGCGGACATGAGCAGTGCGTGAGGAGACTCTTCACCGCGCTGCCGCAATGCCGAACGCTGGGCCACCCCGAATCGGTGCTGTTCGTCCGTTACCGCCAACGCCAATTTTGGCATGGATACTGTTGATTGAATGAGGGCATGGGTGCCGATAATCAGGTCCAGTGTGCCTGCGGCCGCCATCTCCGTAAGCTCCCGCTTCCGCGATTGGCGGGTGCTGCCGGTGAGCAAGCCCACCGACACCGGACGCTCCATCGACTCCAAGTAGACCGACACCAAATAGTCCGATTGGACCGGCCTGGCCATTCCGCTGAGGAGACCGGCCACGGTTTGGAAATGTTGCTCTGCCAAGACCTCTGTAGGCACCATTATTGCGCCTTGGAGACCTTGAGCGGTCACTGTTAGCAGGGCCGCCAAGGCGACAACCGTCTTACCGCTGCCCACTTCCCCCTGTAGCAACCGGTTCATCGGCGGAGTTCCTCGCCCCAAGTCGGCCAAGATATCTTGAACACACCGGACCTGAGCGTCGGTGAACTTGAATGGCAGCGACTCCAGGAACCCGTCGAGTACTTGATTTTTAGATTCGATGACTACGCCTGTCACGTCCTGATTCCGGTGTTTACGCCGGCCTAGGACCGCCAGTTGGAGGGTGAACAACTCGTCGAAGGCCAGGCGATTACGGGCCTGCTCCCATAATTCAGGGGTGTCCGGAAAGTGGGCTTGCCGGATCGCTTGTTGTAAGGGCATGCCACCGCTGCGGGTCAGGATGTCCGAGGGAAGCAGTTCTTCCACGCCGCTGAGCCATTCCTGCAGCGCTTGCCAGGTAAACCGGCGCAGGTTGCGCCCGGACAACCCTTCGGTAAGGGGATATATGGGCACCATGCGACCGGTATGTATCGGTGTCTGCTCGTTGTCCAATACCTCGTAATCGGGGGACTCTAAGACCAACTGACCCTTGAAGACGCTTGGTTTGCCGCTGACGGCGATTCGCGAGTTCGGCTTGAGGGTCCGGGATAGGTAACGCTGTCCGAACCAAATAACCTTGAGGTTGCCCGATTCGTCTCCAAGAACTGCTGTGGTGTCCTTGCGCTTGCCCTGCCGCCCACCGCTAACTTCTTGGACCTCCCACACGTTGGCCAGGACAGTGCATTCCTCACCGGGAACCAACTCCGAGACCTTGGTGTAATTGGAATAGTCTTGGTGCCGCCGGGGAAACAAATACAACAGGTCTCGGATTGAATAAACGTCCAGGCGCACCAGTTTGGCGGAAAGCTTGGTGTCCACGCCCCGCAGGCGGCTCACCGGAGCGTCCAAAGTCAGCCCGGCGGGTGTTTCCTCGCCATTAGGGGCCGACACAGGTTCTCGCATGGCGGATGTAGACGCGGCCCGATTGATTTTTGGCTTGACGGCGGAACGGACAAGTTTATCTCCAGGCTTGGTCTGAGGAGCAGCGGGAGAGTGAACTGTTGGGGATTTGGTCGCCAGAGTAATCGGCTTGCCTTCCAAGAAATCGAGCCAACGCTGGACCCAACGGCCGCGCTGATCCGTGGACAAACGGGCATAAGCCCCACGCGTGAGTTGTTTAACCAGTGCAGGGTCTGCCAAGGTTTCGGTGATTGCGGTAGACCATAGCTGGATGAATTTGTCCAAGCCGCCGATTACAGCTCGGTCGTCGAAGCCTCGGGACTCTTCCAGTCGCAGAATGTTCCCTAGGTTTTCCTGCCAGGTTGGTGAGGCGCGGTTTGGGGAGGTCATCAGGACTTTAGTATATCATCGCCCTTGGCCAATGCCACGCCTATAGCGCCGGGCCCTAAGTAGGTTCCGAGGGTGGGTCCAAAGCGGGCCACAATAATGTGCTCCGCAGCTAGGAGTCCGGATAAACCATCTTGAAGGGACTCCGCCGGTTCCCGCTGAGTGCTGTACATCACGGCTAGTTGGCGGACGGGGGCGTTCTCTTGGGCCAGCTCCACTATCCGGTTCATGGCCCTAGTTAGGTTACGGGTGCGTTCCAACGGATGGGCTTCCCCGTCCCGGATGGTTAGGATGGGTTTAACGTTAAGCACCGAGCCAAGAAACGCACTGGCCTTACCGATTCGTCCGCCGCGTTGCAAGTATTCCAGGGTATCGGGAACGAAAAAGCAGCTTATATCCGGCACTTCCCGCCGAACAGCTTCGGCAATCTCCTGAAGTGAATTTGAATCTTCCGCCTTCTCCGCTGCGGAGATTGCCAGCAAAGCTAAAGGAACGGAGGCTAATTGGGAGTCCACGATCTCGATTGCCCCCAGAGCTTCGTCTCCCAGGGCAACACGGGCTTGGTGTGCTGAGTTTAGGGTGCCGCTAAGTTTGCCGGAAACATGAATCGAGACGACGTGGTGTCCTTGATTCATAAGGTCTTGGTAAACGGTTTGAAAATCCGCGGGGGTTGGTTGAGATGTGGTGGGCAGCCGGGCACTGGAGGTCAACTGAGAGTAAAACTCGTCGGCGGACAGGTCCACGCCGTCTTTGTATGAACGGTCGCCGATTACCACGTAACACGGCACGACCTCTATATTCCAGCGGGAAGCAAGCTCAGCAGGGAGGTCGCTGGCGCTGTCGGTTACTATTCGGACGGCCATAGGTCAGCAATGCATGGCCAGGCTACTGGCCACGGTAATCTGGATTTCGTTAATGTCCGTGATGTCAGTAAGATCAGAATTTACTCAACAGAAGCTAAATAGTGGTAGTGGGGTTGGCCGCCGTCGACCAAGTCCACTTGAATGCCGGGAAACCGATTCTCCAATCCGGAGCTCAAACCCTGCGTTGCGCCGATCACTGCTTCAATGCCACTGTAAATTGTGACGACTTGGACGGCGGATGTTACTATCCGGTCCAATACCGACTCAAGCGCCTCTTCGGGGGTCTTACCGGAAGCCGCCAACTCGCCTTCGATCAAACCGATGTATTGGCCGGCATCCACGGTCACGCCGCCTATCGTGGTGGAACGCACCGCCTGTGTTACCTCCATGGAGGTTATCTCCGGCAATACTGCCGACATCGCCTCTATATTGTGCTCTAAAGACTCCTCTGGACTGAAAGCCAAAAGGGCTGCAACGCCTTGAGGCATGGAGGTAGACGGCACAACATGCAGACGCGGGTCCCTTGCCGCCGCCTGATTCGCCGCCGCTAGCACGTTGGGATTGTTGGGCAATACGATCACTTGAGCGGCGGGCATGGCCGTGGCATGGCTAAGAATCTGGCCTACGCTGGGGTTCATGGTCTGGCCGCCATCGATTACTCCGCTGCCGCCAGCGTCCCGAAACAAGCGGCCCAAGCCCTCGCCTTGAACCACGGCGACGACAGCGAGTTGTGCAGCGGCATCTCGGTGGCCTGCCACAAAGTGGGAGTTCTGGAGGCCCATGTTTTCTATGCTGATGCGGTCGAGTTGGCCCAGGGAAGCGCCGTAGCTGAGAGCCGGACCCGGATCCGGAGCGTGGACATGCATCTTAACGTAATGCCCATCGCCGATAATTACCGCCGACCCTGCCAGTTCCGGTTCCAGCCCTTTTCGGACCGTTTCGGTGGTAAGGTTGGACCCTGAGTCTGAACCGTCAATCACGTACTGGATGCAATAACCCCAATTTTCTGCCAGAGTGCCGTCCAAGAACCCGCTGTTGAGGCCTTCATGGTCGCTTCGATGCTCCGAGGCGGCCAGCTTACGCGGCTCGACACAACAGGCTTCCAGCGCTTGGTCCACTAACGCCGTGTCCCGGCCTGTGAGGGAACAAAGAGCCGCTCCCAGTATCACCACCACTCCCATGCCGCCTGCATCTACCACTCCTGCTTCCCGCAGTATCGGTAGCTGGCTAGGGGTAGCGTAAAGGGCCTCGGCCGCAGCATTGAAAGCCGTCTCCCACAAGGTCGGGGTTTCCGGCTCTCCATTCCCGTTGTGGGAGTTCTCTGCTGCGTTAGCTGAGGCTTTGATCACAGAAAGCATGGTGCCTTCCACCGGCTGCACTACCGATGAGTAAGCGGCTTCGGTGGCCAACCGGAGGCCACGTATCAACCAAAGATTATCGAAATCTGTAGACGATGGAGACGCTTCGGATAAACCCCGGAATAGCTGGGAGAGGATTACGCCGCTGTTGCCGCGCGCGCCCCAGAACGCTCCTTCGGCAAGGCCGGACAGGACTTCCCCGGCATTGGAGTCCGGCTCCTCTGGACATTGCTCCAATGCTGAGCGCATGGTCAGTAGCATGTTGGTGCCCGTGTCGCCGTCGGGCACAGGAAAGACGTTCAAAGCGTTGATAGAATCTCTGTAGCGCTCTAAGCAATCAGTGGCGGCCACGAACGCACGACGAAGGTCACCGCCGCTTATTTCAACCATCTTCTAGACCACCGCTGCTCATGATCCCGTCATCGCGAATAACAGGGCGAATAACAGGTACCGGGAGGTATTATAAACCATGCCTCTCCAAGGCCCAATCTCCTTGACACTGCAGGCACGCTGTCTTAACATGAAAGGCCGGAGAAGTTTTTATGGATTATGCTGTCTTCAAGAGTGGTGGGAAACAGTACCGGGTACAACCCGGCGACACCCTCGACGTAGAAAAACTACCCCTAGGCGTTGACGCAGTTGCCGAATTTGGTGACGTGTTGGCGATTTCCGACGGCGGAGAAGTCACATTCGGCGCCCCGTTCATTCCCGGCGCCAAGGTGCTCGCCCAAGTTCAGTCCCAGTACCGAGACGGGAAAATAATTGTATTCAAATACAAGTCCAAGATCAGGTACCGCAGAAAGAAGAGCCATCGCCAAAACTACACCAGAGTGTTGATACAGGACGTAAAGATTGATCGCCCTCGCAGGCAAGCAGCACGGCGGACCAGCACGCCGAGGACTAGGAGAACCCCAGCGGCGGCTGCAACTGCGGCGGAGTCGACCCAGGCTGAGACAGGAGAGCAAGCCTAATGGCCCATAAGAAAGCAGGCGGCAGCACTAATAACGGTCGGGATAGCAATTCCAAGCGATTGGGCGTAAAAAAATATGGTGGTGAAAGCGTCACCAGCGGGGCCATCATAATCAGGCAAAGGGGCACGCGAATCCACCCAGGCAACAATGTGGGTTTGGGCCGCGACTACACCATCTTCGCCAAGATGGACGGTCTAGTGAAATTCGAGTGGGTAGCTAAAGGCAGGCGGAGAGTTAGCGTATACGCTGCGGAATAGATGCTTTGGACGGGAAAGCAGGTTCCTGAAATCGGCCATCGAAATCTCGGAATATTAACAGGCATCTAACTAAGTGGCCGAAATTACTTTAGGTACTCCAAAACAAGAATAACCCAATCAAAGAATTAATATGAAAGCAGAAATTCACCCTCAATTTGTAAAATCAACGGTAACTTGCTCTTGCGGCAACGTTTTCGAAACAGGCGGCACTAAGCCGGTTCTGAGAGTAGAGGTTTGCAGTAACTGCCACCCCTTCTACACGGGCGAGCAACGTGTCGTGGATACGCAAGGCCGTATCGAGCGAATGCGCCGCCGCTACAATCTCCAGTAGAATACTTCGATAAAATAGAATACTCCGACAAAAGTTAGCCAGAACTTAACGTTGGATTTTGAAATCCTTTTTCCTCCAACCGATGCCCAGGTTTTCCGCCTGATGAAATCCGCGCGAGTTCCTCGCCACCGAATCCAAAGCCGGTAGCCTAGCCAATCTTGATAGTTCGATAAATCATGGAAGATGCGTTGGCTGAAGAGCCCAGGTTCTCCTACGGTGGGCAAGCTGTAATCGAAGGAGTGATGATCCGGGGCCGGAATCACTTCAGCCTTGCCGTTCGCCGTCAAGATGGCACTATCCAGTACCACAGTGAACGCCTCAATACTCTTTACACCGGACGTATCCGCCAATTCCCGCTGGTCCGGGGCGTCATCGCTTTGCTGGAAACCATGGTTTTGGGAATCAAAGCCTTGCACCTATCCGCGAACTTGGCCGTCAAAGACCAAGTTGGCGATGAAGGGGGCGATATCCCCAGTTGGGTGCTGGGCGCAACTTTGGCTGCCGCCATGGTGATGGGTGTCGGCGTTTTCTTTTTACTGCCTCTAGTGGTTATCTGGCTCCTTGACTCCGGTGGATTGGTCAGCGAACTTATCGAGGGCGGACTTCGTTTAGGGCTGCTGGTCGGCTACATCTGGGGAATAAGTTTCCTCCGGGACATTAAAAGGGTGTTCGCTTACCACGGTGCCGAGCACATGGCGGTACACGCCTATGAGGCGGGTTTGCCTCTGGAAGTAGAAAACGTGCGTAAGTTCCCCACCCCACATCCCAGGTGCGGTACTGCCTTTTTATTGACGGTGATGCTGGTTTCCATAGTGGTGTTTGCGCTACTAATGGACCCGCCCATGGAGTGGCGGATAATTTCACGAATCGTGCTTATACCGGTGATCGCTGCCATCAGCTATGAAATCATACGCTTCAGCGGCAAGCACCAGCATTCCCTGTTCGGACATGTCATGGCGACACCAGGATTGCTGTTGCAGCGCCTGACCACCAGGATTCCCGACGATGCTCAGATCGAAGTAGCCATAAGCGCCATGGCCGGAGCGGTGGCCGCCGATCAGGGAAAGGAGTTTTCGGTGTCTTTCAACCCTCGTGTTGAGGAAGCAGCGGAACCTTCCAGTACCAGTGTCGGGTTGACCCAAGAACCCCAAGGTGGTGAAGAATAGCGGGAGTCAGTTTTTTCTAGTTCCTGCGATTCTCCAGACGCCGTCTAACAGTCTCAGACCCCTACTGTCGGTGTTCGCCGTTAATTCCCCACATCAGACCCGGCGCATCATCGACCGGTATAAAGCGAAATCCTGCCGCCTGAGAGACCTGCAGGTCTAAATCGGTGTCTCCGATATGAAGGTACTCCTCAGCTTCAAAGCGGGCCGCCACATCACCCAAGTTGTGCTTCAACACGGTGAATTCCACGGTAATACCGTGCTCTTCCCACAGCCGCTGTTGGGTGCTAATAGTGCGGTCTGAGCAGCTACCAATTAAGTAGCCTGCCTCCTGAACCTCTCGGACCATGTCCATAGTAATGACGCCGGGTGGGTCGCCCACCTCCAGCGTGCCGTCAATGTCAAAGCTAATTAGTTTTGGCAATAGAGGTTCCTGGGCCTGAATTGAACGCATATCCGAACGAGCTACAAAATGGTATTCTGCCGCACTCACTACGCCAGGCATAATCTAGAATGTGAGTCTCATTAGGCCCCTCAAAGGTATTAAGAGCGTTACAGGGCTTCCCAGTCATCCCGATTGATGTTGGCTTGCCTTAGAATCCTTGAAAGAAGTTCCCTTCCAATATCTCCTCCATGAGGATTGGGTATCCATATCGTATTATCCTCGTGAACCATAAATTGATGTCTGCCGCCCGAATATGGCCCATCAAACCCCAATAACCTCAAGTATCTGATCAGGTCCGGTCGTTTGACCGGTCCAAATCGAGACACTACGCAACTTCCTTAATCTTTAGCTCAATACCGTCAATTATGGGCAAAGATAGGTTCTTGTAAACCCGAAATAAAATCCATTCCTCTAGCACCTCTTCCAATTGTTCGCGGCATTCATCGAGGGTCGTTGCGTTGGCGAAAACTCCGTGGCAATCAGGAATCTCTCCATAGTATGAACTGTCGTCCTCCAGTTTTTCGTATTTAGCTCGGCTCATACCGCTCTTTATATACTTCAGCAACATCGGAATCTCCTTGGATGAACCTTCCCGTCTTTAGACTAAATTAATCGAACCCTTGCGCCTAGGCTACATGGCTCCACAGCGGCCCCCTCGGCTCCTCGCCGGACAGCTTGAACTGGGGAATGGCGAAATCCCCTTCACCCTTTTGAAACACCACTTCCACTCGTGCTCCTATGGCCACGTTCTCTTCTTTCTCGGCGTCCATGTTTCCATCCACCAAGTTGGCAGTGATGCGAAGTCCGTCGCCGGGTCCGGGTTCACCGCTCTGTTCATCCAGCTCAACCAGCACGATGGCAAAGGGCGCCCAGTCTTTGAAGCCGGGAATGACGGTGTGGGCCACGATTTGGTAGCTGTATATTGTGCCTTTGCCACTCACATCTTGCCATTCCCATTTCTGCGATGGACACCAAGGACAGGCCGGGCCGGGCTCGCCCCGTAGCAGACCGCAGTCCTGGCACTTTTTCACCACCAGACGGCCTTCTTTGGCGGCGTCGAAGTAGCCCGTGTACTCGGTGTCGATGTCTGGCACGCTCATCATTTGGCCCCGGTGCTCGTATACCGGCATTTAAATACCTCTCATGTTCACTGTGTAATCACTCGCTATAGTTATGATTACGGCGTTTTTTGATCAAATTGACCTATCTTCTCAGAATCAGGGCGCTGCCCACTGAGGGCGTCCCCCATCCCATGTTCATGCTAGTCTCGGCGTCTTTTACCTGGCGGCAATTGCCCTCAGAGTAGTCATAGGTATGAATTCCTTCATGGGCTTGAGGACAGTAGTCGTCCACCGTTCCTCGTAATTGACGCACATTCTCGATAACCATGTTCATGCCATGGGTGTAACCTTCGCACAAGTGGCCGCCGCTAGTGTTATTGGGGCGCCTGCCGCCCAGATTGATGATGCCGCTGGTAACGTAGTCCTTACCCTCGCCCTTCTTACACCAGCCATAATCTTCGAACTGAAGCAGCGCAGTATAGGTGAAGGCGTCATAACAACCGGTGACGTCAACTTCATCGTGAGTAATTCCGGCTTGCTCGAAAATCCTGGGTCCTATGTGGTGGCCGGCGACCCTGGTAATGGGGCCGTGCTGATAGTGGAAGTCGCCACCCAGCTTGGTTCCCCGGCCTTGCACGCCCAGAACCTGGATCGGCCGCTGGCGCAGGTCCCTGGCCCGCTCAGTTGTGGTGAGGATAATGCTAGTGGCGTTGTCCGTCTCCAAGCAGCAATCCAATAAATGGGCGCAGGGGCGGATAATCCACCGGGAATTTAGCACGTCGTCCACCGTGACTCGTTGCTTCATCAACGCCTTGGGGTTGTTGCTGGCGTGATTGCTGTGGGCGGCCTTGATGTGGGCCAAATCGCTGCTGGTGACTCCGTACTCCATCATATGGCGGGTGAAAGTGAAGGCAAAACGCTGCACGGCGCTGATTAGGCCGTAGGGTCGCAGCATCACGTCTAACCCGCTTACCGGTTGAGCGGCCCGCACTCCTGTGCCGCCAATTCGAATTTGTGAATAGCCGTTCATGGACCGGTAAATCGCCACGGTGTCGCACATGCCGGCTTCAATGGCGCCCATCGCCAGGCCCACCAACGCTTCGGTACTGGAGCCACCCCCGGAGCAGTCCATGTAGAAGTTGGGGCGTAGGCCCAGGTCGTACATGATGGATGTGGCTGGAGTCGAATCGCCGCCGTGGTAGCTCAGGATCCCATCTACTTGCTGGGAATTTAGACCTGCGTCGTCCATGGCGTGGCGGATGGCTTCCGCTCCCATGGCCCTAGTGGTGCGTCCCGAGCCCCGGCTGTACACAGTTTCCCCTACGCCTACAATGCAGTATTTGCCTTTAAGATTGCCCAAAGGGCTGCCTCCTTGAAATCATACTGAT
>MUCR01000015.1 GCA_002816455.1 SAR202 cluster bacterium Io17-Chloro-G4 | reverse complement strand
TCAAGCATAATTGCCCCTGGAATCCTGAATTGGCCCTCCGCAACTCTTGACATATAAGACAGTTGCTTCGTCGCTGCGCTCCTCAGAATGACAGTTTAGAGGCAAAGCGCTATCTACAGGGAACGGTCTCCGGCCCAAGGCTGCCAGCATAAGTATTGAAGAATTCGTTGATCCGATCTCCGTCAACACCGTTCATAGTATCCAAGACGCCCCAAGCGGCTAATGCCACCTGCCCTGGCGGAATCTTGTCGTATGAACGGGTGATACCCCAAACATTGCTCAAACCGATATTGCCTACCGCGCTGCGGAGTTGGTCCACCTGAGCCGGGTCGGGCAGGTTGTAGCTGACGACAATGTTTCCGTGTTCCAAGTGGTGGACAGTCACTTCGTCTTGCAGCCCATCCTCGTAAAATCCACACCTTTCCAGCGCAGTGGGTGGGTAGTGATCGCCGGAGGTGGGCGGGAAAGATTCGTACTCGATTTGCGTGCCTTCGGGTAAGTGGTTCCTGGTGGGGGCGATTGATTGGCGCTCGCCTACGCCATCGACGTAAGTTGCAGCGCTCCCGCTACTTCCGCCGTGCCCGCCGCCGGTCAACCCCCCCAAAGCGAAGCCAGCTATGACCAGCACGGCTATTAGGGCTGAAGCTATTAGATAAATTTTGTTGGTTTTCTTTCTCTTGGGTCTGTTACTCGTCAGGTTGCCGGCGGACCGGGCCCTTCTGGACAGGGCCTGCCCTCGGCTACGCCGGTGTCTCGATTCTGGCAATGTTGTTCCTCCGCTCGGTCCGTTGGTCTGTCCGTTATCAGGCGAGCCTTTCCCCCGTTAATAAGTAGTAGGCATCCAGGTAACGCTCCGATGTTTGCGCCACCACGTCCTCGGGAAGGGGCGGCGCCGGTGGTTCCTTGTTCCAATCTTGATTAGCCAACCAGTCCCGAACGGGTTGCTTGTCGAAACTGGGTTGCGACTTGCCCGGACTGTAACTTTCGGCGTCCCAAAAACGGCTTGAGTCGGGAGTGAGCAACTCGTCAATCAGAATCAACTCACCATCAAGTAGGCCGAACTCCATCTTGGTGTCCGCCAGGATAATGCCCCGCTCCAAGGCATAGTCTTTGCCGAATTGAAATACAGCAATGCTGACATCGGCCAGCCGCTTCGCCAGGTCGGAGCCCACCATGTCCAATACTTCCTGGTCGCTCATGTTTTCGTCGTGACCTTCTTCGGCCTTGGTGGTGGGTGTGAACAAGACCTCGGGGAAGGCTTCGCATTCCAACAAGCCGGCGGGAACGGGCTTTCCAGAAACAGTGCCATGAGACCGGTACTCGGACCATGCGCTCCCCGCAATGTAACCTCTGACTACACATTCGATGTCAATTCTCTCGGCCTGATTCACAATCATGGCCTGCTGCGCTATTTCGGTGGGCAAACCCTCTGGGCCGAACCTGGCTTCAATGTCTGCGGCGGCTCTGGGGTCGTCTGCCGCCATAATATAGTGATTGGGCACCAGATGCCGGGTTTTATTGAACCAGAACGCTGAGATTTGGTTCAGCACCCGGCCTTTTTCAGGGATACCCATGGGCAATACCACGTCAAATGCTGAAATTCTGTCAGTGGAGACCATCAACAGTCGTTTCGGGTCCAACTGGTACGTGTCCCGCACCTTCCCTCGGTGTAATAGACTGGGCAGTTTCGTTTCAGTAATCATCCCCCACTCCCTTCAAAATTACCGCTTGTCAGGCTCATTATCTGGCTCTCTTTATGTTATACCAGCAGAGACCAATAGACGAATCAATTTCTTGATTAACTCTTTAGGGAAACCTGGGCTGCTTCCAGTCCCAGACGGCTGAAAATGTCGTCGACGTACCGTGTGTAGTAGCTGTAGTCGAAGATCTGATTGAGGCGCTCCACGTTGAGGTACGCTATTGCTTCGTCGTCAGATTTCACCAAGTCCCGGAAGTCTTTGTTTTGGTCCCAACTGAGTCCAGCGTTCCTTTGCACGATCTTATAAGCGTCTTCCCTGGGCAGACCCTTGTCCACCAAGGCCAGCAACACTTGTTGGCTAAAGATTAGGCCGCGGCTGCTTTCCACGTTGGACCACATGCGTTCGGGGAACACCCGCAGGTCTTTGATAATGCCAGCGAAAATGTTGAGTATGTAATCCAAGGCCAGGCAAGAGTCCGGCAAAATGATTCTCTCGGCGGATGAGTGGCTAATGTCCCGCTCGCCCCATAGCGCCACGTTCTCCAAGGCGGTCACGCTGTGGCCTCGGATTAGCCTCGCCAGCCCGCAGATGCGTTCGGCGAGCTCGGGATTTCGCTTGTGGGGCATGGAGGATGAGCCGGTCTGGCCGTGGCCGAAAGGCTCCTCCAACTCGTGAATTTCAGTGCGCTGTAACGACCGAAGCTCGGTCCCGAATTTTTCCAGGGAAGCCGCAATCAAAGCTAATGTCAAAATAAAGTGGGCGTGGCGGTCCCGCTGGACTACTTGATTTGAAACCGGCTCCACCTGGAGGCCCAAGTGGCGGCAGACTTTCTCCTCCACCTTGGGCGACACGGTGGCATTGGTGCCCACAGCCCCGGAAATCTTGCCGACGCGAACGTTCTCTAAGGCGTCTTCCAACCGTGACCGCTGGCGCCTGAGTTCTTCCCACCACAATGCCATCTTTAGGCCAAACGTGATGGGCTCGGCGTGAACACCATGGGTTCGCCCCATCATGATGGTAGTCTTGTGGGCAATTGCTTGGTTTTTCAAGGCCTCCAGGGCTTCGTCCAAATCTTCGAGCAGCAGCGCGCCTGACTCGCCCAGTTGGAGCCCCAAAGCCGTGTCCAGCATGTCAGATGAGGTTAGGCCCAAGTGCAGCCAGCGGCCTTCCGGGCCGATTCCTTCGGTAATGGAAGACAAGAACGCCGTTACATCGTGGCGCGTGATCTCGAAAATCTCCATCATGCGGGAGTGGTTGTACTTGGCGTTTCTTAGAAGTCCCATGTCTTCTTCAGGGATGACCCCCTCTTCGGTCCACGCCTCGCAAGCCGCTAGTTCCACCTGCATCCATTTTTGATACTTATTCTCATCGGACCACACCTTTTTCATGGCTGGTCTGGAGTAGCGTTCAATCATGTAGAGACCTCCTCACCTCCGCCGCTGCGCGGGCTCAGGCTTGGTTGTTTTACCTTTGTGTCTCCAGGCCTGTTTCACTGGAGTGGGACGCGTGGAGTGGGACGCGCGGCTGGGCACATGTCTCGAAAATTCCGGTGCCTCAGGCTTCGAAGCCATTGGCGTGAAATTCCTGGACGGCTTGAAGCATGTTCTGAAAGTCGGTGAAAGGACGAAAAGGGATATTGGTTCGCGCGCATTCCTGAGCCAGCGTGCGGTGGGCGTAAAGCACGTCCACCCGTTCCGCGGCCTCGAAGTCGGACATACCGTCTCCGGCGTAAAAAACGTGGTAGCCCTGTTCCTGATATTGCTCAACCACCAAGCCTTTCGAGTTTCCTTGTTTTTCCTGGCCGGGGCGCGTGTGGCGGTACTCGTAGGCGATACCCTGGCTGGAAAAGCTGGTGTTGACCGCATAGACCGGCACTTGGGTATGCCCTTCCTTCGCCAGAAGAGCTTCGATATAGAAATCCAGACCCTGACTCACGATGGCGAATGGTATGTCATTCTCCTGACAATATGTCCCCAACTCATTGAAATAGGGACGCAAGCTCGCGTGATTTCTGACGTGGAGTTGCATGGCGGAGACATCGGCCTGAATGTTGCGGAAAGTTATCTCCTGATACTCTCTCAGGTTTAATTCGCCTGCCCGAAACCGATCACGAACATCCTGCCAAGTGGAGTCGCCGAAACGGGTCAGTAGCAATTCTGCCACGTTCTGCTCAGCGGCCGTGTCGTCGAAGTCCAGCAGCACCGCTGCTTTGACTCTCGCCTCTTTGGATTTAACGTTCGCGGAGCTCACGGCGGTAGTCCTCATAGGCTTGGCGGATTTCTTCGTTGTGGAGACCCAGGATTTCTGCGGCAAAATAAGCGGCGTTGCGTGCGCCCCAGGCACCGACCGCCATACAGGCCACGGGAATCCCCGGAGGCATCTGAGCGGTGGACATAAGGGCGTCGATGCCTTTCAACTCGCTAGAAGCAAGGGGGATACCGATAATTGGAAGGGTAGTCCAAGAAGCTAATGCGCCTCCCAAAGCGGCCGACCCGCCAGCGGCGGCGATCAGCACCTGGATGCCCCGGTCCCTGGCTCCTTCGGCATATTCGCGGACTCTCTCCGGAGTCCGGTGAGCCGACAGCACACGAACTTCGTAGTCGATTTTCATCTGCTCCAGAGTGTTCACCGTTTCCTGAACCACCGGTTCATCGGAGGCGCTTCCCATGATTACGCCGACTTGCGGCATGGCCACTTCCTCCCTTGTTTTGTCTAGATTTCGAAGTTACCTGTCACCATCCGTCTTTCCGGCGAAGGCCAGAATCTAGGAAACATATTTATCGCCGAATTTCCTGGACACCATCCTACGCCGGTGAAACGAAGAATTTGCTCGTGTACTACGAAGTACCCACCAAATTACAATTCCAACTCATCACGGAATGCTTCCACCAAGCCTTGTTGCAAGGCCTCTGGTTCGGGCCGAATCTGCACCCCATTAACCAGTAGGGATATCCCCTCTTCGTCCAGAATCACCTCCACCGCTATCTCCCGGTCGCCGTCCTCGTCCCAAGTTAGAAGGGATGCGATAGACTCTTCCTTCTCGTCTTCATCGTCAAACAGTCCGATTTCCTCGTCTATATCTAACTCAGAATCGCCGTCCTCGTTATCTTGGTCCCAAGAGACGATGGATTCGATCTGTCCACTCCCTTCTAACAGCGTGGCGTTCATTGCGGCCAATAGTTTCCCGATGCCCAAGGAGTCGGCAAGTTGGGTCATCTCTTGGTGGATCTCGTCCAACTTGGCATCATCGGCCCGGATGCGTTCTAGCCGCCGCAATCTGACCTCAGCCAACTCGTCTCGCAGATCGTTTAGAGTGTCCTGCCAGGCCATGAATCCCCTCCGCTAATCTCTGCTGCGGGCCACAGGCCGCGACACCGAATAAAAAAACGCGTCCACCGTGCGGAAATCGGCCAATCCCAATCGCTGCCGCACCAAGTCGGACCCTTCCAAAAGGTCTATGTAACCAATACCCATGGGCCCTTTTCGCAGCACTGGCGTTTTTATGCCCAATTTCTTAATCGCTTTTTCAGCGTTCGCATTCCAGACCGCAAATAATCGGGGCTCCGATATGCAAAGCAGGTAAGAAACGAATTCTTTTCCCGCCCCGGCAAGTTTGAATGCTCCGGCATCGTCGGCGCACTCTTGAAACCGGCCTTCCAGCTTCACTGTATCGTACAACAAGAAATCCAGGGAGTCCCTGATTTCATCAATTGGGTTGCTCTTGAAGTCTTGCCGGTGCGTGCCTCCTGAGGCGGCGTACAGGTCCTGGGCTTGTTCAGCGGACAGACTGGGCAATGCGGATTCATTGATCCAGCCTGCGAATTCCGTGGACCGTGCCCATTTATGTTTGCGGTATTTCGCTAATTTCGGTCCACCTTCAGCTTTGCCAAATTCCCGGCCAAGGTCTTGCCAATCAATCAAGCCAGCCCCTAAAGCCCGCTGTCCCGCAATTGGGTGATGCTGTTTTCTTCAGTTAGATCGGCGATATCTGTCCGGAAAATTGCTCCATTGAAGCTGATTCGGCGGACTCTATCATACGCCTTGCCCTTGGCCTCCGCCAGGGATATTCCCTTTCCCACAACGGTCATCACCCGGCCGCCGCTGGTAACCAAGTGGGTTTTTTCGCCTACCGATTCTTGACGAGTGGCGGCGTGGAACAACATGGTGTCCGCTTCTTCCTCATGTGCTCCGGATATGGCAAAGCCGGTTTCGTAGCTGGCAGGATAACCGGCTGAAGCCAAAACCACGCCAACGTAGCACTGGTTTTCCCATTTTACTGGCGTCCGGTCAAGATTGCCCTCAACGCAAGCCTGCATGACTTCCAACGGGTCGGTGGCTAGCCTTGGTAGGATAACTTGGGTCTCCGGATCGCCCAGACGGCAATTGAATTCCAGAACCTTGGGGCCGTCAGCCGTTAACATGAGCCCAGCGTAAAGGACGCCTTTATAAGGGTATCCTTTACGGGCCATAGTTTCTAACACCGGACGCATGACTGTTTGCTCAACTCGTTGAGCTAATTTTTCGTCCCAGAAACTAGGAGGCGAATAACTGCCCATGCCGCCGGTGTTGGGGCCGCCATTACCGTCTTCCAATCGTTTGTAATCGCAGGCTGCAGCCAATGACGAAATGCGCTCACCATCGCAAAATGCGAAGACGCTCACTTCAGGGCCTGTCAGCATCTCCTCGACTACAACTGTATCGCCTGCTTCACCGAATGCCCGGTCATTCATGCAAGTTCGAACCGCGTCGGCGGCTTCAATGGCGTCGGCGCATAGAATCACGCCCTTGCCAGCGGCCAAACCGTCGGCTTTTACCACCATCGGCCCGGAATGTCCCCTCAGAAACTTGATGGCTGAGTTTTCTTCTTGGAACACCCAGAAGTCGGGGCAAGGCACCCCCGCTTCCTTCATAACGTCTAAGGCGAAACTTTTGCTGGTTTCGATTCTGGCCGCCGCCCGTGTGGGGCCGAAGGCCGCGATGCCCTGGGAGGCTAGACGGTCCACGATGCCCAAAGATAAGGGCAATTCGGGGCCGACAACTACTAAGTCAATCTCCAATGATTTTGCGGCTGCTACGACGCCGTCGATGTCCTCAGGCTTGACAGCCAGATTGGTGGCAATTGATGCGGTACCGGCGTTGCCATCGGCGACCCAGAGCTTGGTAAGGCAGGAACTTTGGTCAATCCGCCATGCTAGGGCGTGCTCTCTGGCGCCGGAACCGAGAAGTAGGACTTTCATGCATAGGTCCGTCGGGTGGGGAATGGGCTAACGGTTCGGACGTTGGAGGGTAAAGTCAGGTAAATGATGTACGCTGGATGCACCGCCTCCATCACTCCCCCAAGATGCTCGCTGCAAGCTCTATTCCCACTCTATAGTGCCCGGTGGCTTGCTGGTGATGTCGTAGACTACCCTGTTGACACCCGGTACCTCGTTAACGATGCGACTGGAAATCCGGGCCAACACCTCGTAGGGTAGGCGGACCCAGTCGGCGGTCATCGCGTCCTCGCTGTTCACAGCCCGGATGGCGCAGACGTAGCCGTAGGTCCGGTAATCGCCCATAACGCCCACGGTGCGGCTGTCGCTGAGAACGGCAAAGCTCTGCCAAATTTGGTCGTAAAGGTCGGCGCCTTTTATCTCGTCAATCACAATCCAGTCGCAGGCACGGAGAATTTCCAACTTCTCTTTGGTCACTTCTCCAATTATCCGGATGGCCAAGCCGGGACCAGGAAATGGCTGGCGATATACCATCTCGGAGTGAAGGCCCAATTCCAGCCCGACTTCCCGCACTTCATCCTTGAACAGGTAACGAAGGGGCTCCACAAGCTTCAAATCCATGTGCTCTGGAAGGCCGCCCACGTTGTGGTGGGTTTTGATGCGCGCCGATGCACGGTTTTCCGGCGCCTCGCTTTCTATGACGTCCGGATATAAAGTCCCCTGCGCAAGGAAGTCCGTTTGCCCCAACTCCGATGCCGCATCCTCAAAAACTCGGATGAACTCCTCGCCGATCACCTTGCGTTTGGTCTCCGGGTCGGTGACGCCAGTTAGTTTGTCCAAGAACCGATCGGTTGCGTCGGTGTAAATCAATTTCAGGCCCAGGT
Source organism: SAR202 cluster bacterium Io17-Chloro-G4 (assembly GCA_002816455.1). Lineage (GTDB taxonomy): Bacteria > Chloroflexota > Dehalococcoidia > Lucifugimonadales > UBA3495 > UBA1141. The sequence continues at coordinate 13,224 of MUCR01000015.1, read as the reverse complement.
TTCGGTTGAAGGTGGATTGCACCCGCTCCGCTTCTTCCGCCCGGAGGAGCCCGTTGTTCACAAAAATGCAGGTGAGTTGGTCGCCGATGGCCCGATTGAGCAGCATCGCTGTCACCGCCGAATCGACCCCGCCGGAAAGGGCGCAAATTACCCGGCCATCGCCCACTTGACTGCGTACCCGGCTAATGGAATCGTTAACGAAATTTCGGGGCGTCCAGGTGCCCTGGCATCGGCACGTCTTGAAAAGGAAGTTATCCAGAATCGACTTTCCCAACGGCGTGTGTTGCACTTCCGGGTGGAATTGTAGACCGAAAATTCCTTTCCCATTGCCGATGGCCGCGACCGGAGAGTTCTCGGTGTAGGCCAGAGATGAAAAGCCGGGAGGCATCTCTTCAACGCGGTCGCCGTGGCTCATCCACACCTGGAACGAAGGCGGCATGTCCTTAAAAATCGGGCCGTCGGAGGCGTTTTGATGCAGCACTGCGGACCCGAATTCTTGTTTCAAACCGGGAGCGACTCGGCCGCCCAACTGGTGAACCAGGGCCTGCATCCCGTAGCAGATACCCAACACTGGTAAGCCGCGTTCGAAAACCCAATCGGGCACCTTGGGAGCGCCGGGCTCGAATACGCTGGCGGGGCCGCCGGAGAGAATGACGCCCTTGGGGTTAATGTGCTCTATGGAGTCCCAAGAACTGCTGGTGGGAATAATTTCCGAGTATACTTTTAGCTCCCGCACACGGCGGGCGATGAGGTGGCTATACTGAGAGCCAAAGTCGATGATAACGATGCCTTCGTTAACAGATTGTAGATTGGCTTCAAGCTCAGCTTCAGGGGATGCGGTCTCGACTTCAGACCCCGCACTATCCTGGCTCCTGGCTATTTCCAGGTAAGCCGACACTTCCAAGTCGTCACTGGTGGCTACACGCCGTCCCCGGGGAAGCTTTTCTTCTACCGTGGCGGTACCTCCTCTGGATGAGTGTTGCTGACTGGCCGAGGAGAATTGTCGCAATAATTGGCCGGTTTTGGTGAGCCAATTATTGGGCCTGTGGGGCTGCCGATATTATACCGAGGATGCGGCCTTCCGTATAGACATAACGCAAAATTGTTTATCGCCCCTCCATCATCCCTATGCTATACTCGGCTTCGGAGGGTAGGCTAGTGGTCCCGGCAGCCTTGGGCAAACAATTTTGGTGGCCCAAACTCGGCTAGCAAAGGTTTGGCAGAGAACTTACATACGAGCAACCTAAACACAGATGTCGAAGAAGCGGTGCGGTTCTTAAGGTCGGGAGGAGTGGTGGTTTTTCCCACCGACACGCTCTACGGGCTGGGCGCCGACGCTTTCTCGGTTTCTGCTCTTGAGCGCATTTTCGAGATCAAGCTCAGACCCGCCGAATTGTCATTGCCATTGCTCGTAAGCTGCTGGGACCAGTTGGAAACCGTAGCTCGTGAAATCCCCGAAGCCGCCCGCCAACTGGCCAATCGCTTTTGGCCGGGCCCATTAACCCTCATCCTGCCCAAAGCCCCAATTTTGTCTCACTTGGTCACCGGGGGCAAAGAAACGGTCGCTGTACGGATGCCGGACCATCCTGTGGCTTTGGATATAATTAAAAGCCTAGGCGGCCCTATATCCGGCACCAGCGCCAACAGAAGTGGCCAGCAAGACTTGCTTGATTTTGATGCCGTCAGAGCGGAGCTGGGCAACGACGTGGACTATGTAGTCCAATCGGGCCCTCAACCGAGAGGCGCTCCCTCAACTGTTGTTGACCTAACCACAGAAACCCCCAAATTGTTGCGCCAGGGGGCTTTGCCCATGGACGAGATTTTGCGAGAACTCGGTTAATCCAAACCCCAGGTCAAAATAAGAGTAGGAGCAGACTCATCTCGAAACTATATGACCCGAATTTATATGATTATGAGGCTTACCGCAGCGCTGTTGATAAGGAGTTGAAAGAAGTCTTCGCTGACCGGCAAGGATTTCTATACGACCTGCTGCGGTATCACTTGGGTTGGACGGACCAACTAGGCCAGCCCACTGACAACCCTCGCCCATTGTACTTTCCGACCCTGCTGGCTTTGGTGTCATGTCAGGCGTTGTCGGGGGACTTCCAAGCTGCTCTGCCGGCGGCTGCCGGGGTGGACTTGGTGCACAATTTCACCTTGGTGCATGGCGATGTTCAAGCAGCCAGGCCCGATGCTCAAGACCGGCCCAGCATCTGGTGGGTATGGGGACCTGCCCAGGCTATCAATGCCGGCGACGGATTGCACGCCTTGGGGCGCACTACTATGATGCGTCTGGCTCAAAACGGTGTCCCTCCGGAGAGGGTGCTCCATGCGGTGGAATCCTTGGACCGTGCTTGTTTGGCGCTGTGCGAAGGCCAATACCTCGACCTGGAGTTCCAGGAACGTATGGTGGTCACCAGCGCTGCCTACTTCGATATGATTACTCGCAAAACCGGCGCACTGGCTGGCTGTTCAGCTGAAGCAGGAGCCCTGGCGGCGGGGACCGAAGCTCAGGTTTGGAGCCAGTTCCGCGAAATGGGAACTAAAATTGGGATGGCCTGGCAGATTCACCAAGACATCGTGGATTTATGGGGCGGGACTGGGGACGGCATGACCGCCAGCAACGTCCTGAACAAGAAGAAAAGTCTCCCCTTAATCCACGCACTGGAAAGCTCCAGTGTGGCCGCCAAGCGTGAGTTGGGCGGAATATATATGAAACGGGTACTGGAACCGGATGACGTCTCTAAGTTGGTTGAGATTCTAAACGAGGCTGGCTCCAAAGAATTCTCCGCAGAGAAAGCCCAAGAATTGGTGGATCAAGCCATGCACTCCTTGAATGGCGCGGACATGACGGAGCAAGGTCTGGAAAATCTACAAAGCCTCGGACAACAGGTGTTGGACGGTGAAGTCTGAATTGCGACTAAAGAGTATGGGAAGAGGTAATGGCTAAACGCACGGTCTCCCAGCTAGATGTCGCTGGTAAGCTAGTCCTGGTTCGGGTGGATTTCAACATCCCCATCGAGCAGGGCGTGGAGGCCATCGCATCTTACGACCAGCGACTCCGGGCCACATTGCCGACAATCCGCTATTTGAAAGACCAAGGTAGCCGGGTGATTCTTTGTTCTCACCTGGGCCGGCCCGGAGGAAAGGTAGTGGACTCTCTGCGCTTGGCGCCCGTGGGAGATCGGCTGGCAAAGTTGCTGGGCAGCCAAGTCAAATGTCTAAGTGAGACAATCGGGCCAAGGGTGGAAGACACCGTGGGTTCGATGCAATCCTGTGAGGTCGCCCTATTGGAAAACCTGCGCTTCTACGCCGGGGAAGAGAAGAACGACCCTGACTTTGCCCGCTCTCTTGCTGATCTGGCTGATTGTTTCGTAATGGACGCCTTTGCGGTGACCCACCGGGCTCACGCTTCTACTGTTGGCCTTCCCGGACTATTGCCGTCGGCCATGGGGTTACTGGTGCAGAGAGAAGTTGAGTCTTTGGGCCAGGCATTGGATATCAAAGTCGAGGCTAAGCCACTGGCCGCTCTAATGGGCGGAGCGAAAGTCAGCGACAAGATACTGGTGTTGGAGAATCTCTTGACCAAACTCGACCACCTCATCGTTGGCGGAGGCATGTCCGTCACGTTCTTGAGAGCCCAGGGGTACGAAACCGGCGCATCGTCAATTGAAGAGGACCGGCTGGAATTCGCCAAAGAGGTTTTGTCCCGGGCCACGAAGTTGGGCGTGCAAGTCCATCTTCCCGTGGATGTGGTGGTAGCAGACCGGTTCGCCGATGACGCTTCAGGCGTGGAGACGGTGCTGGTCAACCAAGTCCCGCCAGGCTCGCTCATCATGGACATCGGTCCAATCACGGCCAACTTGTTCTCCGAAAGCCTGGGCCAATGCAAGACCATTGTGTGGAACGGGCCCATGGGCGTTTTTGAAATGCCCAATTTCAGCCATGGCACTCGGACGGTGGCTGGGGCCATTGCCAACCTAAGTGGCGTGACCAGTGTCGTGGGAGGCGGCTCCACTGCCGAGGCGGTGGAGGAACTGGGCCTCATGGACCGCATGACCCACGTTTCTACCGGAGGCGGCGCGTCCTTGGAGTTCCTGGAAGGTAAGGACCTTCCCGGAATAGCCGCCCTTCCCGATGCCTGAGTCTGACTGTCAATGGCCTAGTTAATCGTTTAATGGGCTATGATAGTGACGAAGATGATAGTGAACGAAGGGTGAAAGATGATCGATTTAGAAGCGCTACACGGTTGCTACACCTCAACTTCTTCCAAGATAGTCATGCTCGTAGTTGACGGCTTGGGTGGTTTAGCCCATCCGGACACGGGCCTTTCCGAGTTGGAGCAGGCCCATATACCCAACCTGAACGCCATGGCCGGCGAGAGCGCCTGCGGTCTCACCACCCCGGTACTGCCGGGCGTGACCCCGGGTAGCGGCCCTGGACATTTGGCCCTGTTCGGCTACGACCCTCTCAAATACGTGATTGGCCGGGGAGCGCTGGAGGCCTTGGGAATTGACGTTGATTTGCAGCCCGGCGATGTGGCGGCCCGGGGAAACTTCTGCACTGTGGACCGTGAAGGCGCCCTAGTAGATCGGCGGGCTGGCCGAATCCCCACCGAATTGAGCGCCCCCTTGTGCGAAAGACTGGACCGCATCGAGCTGGACGGCGTTCAAGTGGATGTCTTCGCTGTACAAGATTACCGGTTTGTGTTGCGGCTTCGTGGACCCGGACTCTCAGAGGCTCTCTCAGAGACCGACCCCCAGATAACCGGCGTGCCGCCCTTGGCTTCCGTGGCGCAGGATCCGGCAGCGGAAAGGACGGCCAAGCTGGTTAACGAGTTCTTGGAGCAAGCCCAGTCACTTCTAGCCGAGGAAGAACGGGGCAACATGGTACTGCTCAGAGGGTTCGCCCAACTCCCCAATTTGCCGCCAATGGGCAAGGTGTATCACCTAGACCCTGTCGGCATCGCCGCTTACCCCATGTACCGGGGCCTGGCCACCGTGGCTGGCATGAACGTTATACCGACAGGGCGCACCTTCGGCGATGAGGTAGAAACCCTGCACCAGAACTTTAATGACCACGATTTTTTCTTTATTCACTACAAACCCGCCGATGCCGCCGGTGAAGACGGCGACTTTGAGGCCAAGGTGAAGCGTCTCGAGGAGCTTGACCCTTTCATACCCCAGATTCGCCAACTGAACCCCGATGTGTTCATGGTTGCTGGAGACCATGCCACCCCGGCCATCATGGCGGGTCATAGCTGGCATCCGGTGCCCTTCATGGTCCATTCCAAGCTCACTCTCGGTGAAGGTATTCCCTCTTTCGATGAACGTTCCTGCGCTCAAGGTTCCATAGGCCGCATCCCGGCCACCCAGATAATGCTGATGGCCCTGGCCCACGCTGGCAAACTTTCCAAGTTCGGACCCTAGTTCTCTAAAATTACATAATGAGGTAGTTTCCATGCCTACTCCGGTGGTGGCGGGCAATTGGAAAATGAACACGGACCTAGCCGGAGCTGTAGCGTTGGCGACCGGTGTGGCGAAAGGTTCAGCGGCATTTTCGGGAGTCGAGTTGGTTCTGTGCCCGCCATTTGTATCTTTGGCGGCTGTGCGGGATGCCGTGGCGGGGACTTCCGTGAAAATTGGCGCTCAGAACATGCACAACGAGGAATCCGGCGCATACACCGGTGAGATCGCCGCCTCCATGCTACAAGGGCTATGCCAGTATGTGCTGCTGGGTCACTCCGAGCGGCGTCAACTGTTTGACGAGACCGATGAGTCAGTCAACCAGAAAGTCAAAGTAGCTCTTGATAAGGGCTTGATTCCGGTATTGTGTGTCGGGGAAACGTTGGGGCAACGGGAAGCCGGGCAGGCTCAAGACACCGTTAGCAAACAAGTAGGGGCGGGATTGGCAGGGATTGTTGACATAACGGGTGTGGTGGTGGCTTACGAGCCGGTGTGGGCCATAGGAACTGGACAGGCGGCCACCCCGGAAATCGCCGCCGAAATCATGGGCGGCGCCATCCTGGAAACCCTGCAAAGCATGTATCCGGGAGGCGCAGACCAAGTGCCCCTGCTATACGGCGGCAGCGTAAATCCAGGCAACGCCGCCGCCTTCGCCGCCCAAAGCTGCATTCACGGTTCCTTGGTCGGCGGCGCCGCCCTGCAGGCCGAACAATTTTTAGAGATAGCTCGGTTAACCGCAGAGGCTAAGGCTGGCTAGGTAGGGGGAATATTATTGTCAATCACCTCCCCGGTCCTGCTCATCGTCGGCCCCACGGCTGTGGGCAAGACGGGCCTGGCCGTATCCCTGGCTCGGCAGTTTGATGGCGAAATAATCAACGCCGATAGCCGCCAAGTCTATCGCCACATGGACATCGGCACCGCTAAGCCGTCGCTCCATGATCAAAAAGAAGCTCCGCATCACCTTCTGGACATCCTGGATCCCGACCAGAACTTCGGCCTTGCTACCTTCTTGTCATTGGCTGGTGAAGCTGTTTCCGAGATACTAGGACGGGGACGGCTGCCAATAGTCGTGGGTGGAACCGGGCAGTACATCTGGGCGTTCGTCGAAGGCTGGGAGGTCCCCAAGGTTCCTCCCGACACCGAGTTCCGCGATGCTAAAACGGCGGAAGCGGAGCAGCACGGCACGGACTTCGTCTACCAGCAGTTGCAAGAAGTGGAACCGGATCGAGCCGCCCAGCTGGACCCTCGCAACCTGCGCCGTGTGATTCGAGCCTTGGAAGTTCATCACGCTCAAATTTCTCGGCCGAAGATTGTAGAAACCGCATCGCAAGCCCTGGAGGGTTCTTTGATAATCGGCCTGACCATGGACCGTCAGCAGCTTTATAAGCGGATAGACGACCGGGTGGACCTGATGATCTCCCAGGGATTCGAAGAAGAAGTAAGGTTCTTGGCCGCCCAAGGCTACGTGCCCGGGACCGGCGCGTTGGCCGGTCCCGGTTACCGGGAGTTGGGTGACTACCTGGCTGGCAGTATTACCCTGGAAGAAGCTGTCCAGAGAACAAAGTTCCAGACCCACCGCTTGGTGCGGCGCCAGTACAACTGGTTTAAGCCAGATGACCCAAGAATTAGGTGGCTAGACGGCAGCCTCTCAGACGTAGAGCGCCAGGCAGGGCGCATGGTGGAAAAACTCCTAGTTAAGCATGGCTGAGCGTGCCTGCTATGGTACAATTACCGGGGATTCCTCCTAGATTTTATACGTACAGGCGCCCGTAAATGAAATTTACGAAAATGCAAGGGGCCGGGAATGACTACATTTATGTAGACGCCCGCAGTCTAGACAATGATTGGCCCGAATTGTCCCGAAAAATGAGCGATCGCCATTTCGGTATCGGCGGCGACGGCCTCATTCTGATCCAAGACTCAGGCGTTGCCGATCTTAAGATGAGCATGTTCAACGCGGACGGCTCTGTGGGCGAAATGTGCGGAAACGGCATCCGTTGCTTCGCCAAATACGCCATTGAGAGGGGCATTGTTGATACTTCGACCAAGTCCATGGACGTGGAGACCCTGGCCGGTGTGCGCAATATCGTGCCCCAATACCAAGACGGCAAGGTTATTGCGGCTAAAGTAGCCATGGGCCGCCCTGTCCTGAATCCTGGGGATGTGCCTGTTAATCTGGATGCCTCTCCGGACATTACTGAGGGACCGGTGGTCAATTACCCCTTCGAGATGGACGGAGAAGATTTGCCATTGACCTTTGTGTCTATGGGCAATCCTCATGCGATTACTTTCATGCAGCAGCCGGTGGCCGACTTCGCATTACATACCATCGGGCCCAAGGTCGAGCGTCACCCCATGTTCCCTAGGCGGGTTAATTTCGAGGTGGTTAACTTAAATGGCGAAGGCAAGCTGACCGCCAGGGTTTGGGAGCGGGGCTCGGGAGAGACCATGGCCTGCGGCACCGGTGCCTGCGCTATCGCCGTGGCCGCCCGACTACAGGGATTCAGCCAGGGCAGTCTTGACATAACTTTGCCCGGAGGCACCCTGGCAATAGACTGGGACGGGGAAGGCGAAGTGTACCTGGAAGGACCTGCCGAGGAAGTGTTCTCCGGCGAGTGGGGGGGTTAGCTTGAAGTTGTATAAGCTGCCTCTCATCATCCACGAGCCCAGTGACGATACCGAAGATAAATTCATGGCTGAAATCCCGTTCTTGCCTGGCTGCCGCGCCTGGGGGGAAACCGCCGCCGAGGTATTGGAGAACCTGCAAAGCGTCGCGGCTCAATTCATCGAGTCACATCGTGCCGCAGGAGATCCTCTACCGCCAGAAGTTGAAGCCGCCTCGTCGGAGCCGGTTGGCAGCCAAATACCAGGTGAAATGCTAGTCGCGGTTTGAACCACCGTGACTTAACTCGGAAGCTCCGTCGCTTGGGCTGCGAATTTGACCGGTCGGCAAAGGGAGATCACGAAATTTGGATCAACTCTGGAACCCGTGCAAGGACGACCATCCCCAATTAGCGAAGTCGGGACCTAAAAGCTGGTACGATTTCTAGAATATTGAGGGACTTAGGAATATCTAGAAGGGAGTTCGAAAGAGCGTGATACGCCGAAGTGAGCTCTCACTCTGAACACCGAGGATTTTCAGGAATGAAATTTTCCGAACGGCTGGGCAAGCTGTCCCCTTACCCCTTTGTTGAGATCTCCCGCATCATTGCCGAGAAAAGGGCTGCGGGAGTAGACGTAGTTACCTTCGGCATCGGCGACCCGGATATTCCTACTCCCCAACCCATCATCGACCGGCTTCTGAAAGCATCGGAAGACCCGCCCAATCACCGCTACCCTGAGACCGACGGCTTGCCCGAACTGCGCCGGGCCATCGCTTATTGGTACGACCAACGTTTCGGCGTGAAGCTGGACCCAGATAAAGAGGTTCTGCCCTTAATCGGCGCAAAGGAAGGCATCGGACACGCTGCGTTTTGCTTCCTAGACCCTGGAGACGTAGCTTTGGTCCCGGACCCGGCTTATCCTGTGTACAACGTTGGGACTATGTTCGCTGGCGCTGAAAGCCACGTCATGCCCTTGCACGAACGCAACGGCTGGTTGCCCGAGCTGGACGCCATACCGGCCGACGTTGCCAAAGCAGCCAAGCTCATGTGGCTGAACTACCCCAATAACCCAACCTCGGCAGTGGCTACCGAAGAGGACTTCGTCTCCGCCATCTCGTATTGCCGGGAGAACGACATTGCGCTGCTCCATGACGCTGCCTACAGCGAGGTTGGCTACGAAGGTTATAAGGCGGCCAGCTTCATGCAGGTGGCCGGATCTTCAGAAGTCGGGCTCGAGTTTCACTCGCTGTCCAAGACCTACAATATGACCGGCTGGCGCATAGGCATGGCTGTGGGCAATGCCGACATGATTAAGGCCTTATTCCAGATTAAGGCCAATTTGGACTCGGGAATCCCCCAGGCAGTGCAGGAAATGGCGATGGAAGCCCTGACCGGCCCCCAAGACTGCGTGGATGATAATGTAGCGATTTACCAGCGACGCCGCGACCGGGTGGTCCGCGCGTTGGGCAAGCTTGGTCTACGCACTCCGGTGCCCAGGGCCAGTCTGTACATTTGGGCCGCAATCCCGGAGGGGTTCACCTCCGCCGAGTTTGCTGCTCGACTTTTGGACGAGACCGACATCGTAGTTACGCCGGGTTCAAGCTACGGTAAATTCGGTGAAGGTTACATAAGATTGTCATTGACCACGCCCGACGACCGGGTAGAAGAGGGTTGCCGGCGGCTGGAAAACTGGAAAATGCCTCAACCCAGTTCATAAACTTAACACCCGGCTTAAAACGGAGGTCGAGCCCATACCTAAACGCACAGTGTCAACCGAGCCGGAACCGGAAGTGGCGGTGCTTGTCGCCGTTGAGCCGCGCAACTCGAATGGGTCTTGGTCTTTGGAGGATACCCTTAACGAGTTGGATTACCTGGCTCGCACGGCTGGCGCAGAAGTGGCTGCTAGGGTAACCCAACGGTCAGAACGATATACCCAGACCTATGTCGGAAAGGGCAAGCTCCAAGAGATAGTAGAGCAGGTTGAGAAATCCGGAGCCGATGTCGTTATCTTTGACGACGAGTTAACGCCCACCCAGCAGCGCAACCTGGAAAACTCCTTGGGCGCCAAGGTCATCGACCGCACAGCGCTTATCCTGGACGTTTTCGGTAGTCACGCCCAGACCTATGAGGGTAAGCTCCAAGTCGAGTTGGCGCAGCATAAGTACCTGCTTCCCCGATTGGCTGGCCAATGGTCTCACTTGGAAAGGCTGGGTGGCGGCATCGGCACCCGGGGGCCCGGCGAAACCCAGATAGAGACCGACCGCCGTTTGGTGCGCCGCCGTATTCAGAGAATCGAGCGGGATTTGGAAGCGGTGAGGCGTAGGCGCGGCATATACATGGGACGCCGTAAAAGGTCCACTATTCCCATAGCCAGCCTTGTAGGCTACACCAACGCCGGGAAAAGCACCCTCTTCAATGCCCTAAGCAATTCCAAGGTAACTGCGGAAGACCAACTTTTCTCCACCTTGGACCCAATCACCCGTCGAGTTAGGTTACCTTCGGGAGCTCCGCTACTACTGGCCGACACAGTGGGATTCATCCAGAAGCTTTCGCCCACCGTGGTGGCCGCCTTCCGTGCCACTTTGGAAGAGATGGCTGAAGCCGACGTTCTCCTCCACGTTATTGACGTGACCCACCCGAAAGCACCGGAGCAAACCGAGGTGGTCGAGAAAATCCTCAAGGAAATGGGTCTAGCGGACCGGCCCCGGATTTTGGTGGCCAACAAAATGGACTTGGTGACTTCGCATAAAAACATGGATGCAGAGAACGGGTCTGCCAAGATTCCTACCCGGGGCCTGGACGCCAAGGAGAGCGTTTTTGTGTCAGCCGCCAAGAGTTGGAACATGGACCGATTGCTCCAGATGATCGAGACCAAGCTGATGAACATCGACGGACCGCTGACGGTAATCGGCTCGGTTTCAAGGGGATAATATCCCCGGACAATGACTCCGGCCTTACTGGGCTGACCCTTTCCCTTACTTGGCTAACCCGTTCAATGTGTGGGTTTGGTCGGCGTTCTCCTCTTTCCACCGACCAAGACGACCATTGCAATGCTACAAGAAAAATAACAGTTGGTTCGCACAAGATACGTTATGTAACCTTTTGACAGTTGGGCGTGCTTCATTGACATAATCGATCCATTGCTAGGTGTAAGCTATTGACAGGGTAGGAGTGGCATCGATTGATTAGTGTCAATCTTCGAAACCTAACAATGCTCTAAGAGAAAATGGACTTGAAGTGGAACCGTTTCAAATATGAGGGGCAGTTTCCGAAAGACCTGATCTTTGTTAGTTTGATCCCAGACAAGGCATGAGGTTAGCTTACTTAAACTTGTTGGCGCGAATTCCGGATACTCCCGAGCTGGGAAGTCTCCGGTGGATTCTTAACTGTCACGAGTTCACTTCCAACATGGCTCTCGAGGTCCTGTCACCACCAAATCGTGACGGTCAGTTTATGGTCTCCACCGAGCCTTACTTGGTCCCCGATTTTGCAGAGGAACTAAAGAATACCGGCGGCTTGACTATTTCTCTGGGTGTCGGGAAATGGGAATCAACGTCAGTTCGGGTTAATCACGCTAAGCCGGGTCTCCAAGAAGGCCTCAAGGGTATCCTGGCTGGGTGTTATGTAAAGCCCGTTGGTCACCTTTTGGTGCCGCTGATCATCTCCCCGCTATAGATTCACCGCACCATACCCCGCTGTTGGAGTGCATAAACCTGAGCAAACACGAGGCATAACGGATTTGTAGTCACTCAGCAACGATGTCTAGCTATGTTGGGGCATGTTATTTCGTTCGCCGAGCGAGGCTAACTACACTGGCCAACATGGGGCATCAGGTAACGAACGTGTACATTTTGTGCACAATATCACGGGGTTTCATGCCAACAACGCCTCAACCATCAGAGCGCCTCTCTTCCGTGTAGTTACACAGGTCCTTTCACCAAGTACCTGTCTTGAAGAAAAGCCTTCCATTCCTCGATGTCAGCGCCCCCCTGGAGGAAATCGATGTACCGCTCGAAGGTGCAGCCTTGTAGATCTGACTTTCCCTCATCCGCCAGCAAGCCTTGATACCGAGACAATGCATCGGACATGTGCCCGTTTCCTGAGGGGAAGATCGTGACAGAAATGAAGCGGTCCAAATCCCCGACGGCTCGCATCTTGAGTCCAAGAAGGTGGTTGCGCCAGATCTGACGGAGGTCATCGGTTGCTAAGAGTTTGCATCCGCTGTTGGTGAAGACACCGGACTCCCGAGTGGTTGTCCAGTATGTTGACCCAGGGTTTTTCACGCGAAGAGCTTCGGACGGGCCAAGTCGATATCCCTGTTCGGTGTACTTTACCTCGATGCCAACTCCGACGACTCGGCCTCGGTCATCCATGCCCTTGATGTAGGTGTCGAATGATGTCCTGTCTCCTAGGTACTTCTCAGCCGGTTTTGGCGCCCATTCAAGCTTGATCTGGTACGGCGAGAGAAGTTCTACGCCGAGTATCCGGTACATCAGACGCTTGGTCAACTCGGGTCTATCAATTAGCGGAGCGAAAAGATTGAAAGGTATGTGCTCACTCCTGAGCATGTCCGCGTCGCGACTCTTAGAGTAAGTCGGGTACCTTTGTCTCAAGGCCTCCCGTACACCTAAGCCGTCATAATAGTTGAGGAGAGCGCGGCCAGCCGATTCTGTTAAACGATTGCCGTACTTATCAAAGTCGACCTTGAGTACCTTTGCTCGGTATGCCGACTGATGAAGTCTAGCAGCTGCCTTAAAGTGATCGTCAGGCCCATACTGAGGCCCAATACTACTCACCAATCATGTGCTCCGCATAACTCAGATAGATGTCCGGTTGAACAAAACTGATTGAGAAACAGGGTTGCTCCATAACTTCCCGCTTCGGGATGGCCCCCTGCATGGACATCCCTCTAGCTACCTTATGTCAATTTGACTAATGAGAAACGGATCGCTCTTCGGGGGGTGGCTGACCTGCCCCCAATCCTTGTACCAGTCTTTATGTTAGTCCCGCCATCTCTGGGACGGGCTCAGCTGCCATTACGGTTTCGGGAGCCGGAGGCCTGTAACCCAGTGAGCTATGGGGCCTGATGCGGTTATAGGTCTGTTTGTACTGCTCTGTCAGTACCTGCACCTCCTTGAGAGTATAGAATACCTCCC
>MUCR01000014.1 GCA_002816455.1 SAR202 cluster bacterium Io17-Chloro-G4 | reverse complement strand
CTTAATGACCGAAAATACGCTTGGTAACGAATAAGAATGGCAGAGAATAAAATCCTCCTCGCCTACAGCGGGGGACTGGACACATCGGTAGCGGTGCCGTGGCTTAAAGAGAAATACGGCGCCGACATCGTTACGCTGACCATCGACTTGGGTATGGTGGACCTGGAAGCCATCCGTCAAAGGGCCTTGGCCGTGGGCGCCTCCAGTGCCTTGACGGTGGACGGCAGACAGGAATTGGTGGAAGGATTCCTCTTCCCTGCGCTCAAGGCAGGGGCAATTTACGAGGGAGTGTATCCATTGGCCACCGCCCTGGGCCGCCCGCTTATCGCCCGGTACTTGGCGGAGGCAGCTAGGAGTGAAGGGGCCTATGCCATAGCCCACGGCTGCACCGGCAAAGGCAATGACCAAGTCCGCTTGGAGGTTAGCATTGCCGCTTTAGCTCCGGACATTGAGGTTATCGCGCCAATAAGGGACTGGGGAATGAGCCGTGACGAGGAGATTGAGTACGCTGAAGCCCGGAGCCTGCCCATCAAAGCCAGGGACAGCAGGTTTTCGGTGGACGAAAACCTCTGGGGGCGGAGCGCTGAAGCAGGAGAGTTGGAAGACCCTTGGCAGGAACCTCCGGAAGAAGCCTATTCCTGGACCCGATCAGTGGCAGATTCTCCTAATGATCCAACGTATCTGGAGCTTCACTTCGAGAAGGGTGCGCCCACCGCAGTGGACGACGAAAGCATGTCCGGAATGGACCTCATCAGCCACCTGAACACTCTGGCGGGAGGCCACGGCATCGGCCGGGTGGACCATGTGGAAAACCGGTTGGTGGGTATCAAGTCCAGGGAGATATACGAGTCGCCGGCAGCAACTGTGTTGCACGCCGCCCACCGGTCTTTGGAGACACTAACCTTGAGCAAAGAGCAGGTCCGCACCAAGGAAAAGCTCGCCCAAGAGTATGCCGAAATCGTTTACAACGGGCTGTGGTTCACCGCCCACCGGCAGGACCTGGACGCATACATTGCCAGTACCCAACGCTACGTTACCGGCGATGTCCGCGTTCGCCTGCACAAAGGATCGTGCGTGGTGGTCGGACGCAGTGCCCCTGATTCCCTATACCAGTATCACCTAGCCACCTACGACCGGAGCGACCAATTCGACCACAAGGCGGCCGAAGGGTTCATCAAGATTTATGGTTTGCCGGTGCGCACCCAGAACCAAGTGCAGCGGGACTGAATTAGGGGATTTAATAGCTCGGCCTTAGAGCAATGCTCCCGCCATTTCTTAAGCGCTGCGGTAAGCGCACCTCTTAACCGCCCAGACCTGGAGGAAACATGACCGTCGCCAGCCGGATGTTGGACTTAGGCACCGAGACCGCGTTCGAGGTGTTGGCCAAAGCCAGGGCCTTGGAAGCCCAAGGCAAGGAGATCATCCACCTGGAAATCGGCGAGCCCGACTTCGACACGCCCAATCACATCGTAGAGGCTGGAGTGCAAGCCCTCAGAGAAGGCTATACCCACTATGGACCGACGCCCGGCTTGCCCGAACTGCGCCAAGCCATCGCCCTAAACAGCCGGGAAGTCAGGGGTATAGACACGGAACCGGCCCAGGTGGTGGTCACACCGGGGGCAAAGCCCATAATGTTCTACGTTCTGTTGGCCTTGGCCGAGCCCGGCGTGGAAGTAATCTACCCTAACCCCGGATTCCCTATTTATGAGTCCATGATCAAGTTCTGCGGCGCCAAGCCGGTCCCCATGCAACTGCAAGGCTCTACAGGCTACCATCCGGACCTCCATGACCTGGCTCGGAAGATTACCGAACGCACCCGGTTGATCATCATCAACTCGCCGGAGAATCCTTGTGGCTCGGTTCTGAGCCAGGCAGAGTTGCAGACGATTGCCCAGTTGGTTTTGGAGAGGGATAATCTCTACGTTTTATCCGACGAAATCTATAAAGACATCCTGTACACCGGTGAGCACCACAGCATAGCTTCGTTCCCCGGCATGGCCGAAAGGACCATCATTCTTGACGGATTTTCAAAGAGTTACGCTATGACCGGCTGGCGCTTGGGCTACGGCATAATGCCCGAGGAACTAGTGCCTCACATCACCAAGCTGGCGGTGAACAGCGTGTCCTGTGCCGCCTCGTTTAGCCAGCGAGCTGCTATCGCAGCCTTGGAGGGCCCCAGGGACGGTGTCGAAGCCATGGTGGCTGAGTTTTCTCTGCGCCGGCGACTAATAACCGACGGCCTACGCAAGATCCCCGGCGTTAGTTGCCCTGAACCGGAAGGGGCCTTTTACGTTTTCCCCAGCATTCAAGAAACGGGAATCAGCAGCGCCGAGTTTGAAGATCGGGCCATGAACGAGGCTGGAGTAGCGTTGCTCTCAGGGGCTGCATTCGGCGAGTACGGAGAAGGGTACGTCCGACTATCATACGCCAATTCTCAAGAGAACATTCAGAAAGCGTTAAACCAACTGGATTCATTCGTCCGGAGCATTATTCAATAAATCTATCCTGGACCAAAACAAACCTGGATTTCCTGAGGAGCGGAAATGGCTGAATGCAAAGTTGTTCGTGCCAACGATTTAGAAGTAGAGATAAATTCCGGGGCGATGACCCGCCTCGCTGGTGTTTCGGAGGGTTTGGTGGGCGCCTCTGGGATTCACCTGGCAGTTGCCACCATACCGCCCGGTTGCGCTTCAAGTCCCCATTATCACGTGAATTGCGAGTCCGCCATATATGTCAGCAAAGGACGGGGCCGCTTCGTGATTGGAGACAACCTGGATAATCCGCTCGTCATAAATCAGGGGGACTTTATCTACGTCCCCGCCGAAGCTGTCCACCAGCCGGTGAACGATGGCGACGAGCCTTTGGAATTGATCGTCGCCCGAAACACCCCGGTGGAAATTGTGGTGGAAGTGGAGAAGCGGACTGCCCAAGCATAGCTATCACATCAAGCTTTCCCGACGTTTCTTGAGCCGAAGATACTGTTAGGCTATACTGGCCTCGCTCTATTGATTGTCGAACTTGGTCCTTGTCTTACAAGACTGTCCTTGGGGACGCTCAATCGCGTGTTCGGTCAAGGGCGCAAAGCTCAAATCCAAGCAATAACCGGACTCCGGCCCTAAACCAACGCTCCAAAATTACGGAGGAAAACAATGGACCTGGGACTAAGCGAAGTCCAACAAATGTTGAAGAGCAGCGCTCAGGAGTTCCTGACTCAGGAATGCCCTTTAACCTTGGTCCGGGAAATGGAAGAAGACCCTAAAGGTTACACCGAGCAGCTTTGGCGTCAGCTCGTGGCATTGGGTTGGACCGGCGTGGCCTTCCCGGAGCAGTACGGCGGGACCGGCGGATCGTTTCTCGACCTAGCAGTGCTACTAGAAGAGATGGGCCGCAACTTGGTTCCCGGCCCCTTCTTCGCCACTGTACTTTTGGGTGGCCTCAGCGTTTTGGACGCAGGCAGCGACGCCCAAAAGCAGGATATTCTGCCCCGAATATGTTCCGGCGATCTGAAGATGACCATGGCCCTTACCGAGCCCTCAGCCACCTACGAAGCCTGGGGGATCGAGACCACCGCTGAGCAGCAGGGCGATAACTACGTCATCAATGGCACCAAACTATTTGTGCCAGACGCTCATGTGGCCGACATCATAATTATGGCCGCCCGAACGTCTAGTGGGAGCGACCCTTCAGATGGAATTACTCTTTTCATGGTGCCGGGAAACAGCCCTGGAATGACGATTAATCCTTTGACGACCATAGGTTCCGACAAACAATCCGAAGTTATCCTCCAAAGCGTTAGCGTTCCCGCTGCGGCGGTGCTGGGCCAAGTGGGCAGCGGTTGGCCGGTCGCCCACCGCACTTTGCAGCGAGCAATCACTGGCAAGTGCTTGGAAATGTTGGGAGGCGCCGATGCAGTGCTGGAGATGACCCTGGAATACGTAAAACAGCGGACCCAGTTTGGCCGGGCTATAGGCACTTTCCAGGCCGTGCAGCACCACTGCGCCAACATGGCCACCGACCTGGAAGGCTCCCGCAACATCATCTACCAGGCAGCCTGGCAAATAACCGAGGGAGGAACCACAGAAGGTCCTGTCTCCATGGCAAAAGCCTGGGTTAGCGGCGCATACCACCGTATTTGCGATTCAGCCCACCAGTGCCACGGCGCTATTGGCTTCACCAAGGAGCATGACCTGCAACTTTTCACAAGGCGGGCCAAGGCCTTGGAGTTGACCTACGGCGACGCCAATTTTCACAAAGAGTTGGCGCTGCAAAGCCTGGGTTAATGGAATTTGTGACACCCAAATTTTGGCCGGGCCTAAGGCTCCGCCAACGGATTAGTTTGGAGGCAAAAAACGGTGAGTACTAGTCAGTGCATTTTCTGCGCAATGGCCAGGGACTCGGCCCACGAATCGCCGATTTACCGCGACGATCAGGTTTTCGTCGTTAAGGACATCAACCCCAAGGCGCCAGTACATCTACTTATAATCCCCAACATGCACCTCGCCTCTCTGGCCTACATCGGCCCAGGCCAAGTGCCTATCATGGGCCAAATGTTCGTGGTGGCCGAAGAGATGGCCCGCCGTGAAGGTGTGACCCTGAGCGGCTACCGCCTGGCCTTGAACCAAGGGCAAGACTCGGGTCAGGAAGTCGAACATTTGCATATGCATTTGCTCGGCGGCCAAACGCTGGGGGCCATGGGCTAGGGCGGAGCCTGACCCAAAAGGCGCCCTGTACTATGCAAGAACGGCAACAAAGGCAAGAACTGCTAGGACGAATTCAGCGCAGGGTGGACGCCCTGCCGACCGGCCTGCGGGACCATATATACCGGGTCGGCGACATTGCCAAGCAACTGGCCCCAATACACGGCATTGACTCGGAACTTGCTGCCTTAAGCATGTTGGCCCACGACGTGGCAAGGGCCATGCCCAACGAAGAACTTCTCCAGCGGGCGGACGAATTGAGTTTGCCGGTGGGCACAGTGGAGTTCGCCGTGCCAATCCTCCTCCATGGACCAGTGGGCGCCGAAATCCTAGTTAAAGAGGATGGCCTAGAGGACCCTTCAATTCATCAAGCAGTCTATTGGCACAGCACAGCCCATCCTGAATTGGATTCCTTGGGCAAGGTTGTGTTCCTGGCAGACAAGTTGGACCCTCAAAAAGCCGCCGCTTACCCTTACCAGCCTTTGCTAAATCAATTGGCGACGGAGGACTTGGACAAAGCCGTTTTGGAGTTTCTCAGCCGGGAAATCGTGTCGTTGGTTTCCCGCGGTCAGATGGTCCACCCAAAGGCGTTGGAGGCGAGAAATCGCTTGCTAGAAGCTTCTGCATAGTGGGGTCCGCGTCCCGTAAAGTGAGTGATTCACCAAATCGATCACGAACATTTGCGCTCAAAAGTTGACGTTGTGTACCCGAAAGGCCAGAATAGCATCTAACAACGTAGTAGGTGGAGAGGCTACCCGAATAGCGCAATTTTCGTGGCAATATTTCACCGATTTACTTAACCAACACTAAGGATGCATTGTGCGACTAACCATTAGCGACAAAGCCAAAGCCCACATACAGAAAAAGGGTGGAAGGGCCACAGTAGACCTCATCTGCCTATCCTCTTGAGCGGGCGATTCCGCAGAGGTATCGGTCGATACCCACATTGGCCGCAGGAACCTGAGTAAATATCAAGCATTCAAGCAAGAGGGTGTGGAGTTTCTGGTGATGCCGGAATTAGCAAAGCACACCCAGAAAATCGACGTTGACCTTAAATCATTCTTGTTTTTGAAGAACCTGAGCGCCACCCTGGAACTTTCCGATGGGCTGGTTTTGGGCCGGCGAGGTTATGAAGCCTAAGCCCGGCCTGATCACGGATTTTTGGACTGATCCGGTTTCGTTGAACTACAGGTTGGACTACAAGTTGGGCTACAAAAGGATATGCATTGCTCGCCTCACGTTTGAGTTGGTGGCAAAATAAGCGGAGGAACACTCTGGATCCCCCAGAGGCTGGGCCCATTAACCTGACCCTCAGCCAAGCTGCAATCGAACACATCAAGAACAGGGGCCAGCAAGCATTCATAGACTTGAATTGCTTGGATAAATGACTGGGGTCTCTGGCCGAGGTGTCGGTCAGCACTTTCCAGGGCAGGCGGGTTATCACTAGATACCGGTCAATAAGCCACGGTGAGACTGAGGTCCTGGTGTCCTTGGACTTGGCCAGATACCTGCGGAACCTTCACATCTACTTGGACAAGTTTTTGATGTTCCGGTTCCTCAAAGCCAGAGTGGTTTTATCCAACGGTCTAGTTATGGGTGGAAACGTACCCAATACCATAGGCACGATAAGTAACCAACCCTGGGTGTGGCGCCCCCGGTAATTTGCTAGATCGCAGCGGAACAAGCAACAGCCCCGGATTAAATCCGGGGCTGTTGCTATTTCGGACTACGCTTTTCCCTGCGTCACTTGGCTTTGTATTCGGGCTGGCGTTTTTCTACGAAGGCTTTGCTGGACTCTTTAAAGTCCTCGGTGAGGTGCAACTTCAAGGTCTGGATGTACATATCAGCTTCGGCGGCGGGTTGGACCCACTGGCGGCGGGTCAGTCGGACCCCAGCCCGGGACGCCAATGGAGGCGTTTCTAACACTGTCTTGGCCAGTTCCTCGGCGGCGCTTAGGTGCTCTCCGGTGGGCACCAGCCGGTTAATTAGCCCCAGCCTGTAAAGCTCCTGTGCGCTGACCTGCTCTCCCGTTATTACCATCTCGCTGACGATCTTGGACGGCATGAAGGTGTTGACCTTGGCCCAGACCCGGCCACCGGGGAGACCGCGCCGGGTTTCGGTAATTCCGAACTTGGCCTCTTCCGAGGCGACTATCAGGTCGCACTCGGCGGCGATGGCCATCCCGGCGCCCAATGCATAGCCGTGAATTGCGCCGATGACCGGCTTCCAATTGATTGAGCGGCCCAGATAGCTCTCCGGGTTGTTGCCTCTTTCCCTTCTTGCCGCCTGCTGAGGTGTCATGTTGGCGAAACGCTGTTTGATGTCGGCCCCGGCGCAAAAGCTACGGCCTTCACCATGGATTATCGCAACCCATGCCTCCTCATCGGTGTCAAACTCCAGAAGGGCATCGTGGAGGTCGGGTTCAAATTGGTCGTTCACTGCGTTGAGGGCCTGGGGACGGTTAAATTTAATGTAGCCGATTTTGTCTTTCCTGGAGTAAACCATCGTTTCGTACTCGGACATTGGGCCCTCCTCTGTGAATTATGGCTGTGAAATATGGCTGTATATAAGCAATTTAGAAAATTCGTTCTAAATTGCCTTCAAAAAGTATTGACGTATTCAGAACAGGCGTTCTATACTTATTGCAATTATTAGAACATCTGTTTTGGAGCAATATTATGACTTTATCAACAGCGGCCCCGGCAGTCACCCGAGTTACGGCTTTGGACAGCTTCCCGGAGAATTATCATTACGAAGACACCGGCTGTGAAGTTTCCATGTCCTGCCTCAATTGTCCCCTGCCCCAGTGCAAGTACGACGACCCAGGCTGGTTCCAAAAGCACCGCCGGATAGCCCGAGACTTAAAGGTGTGGTCTACCATGCGGTCAGAAAGCCTTACGGTGGAGGAAGCGGCGGAGCGGTTTTCCGTGACGGTGCGAACGGTCTTCCGGATAATACGCCGTTGCCGGGAGGCGGAATCTGAAGTAGACGGAGCGACGCTGCAAGCCTTCGCCGCTGACTAGGGACATACATCTGCGGTGAGCTTGACCCGCTCGTCCTGAGCTCCGATTCCATCAAGAGTCTCGACGAAGTCGGACCCGTCGAAGGATCACCATCATGGAGGACGGTTAGGCGGATTCCACCACCAACTCAGGCGCCACCGGCCGTTCAGCCGAAGCCCGCCGGCCGGAAACCCAACCGGGCATGCCTAACCCCTGGGCAGGCCCAGGCCCCGGCCAGCGATGATATTACGCTGCACCTCTGAGGTCCCGGCGGCGATCTTGTGGGAGAAACTGACCATCCAATTTTCCTGGACCCGGCCCATGAGGGGTGCCCACTTGTCTTCCCGCCCCAGAATGCCGTACATGCCCAGGATGTCCAGCCCGGTAGCGGTGACCTTTTGCAGGGTCTCGCTGCCGAAAACCTTGCTCATCGACGCTTCTTTATTGGGAACCAGACCCTCGCCTTGCATGTAGGCCACGTTGTAGGCCATCAGGCGAGCAACTTCACATTCGATGTAGCGGTCAGCCAATGCGTCGCGGACCCAGGGTGTATCTATTAGCGGCGTGCCGTTTCGCTTGGCCTCCGTGGCGTACTCTTTGGTCTCGTCTAGCAAACGCCGGGCCATTGCCGAATAATCGATGCCGGAGCGCTCGAAGTCCAGCAGAGTTACCGCCACGTACCAACCTCGGTCCTCTTCACCCACCACGTTGGCCCTGGGCACCCGCACGTTTTCGAAAATGATCTCGTTGAACTCGTGGCCGTTGGCCATGTTAATAATGGGCCGGACTTCAATGCCGGGAGTCTTCATGTCCACCAGAACGAAGCTGATACCCCGGTGTTTTGGCGCATCTGGGTCCGTGCGAGTGAGCAACATTATCCAATCGGCCCGGTGTGCCAATGTAGTCCATATCTTCCGACCGGTGATTACCAACTCGTCCCCGTCTCGAACCGCTCTGGTGCTCAAAGACGCCAGGTCCGAACCCGACTCGGGCTCACTGTAGCCCTGACACCACTGGACCTCGCCCCGAGCCACAGCATTTAAGTGTTTCTCTTTTAACTCGTCGGAGCCGTGGATCATCAACGTCGGCCCCAACATCCGGACGCCAAAGATGTCCCTACCGGGAGCCCGCATGTAGGCCATCTCTTCGTTGAAGATTGCCGAACGGACTGGTGAAGCGTTCTCCCCACCGTATTCTTCGGGCCAATGCATGGTCAGCCAGCCCCGATCAGCCATCTTTTTGCGCATCTCGCGGGTTAATTCCCAGTTGGATTCCTCCGGCCAGCGTCCACCGCCCTCCCAATCGGAAGGTAACTCGGTTTGCACGAACTGCCGCAAATCTCGGCGAAACGCCTCATCTTCGGGACTGAACTTGAACTCCACTGTCACACTCCTGCTTGGGGAATTGTCGACCCTAGGCGATCAATCCTCACCGGATCGCCGCCCAGCCGGTCACCGCAATTTAAAGAACAACGCTAAGCGCCCACGGCCACGCAAGTCACGGTGCGCACCACGCCGGGGACCGTGTGTATGTGCCCGGTTACAAGGTTACCCACCACTGCCATGTCGCCGGCGCTGATCATTGCGATAATGTCATAAGGACCGGTAACCACGTCCACCGTCTCAATGCCTTCCAAGCTCTGCAATGTGGTGGCCACATCCCGGGTCTTGCCCACCGCTGTCTCCACCAAAAGATACGCTTTAGTAGCCATACGGCCCCCTTAATGCCTCTGCCAGGTTGGGAGACTGGATTAAACTGGATAGTATGAATCGGCGCCCCCTACGTGAGCGCTCTCCAACCTCGCGCTAATTTTACGGCCCGCCTATGGGGCTGTCAATTCGGATATGGCTATACGGACACGCCTTCAGAGGCCATCGGCAATGAGAAACCGTCTATAATCCAAGTGTGATGTCCGACGACAACGAAGAGCAAACATCCATGGACCTGCTGGCCAACGGAGCCTCCGAACTGGGGCTGAAACTATCCACT
Organism: SAR202 cluster bacterium Io17-Chloro-G4; assembly: GCA_002816455.1. Taxonomy (GTDB): domain Bacteria; phylum Chloroflexota; class Dehalococcoidia; order Lucifugimonadales; family UBA3495; genus UBA1141. The sequence goes on along the minus strand of MUCR01000014.1, from coordinate 11,519 downwards.
ACTCAACTAGGTCAGTTCGACCATTATTACCGGGAGTTGGCCGACTGGAGCCAGCGGGTGAACCTGACTTCCATCACGGAGCACACTGCGGTGCAGGTTAAGCACTTCTTGGATTCTTTGACCGTAACTCTGGCCTATCCTCAAGGGATCCCGCCGGGGCTGCGCATCGTGGATATCGGCGCCGGCGCCGGCTTTCCGGGACTGCCACTAAAGCTGGCTTTTCCGGACACTCAACTGCTCATGGTGGAATCGGTGGGCAAAAAGGCCCGGTTCTTGGAGCACTTGGTGGAGTTGCTTGCTTTAAGAGATGTCGAAGTCATGACGGGAAGGGCGGAGGATTTGGCCCATATGCCGGAATTCAGCGAGAGTTACGACTTGGCGCTCGGCCGGGGCGTGGCCAAGTTGCCGGTGCTGTTGGAATATACCCTGCCTTACTGCGCTGTCGGCGGACGCTTGGTAGTGTTGAACCACCAGAGCGCCGAACGAGAATTTGCCGGAGCGGAGAATGCTCTAGAAACCTTGGGAGGGAAAATGGGGGGAGTCTATCCGGTCAACGTTAGCGGTCTAACCGACGATCGTATTGTGGTGGTGGTGGAAAAGGTCCGACCCACGCCGGAGGGCTACCCGAGGCAACCCGGCACACCGGCCAAGCGGCCTCTGTAAGAACCTGAGGAAGCGCTCGCCTAAACAAGAGGGCCGACGAACGTCGGCCCTCTTGTCAACTTCTCGGTGCGAAGACCACCACCCGGCTATTTGGTAAAAGAGTTAATGGGAGTCAAAGTATCCCAGGTTAAGCCGGAGGCGCTGACATCGGTAACCGTCGTCGTATAGGTGCCCGACTGGGCGTTCTTCAGGCTAAAGGTCACTGTCCCGTCCGTTCCCGTTGTCGCTGTTCCCGAGGCGATCAGGGAAGTATCCCTGTATAAATCGATGGAGACGGAGGCCCCGCTTACTGCGTTGCCCTGGTCGTCCACCAGGGCGATCGTAATCAGCAGATGTTTGTCCTGGTTTTTGCCGCCTTCGGTGGCGTAAGTAACTGCGGATACGCTAACAGTAGTGGCCTCGGTGGGTGGGTCGCCCACCGTGATGCTCACTGCGTCGTCACCTGAGGCTCCTCCTGAGTCGGTAACCGAAGCGGTGATAGTGTGATTGCCGTCGCTGAGGGTGGCGGAGAAGCTGCCGCCGGTGCCAATCGCCCCGTCTATGCTGGAGCTCCAGGCCAGGCTGCCGGTCAAATCACCATCTTCAGTGTCGCTAGCGGTGCCCTCAAACAATATCGTGTCCCCAGACCCAAACGTAGCACTGTCAACCGGGCTGGTTATAGAGACGGTTGGAGCATCATTGGGCGGGGGCGGCGGTGTTCCGGCTGCTTCGTCGGCGTCCACCAAGCCGTAACCATGGTGGGGGTCAACCCCTGCGTCGCCCAGGTCGTCCGCAGTTTGTTGTAGCTGAGTTCGTACGTCGGCTATGCCTGCGGCGATGACCAAGGCCGCAGTTCCGGCCACGTGAGGCGAAGCCATCGACGTCCCATTGTATTCTACGTATCCCCCACCAAGCTTGGTGGAGTTAATCGTCACGCCGGGAGCGGCCAACTCCACGGTGTCACCGGTGCTGGAGAAGCTGGCCCGCCTGTCCTTGGAGTCGGTGGCGGCTACTGCGATAACGGATCGTACCGGGCCGGGTAGCCAACGTTGTTACCCTTGCCCCTAGGGTTTCCCGAGTTGCCTGCCGCAGCAACGTGGAGCACCCCGGCCGCAGCCGAGTTGTCGAAGGCCGCCTGGACCGTTCCGCCGGGATTGGTCCCGCTGCCATAGCTGTTGTTGGTCACCAGAATGCCGTTGTCCACGGCCCACTGGAGGGCGGCAATAATGTCACTCCAAGAACCACTGCCGCTGGAGTTAAGCACCTTGACGGCGTAGATACTGGCTTCGGGCGCCACACCCACCACGCCGGTACCGTCGTCTTCGGCGGCTACCGTTCCCGCCACGTGAGTTCCGTGGCCATTGTCGTCCATGGGATCAGCATCGCCGTTGACGAAGTCGTACCCACCGGCGTAATTACCGTCCAGGTCCGGGTGAGTGTAGTCTATGCCCGAATCGATGACGGCTACGTTGACCCCAAAACCCTTGTTGTCACTGGCATGTACCACGCCTGAGCCGATGCGCTGCACGCCCCAGGTATTATCAAGTTCTGCGTCGATCGCCTGGACATCGCCATCGAGGTCGATCGCCGTCACGTTGGGATTGTTGAGCAAGCCCTGAATCGCGCCCTCAGGCAACGAAGCTGCTATAGCAGGGACCAAGTTGTAAGTGTACTTGATGTCGCCACCGGCCCCCCGGACAAGGGCTTCTTCCGCCGGTCCGGGTTGCTGGGCGAAGCCGATTAGAACTGCTGTCTTGCCGCTCTGACCCTGCGCCGCGGTTCCACCGTAAACTGTAGAAACCGCCAAAACCGCCAGCAACACCGCAACAAGCACGGCTCCCAATGAAAGCGTCTTTCTCATAATACATGCACCTCGATCATCAGAGGTTACCCCACTCCCCTTCAACTTCCACTTCCCCTGTTATTACTAGAAAGCCTAACAGCGTACGATGAGTTAAGTCGGTGTAAGTGTACCCTCAAAACTACTACAAACGCACCCCGGTTTAGTCGTGGAAATCAGGGCTTCACCCTCCGCCACGGGTCCGCCGTCAGCTTGCGCCGACTTTCGCTTGTTTGTATGATGGGCCGAGCAGCGCATAGGCAAAACCCAAACTCTTTTCGAACCTTTCGGTTTTTTGATTAGGAGGCGAATTCCATGTCCATCATGGTCACGGGCGGAGCCGGATTTATCGGCAACCGCATCATCCGAAAACTGATTGAACGCAACGAAGACGTGGTGTGCTTTGACATGGCGCCTCCCAGGGGCAATCTGCAGCCCTACTTGGACCGGATAAAATTCTATCGCGGTGACATAACCCAACTGCCCCACCTGATGGAGGCGGCAAGCCTTCACCAAGTCCACAAGATCATTCACATGGCGGCCCTGCTGCCCCCAGACACTGAAGACAGGCCCAATTTCGGCATGCACGTGAATATTCAAGGGACCAACAATGTATTCGAGGCAGCGAGGTGGTCCGGCGTGGAGCGGGTGGTCTATGCAAGCTCTATCGCTGTGTACGGGGTGCAGGACACATTTGGCGATCGGCCGGTCAACGAGAATGACCTCAGCGACCCGGCCAACGTCTACGGCATGACCAAGGCGGCCAACGATTTTGCCGCCAAAAAATACATTGAACTATACGGCTTGGACCTGCGAGGAATCCGAATCTGCACCGTGTTCGGCCACGGCAGGGTGACGGGCATGACTGGCATGATTGGCGGATTGCTGGCGTCGCTCCCGGCCATCGGACAGCCGGTCAGCATGCCCTTCCACCAAGATGAGCCGTCACCCATGATTCACGCCGAGGACGCCGCCGAAATTTTCGTGCGCGCGGCCTTGAGTACCCAGCTAAATCACCGCATTTATATAAGCGGCGGACACTTGGCCACCATAAAGGACATGGCCGATTTAGTCCGGCGTTTTATTCCCGAGGCCCAAATAACCACCGGCGACCGGGCTGTGCCCCACATCTACAAGGTGGACAACAGCCGGATGCTGGCCGACATCGGCTACGAGTTAGCGCCCTTGGAAGTTAGGGTACTGGAGCACATCAACGACGCCCGCCAGGAAGCAGGCCTGACGCCCATCAGCGGTTAGACCAACGCTGTGTCAATCTAAAACGAAGTGGCGCCTTGAGCGCAGTACTTCATGTTGGTCTATAATCTTTGGGATAGGGACCGATTCAGAACAATAATGGACACCAACTTTGGGTCGCCTTGGGCTAACATGGCGCCGATGGGTCAAATAGGAGAGTTAATGAGCGTTCGATTAGGCTACATGCCCGGAGCCTTCGGCCAAGGCGGCGAGGACCCCGATTACCTGCGCAAGCTGGTGGCTGTCGGTGATAAGTACGACTACGATTCGATCTGGCTCAGCGACCGCATCGTCAGTGACAAGTTTAGCCTGGAGCCTATGATCGCCCTCTCCATGGTGGCGGCTTGGTCGCCCAAGCTTAAGTTCGGCACCAGCGTCATAGCCATGCCCCTGCGAAATCCGGTGGTTCTGGCCAAGCAAGTGGCTACTCTAGATTTCCTCTCGGATGGGCGGATGCTGCCCTTTGTCGGCCTGGGGCAAGAAGAGCCGGAGGAGTACGAAGCCTGCGGCGTGTCCAAAGAGAGGCGGGGAGCGAGGACCGAAGAGGCTATCCAACTGATGCGGCGCTTGTGGGAAGAGGACAACGTTACTCATGAAGGCGAGTTTTACACTTGCCACGACGTCTCTGTGACACCCAAGCCCGCTTTCAAGCCCTCACCCCCAGTGTGGATCGGCGGTCGCAGCCACGCCGCAGCCCGAAGAGCGGGCCGGGTGGGTGACGGGTGGTTTGTGTCCAGCGCTACGCCCGAGGAGATACGAGAAGGCCGAGAAGTCGTGTTCACCACTGCCGCCGAGTGCGACCGGGAGATTGAGGACGATCACATCGGCATAATTTTGGGATATTACATCACACCCAATGTGGAAGAGACGCTGCCCAAAGCCTACAACTTCGTCACCAGGCACCGGCCCGACGCCTACTTTACCGAGTACAGCGCCATTGGGCCCGCCGAGAAAATCATAGAAACCATCCACCGCTACGTTGAGGCTGGCGCTCACAAATTCGTCGTCAGGCCGCTGTGCCCGGCCGAGGAAACCATGGAGCAGCTGGAGATTATGGGCAGAGAGGTGGTGCCTCATTTCCCGTTATAAGCTGATGAGATTTTAGCTCACAGGACCTTTAATTCGAATTGAAAGATACTGAAAACACACCATCCGGCATATATTACGGGTGGTATATCGTCGCTACTACGATGTTCCTCGCCTTGGTCAGCACCGGAGCAAGACAAAGTTTCGGCATCTTCATAATTCCTCTGGAGGAGGAGTTCGGCTGGAGCCGGTTCACCCTCTCCCTCGCTGTGGGCACAGGATTTCTGGTAAACGGCCTCACCCAACCAATCGCCGGCCATTATTTCGACCGTTTTGACGGTAAAAAGGTGATTCTGTGGGGCCTGGTGATAATGGGCTTCTCTACCGTCCTCCTCAGCCTCACCTTTCACTTTCTGTTTTTGTTCTTCATGTTCGGCTTTGTGGTGTCCATTGGAATGAGCGGATCGTCCATCACGAATACCATGTCCATGCTGAGCAAGTGGTTTCGCCGCAAGAGAGCCACAGCCATGGCGCTAAATCTCGCAGGAGCATCCTTGGGGGGACTGCTCCTGGTCCCTTTCGGCCAGTACTTACTGGATGCGACCAATTGGCGGGTGACTTGGGTAGCCTTCGGTCTGTTGATACTGCTGCTGGCCTTGCCGCTGGCGTTTATATTTATTCGCAACAGCCCAGCCGATAAAGGACTTCAACCGGACGGAGAAACGAAAGATGCCTCCAAAATTGCGCAGACGGAGCGACGGCGCGGTGTCCTAGAGGTCGACAAATGGCAAGAGTCTTTCCGTTCCGCTCCCATGTGGCAAATCTCCGCCTCCTACACGGTCTGCGGTGTTACAACGGGTATCATCGCAGCCCATTTCGTGCCTTATGCCAGAGACTTGGGCGTTTCGGCGTCCATGGCCGCCACAATTTTTGGGGTGATGATGGGCTTGAACGTGCTGGGCGGTTTGGGAGCTGGAATGCTCTCCGACCGTTTTGGGCGGAAAAACGTGCTGGCGGCGGTTTACTTGATAAGGGGCATGGCCTACGTGCTTTTGCTCCTGATGCCTGGAGCACCGGGATTATGGGTCTTTGCTGTCCTGGCCGGGTTCTCTTGGGTAGCCAGCGTGCCTTTGACTGCGTCATTGACCGCCGATGTTTATGGGCTGCGCGCCCTGGCAACCATCAACGGGATATCTTTCCTATGCCATCAGGTTGGTTCTTTTGTGAGCATCTTGCTCGCTGGGTTCCTCTATGACGTAACCGGCTCCTACACTATTCCTTTCGCCTTTGCAGGTTCTTTGCTGTTCCCGGCGGCACTTTCTGCTTTCACCGTAAAGGAGCGCAAGTACTCCACACGCTATCAGACAGTTGCCGTTGCCGCCGCAGGCGACTAATCGCGTAATAGCGCCTAAATATTAGCTCATGGATTAGCTTTGGGCTTATAATCTTGCGGCATGGCACAGCGACAACCACAATATACCGGCCCCTCCACGTTAGAAATCTTAGTGCTGCTTCTTGTCATTGGAGGCGCCGTTGTTGGGGGCCTGTACGGCTTCGGCATTCTACCGCCAGGTTCTGATTCTGGCGGCCCTGTCACGAGGCGGACTGCCCAGGCAACGAACCCACAGAACCCTACGACTGCCCTTGCGCCCACGCCGGAACCGTCTCCTTCTTTGAATCAGAGTGGGGCCCAGAACGGGGCACAGAACGGGGATCAGAACGGCGTCGAAACCGGAGAGCAACCCGCTCAGGCCGCATCTTCACCAGCAGCGACGCTGCCAAGCGCCCAAGCCCAGTCGCCCGAAGCAACGCCGGCACCTGAGACCACCCTGTCGCCACCGGCCACGTCAGCGCCTGGTGATGCTCCGACTCCCACGGCAATACCAGCGCCTACGCCGACGGCCGAACTCCCGCCTGCAGCCGCTGCTCCTTTCGACAGCATATATACGCTGACCGTATCCCAGCCTTTGGAAGTGTCCTTCGCGGGAAAGGCAATATCCTTTAGGATTGGTGACCTTCCCGCAAACGAGACGTCAATTTGGCAGCAAGGCCAGACCCACGAATTGGACTTGACCGCCTCAAGTTCCGCCGCAGTTCCCGGTCCGTCAGACAGGGAACTGGCTCGAGGCAATCGCCAGTCATTGGCTGGTACACTTTTGGCCGGTCCTTTGAGGCAGCCGGCGCCGCCGTCGGTGTTCCAAGGCACCGCATAGGTGGACGGTTCTCTGGTCCCAGAAGGGACCATCGTGACGGCCTGGGTTGATGGTATTGAGGTGGGAACCGCCAGCGTAGTCGCCAGGCCTGGAGTCCCAAGTTCTTTGAGCAGAGCCGGCGAGTACTTTGGTCCACTGGGCGCCAGCCTGAAACGGGTATGGAGCTACGACACTCCCATTCAGTTTTGGTACTTTTATGATCCACGTGCCGCGTTTGCTGCCACAAGTACTCTGAGCGAAGTGTTGAGCGGCGGCATCGTCTGGATAGAGGTAAGCGAAAACGCGGATTTCAAGGGCTTGAGCCTCTACCAAGGCTGGAACTTGGTGCCTTTGCCCTGATGCATTAGAGGGCGGCTTGGTCTGAGGATAAAAAGGGGCACTTGGAGATGTTATGGATGACGAATATTGACCCTTATACTACCAACTTCTCCCAGTCCTCCAACCGAGCCGGATCTAGCCTTTCTAATTGGGGGAGGCGGTCGAAGCCGGTGTCAGCGGAGATAATCTGGCGCAGGCCTAAACGTTGCATCACGGCGGCGTGTAGAAGATCGCGCGCACCTAATTCCTGTTGGGCATCAGCCAAGCTGGCGGCTTGCTGTACATCCCCTGCGTGTACTGCTTCGATGCGCTCCTCCATGAGCTCGCTGAACCTGTGTAAGGCCGCACGTCCCTGCGGCCATAGCCTGAGTGAAAGATAACGGTGGAGCAACTCTTGAAGGACTTCGGCGTCGGTCACAAATGCCTGAGGATGCTCCGCAGCAAGGAGCAAGACCTGGATGCAAGGGTCTTTTAATGGATGGGCTCGTCCGGCCGCATAGATCGGCACGTTGGCGTCAATGAAGGCTGGTGGGCTCATGGGTGGCCTCAAGTTGACGATGCAGAGTTGCGGCGTCGGGGACGTTCTCTATTTCCATTTGACCCAATTCCTGTGCCGCTCGCTTGCGTCGAGCCACCAGCGTATCCTCATAGGCTCTGTCGATGAGCCGACGCACCGTTTCAGATACAGGCGTTCTTTGTTCCTCCGCCAGTTCCCGCAGTTTGCGCCGCCGTTCTTGGTCGAGCCGCACATCAAGACGTTCGATGGCCATGCCTCACCCCCTGCTGGATTATTGTACGGCAATTAATTGCTGTACACAAATTGACGGACAACGAGTGGCCGAGGATGCCAGTTTAATGCCGGTATCGGCGTCTGTCCGCTCGCCCAAGAAATAAGAGCACCTCACTCCGCTGAGCGCTCAGGGGCGACACCTCCAATTTCCGCTAAAAATAAAGTGACGGGCTTTGCTTAACACCTAGGAGCCTTTGTCCGCCAAGTTCGAAATTGGAATGTAGGCCCGATATGTGCTGTCCGCTGACGTGCAGGTCTCTGAAGTATCGCTCCAGGCCGGTGGAATGGTGGATTGCGTTTGTCCCCGCAGCGTAAAACAGCATATCCACGGCTTGGACTGACTGCCGAATTGCGTGAGTAATTGCCAATTGGACTCTCAGCGTCTTGTCCGTCAGGTCTGGTGATTTGTTCACCTGCGAGTCCCACATTGATCCTACCGATTCCAACACATACGTCCTCGAACCATCGATGATAGCCTCGCATTCACCCACCGTGGTCTGGACGGTAGGCCGGTCTTGCATGAGGGTAGGCGAATTGGTTGAACCCCCACTCGTCGCCATGCGGATGAATGAGTCCATCGCTCCTCTAGCCATGCCCAGGGCGTTAGCCGCTGCTAATGTCCAACTGTTTAGCAAAGATGTCTGGGGATTGTATAAAGGGCCGTCGTGGTATGAGGGCCCGCCACGCACGTACGTCCGATCGGTAGGCACAAACAGATCGGAATACACAGCATCATTGCTGGCGGTCCCACGCATGCCGAGAGTTGACCATGTAACCTTGACGTCACCCGCATTCACCGGAACTACCACCACGCGAGTTGCTTGGCCTCCATCATCATTAGTAACCGGGCCGTCATCGTCGACAACGTTACAGTTCAGAAAAAGCCATTTTGAATGGTCCAATCCGCTAAGATAATTCCAACGGCCGGATACCAAGTAACCGCCCTCGGTCACCTTGGCCACTCCTCCAGCCCTCGCTGATCCCGAGGCGCGGATATCGGGTGGATACCCCAGCATTTCTCTTCCGGTTTCCACTGGAAGCCATCCGATGGCGGTGGTGACAGCGGTGCCATTGAAAGAGCACCACCCGGCGGAGCCATCTGCCTTGGATATTTCTTCTACTACGTGGAAGGCAGTGATTGGGTCTGTTTCCGGCCCTCCCAAGCATTTAGGCACGTACATGCCGAATAGTTGCTCCTTGGCCATGGCCGCCGCTAATTCAGGCGGAAGCTGACTTTCGGAGTCTATCCGGTCCAAATTGGCTAGGATCATGGGAACTATATTTTTTGCGGCGTTAACCAGGTTGTCGTTCAAAAAGTGACCCCTTTAGCGGAAAAGTTAGGCACAAACAGCCCCCTGTGCCGGCCCCAATCTTACACCGATTCTGGCCGTTGCGCTCAATCTCATGAGACTCTCCCTCAATTTGGCGCTCGCTCATGTGCGATTAGTCTCTTGTCACGGACCCTTTTGACAGATTCCAGAATTTTGAATATGGTTGACCCGATACTGTTGACCCAAAACCGTTTATCAAAGAAGCTCCCCCTTTCAGTCCGGCTGTGGGAGTTTGCAATATTGGAGGGAAGATATGCCCAAGCAGGGTGTGGTGCCCGACGAATTGACTAAGCCTTTCTGGGAGGCCGCCAACGAAGAGCGGCTGGTCATGCAAAATTGCAGCGCTTGCGACCGGCTCCAGAATCCGCCCACGCCGACGTGCGACCAATGCGCGTCCGGGGAAAACCTGGAATGGAAGCAAATGAGTGGCCGCGGCAAGATTTACAACTACGGGGTGGTGTACGACACCCCGGTCAGACTGCTTCAGCAAGATCAACCATTCAACCTGGCCGTGATAACGCTGGACGACGACCCCGGTATCCAGATGTACTCGCACCTGCCGGGAACTCCGGTGGATGACGTCCCGGTTGGGGCCAGCGTAGAAGTCGTGTTCGAGGCGACCGCTAACGGGCAAAAGGTCCCCGAGTGGCGGGTCGTAGGTTAATCCCAATCATTTTTCGGGCTAAATGCGCAAAGATAGGAGTAAACAATGACCACCCAGAATCCTCCGGCATCCATGTACCGAAGCACAGAGGGATTGGGGATATGGGAACACAGAGCGAAAGTCGCAGCGGTTGGTATAGGCCACTCGCCGACATCCCGCCGATGGGATGGTAGACCCGAGACGTCTGTCGGCGCAAACAGCATCCTAGCTCTCAGGAAAGCCATTGAAGACGCCGGTGTCTCGCCGGACCAGATCAGCGGTCTGGTCATTGACCCCGTGACCACCACGGGGGCCCATTGGCCCGAAGGCACGCCCATCCCTATGGACGTGGTCAACGCTTACAACCAGACCAGCGACCCCCTCGATGGTATTGCCAAGCTGAGCGCTGAGTGGATATTAAAGAACATGCCGGAACTTGAGAACGTGAAATTCATCATGAACGGCTCGGTTTGTATGTCCCATGCCATCGTCGTTGCCGCCCAGGCTGTAGGTTCCGGTCTCACCCACACCTGTCTGGTGCTCAAGAGCTGGCATAACTTGGATGGCAGGTACAACCAGGGAGGCATCAGCGCTGCGGACGACGTTTCCGGGACGTTTGCCCTGACTCCGAATCGGACCTTGTGGGGCGCCCCTGGTTCCTACGGTACGGCCTTGCAGTTCGCAGAGTACTGCCGCAAGTACGGCAAGACCCACGACATGATGGCCCCTTTCATGGCAAATTCAAGACGGAACGGCCTGATGTTTCCGGAGGGGTACTGGGCCCAACACCGCCCGGAGCAATTGACCCCGGAAGACTACTTGGCCGCTAGGTGGATAGCTAAGCCAGCCAGCCTCTTCGACAACGACATTCCGATAATGGTGTCTGGGGCTTACCTCTTCACCACCGCTGAGCGGGCCAAGGACATGAAGCAGAAGCCGGTCTACATCCTCAACCATGCTTCCAGCCGGGGTAAAGCCAGGAGCGTCCTTCCTACCCTAGATGAAGTCGAGGCGGAGACCGCCAGCACGGGCAGGAAGATTTACGAAGGCGCCGGAATCACCGCAAACGACCTCTCCTTCGAGAACATGTACGACGGCTTCACCTTGTTCCACCAGTTCCACGTTGAGGGGTTGGGCTACCGCGGTATCAAGAACGGCGAGGCACTGGACTTTTACCAGACAGACATCAGCATTGAAGGTCCAAACCCCATTTTGCCCAGCGGCGGCAACATCGGCAGCGGCCGTAGCCGTTTCTGGATGCACACCGACTGCATCCAGCAGTTGCAGGGCCGGGCCGGAGCCCGACAGGTCACTGGAGTTAAACCCGAGATTGCCGTGTCCGGCGGTCCCATGCCCATGGGCGGGAACTTTACGGTGTGGAGCGCGTCCCCCGACTAGACCAGGGAGTACTCTTCTGGATACTCCGCCATGGAGGAATTTCCCCCTTTCGTAAAGGGGGATT
>MUCR01000013.1 GCA_002816455.1 SAR202 cluster bacterium Io17-Chloro-G4 | reverse complement strand
GCTATTCCCGCTGCCCAAGAGATTACCGGCTATACAGTGAACAACAAGCGGAACAACAGGCGCTGCCCACTGCGGACAGCGCCTGTTTCTATGCAATTCGATTAAAGGCCAGCCTCGCTAAGAGCCCAAGAGCACGACTTCTTTTATTACTGGGCCTCTGCTCCGCAGACGGTGTCCAGGATGAGCCTGGTCACAATATAAGGGTCGCAATTGGCATTGGGACGGCGGTCTTCAATGTATCCTTTCCTGTCCCGGGCAACTTGCCAAGGAATCCTGATTGACGCACCCCGGTCAGAAACGCCGTACCTAAATTCCTTGTAGGAGCAGGTCTCGTGCTCGCCGGTCAAACGCTCTTCTATGCGGTCACCGTAATTGGCGATGTGGAGCTCGGCCTTAGTCCCCAGAGCCTCGGCGGCGGCGACGCAGGCTTCGTAGTTACTCCTCATCTCGACGGTGGAAAAATTAGTGTGGGCCCCGGCGCCGTTCCAGTCGCCCCTAACCGGCTTGGGGTCGAGAGTAGCGCTTACGTTGAACTGCTCGCCTATCCGATAGAGCAGCCATCGCGCGACCCAAAGGTGGTCGGCCACGGCGGGTGCTCCTATAGCGCCGATTTGAAATTCCCATTGACCGGGCATTACCTCACCGTTAATTCCAGCGATGGCCAATCCAGCGTACAGACAAGCGTCAAGGTGTGCCTCAACGATGGGCCGTCCAAACACTTCGTCCGAGCCCACGCCGCAGTAATAGCCGCCTTGAGGAGCAGGGAAACCATTGTCCGGCCAACCCAGCGGCTTGACGCCATCGAAGTAGGTGTATTCTTGTTCGATACCGAACCACATATCGTGGGCAGAGTACTTTTGTGCCGACTCGGCGCACCCCGCTCTGGTGTTGGAGGGATGGGGGCTCATATCAGTGAGGAGGACCTCACACATCACCAACTTGTTGTCCCCACCGCGTATCGGGTCGGGGCAAATGAACACCGGGTTCAGAACACAATCGGAGTTCTCGCCGGTGGCCTGGTTGGTGCTGGAACCGTCAAAAGCCCATATGGGCGGCTCCTCTCCGTCGGCAACCACCTTGCCCTTGGAACGCAGCTTAGCAGTCGGTTTTTGACCGTCAACCCAGATGTACTCAGCCTTGTAACTCATAACTCTCCGTCCTCTTTTCCTTGTCCCCATTAAGACCCACTTTAATAGTTACAACCAAAGATTAGGTAGGGTTCGCTCCTTTGGGAACTATAACGAGAATCCGCAAACCCGGTCAAATCTGCATAATCGATTGGTCCAGCTTTATACAGACACGCTAGTTCACCTTATTTTCTGACCTGATCTAAGCCAACTCCAACAGAGTAGCACCTTGTTGTTACAAACATGTAAACTCAGCGGTCTGACTTCTGACTGCCCGGTCACCGGCCATTCTTGAAGCAGTGCACTCGGAACTGGTATCACTTGGAACAATTGCATCCGAAACGTCGATTTAATATCTCACGGCAGTATTACAAGAATTTTGCCAAGTTGTTAAAAAATTGTTACATAATTGGCGGAGCGGGCCGGGTGGACGGATGAACCTGGAGTAAATGCACAGATAATCAGTGGTGCATCTGATGAGATTCCTTCAAGCTAATTTGACCAGATGCGTTTGTCGTTGTCGCTAACATATAAAACGGCGGAGCAGCATAACCACGCCGCTCCACCGTTGATTGGTCTCAAACTAAGGCCCAAGTTCGAGCCTTAGGTCGTGCTTGAAATTTAGGGTTTTTCTATCGGCGCACCGACGATGCTGCCCCATTCCGTCCACGAGCCGTCGTAGTTACGCACGTTTTGGTGCCCCAGTAACTGGGTCAACACGAACCAAGTGTGGGAAGAACGCTCGCCAATACGGCAATACGCAATGGTTTCCTTGGAGCCGTCGATGCCTTTGCCCCCGTAGAGTGCGGTCAAGTCGTCGGCGGATTTAAAAGTGCCGTCTTCATTGACCGCCTGACCCCAAGGGATGTTGGCGGCGCCGGGGATGTGGCCGCCGCGTTGCGAGCCCTCTTGAGGAAGGTTTGCCGGGGCCAAAAGCTCGCCGCTGTATTCCGCCGGAGCTCGAACGTCAACCAAGGACACGCTACCCGCACCAACGGCGCTGAGCACTTGGTCCCGGTAGGCGCGGATGCTTTGGTCCGGGCTGCTGGCCCGGTAGGTGGCTGCGGCCGGGCTGGGAACGTCGGTGGTTAACGGACGATTTTCGGCGGCCCACTTGACTCTGCCGCCGTTCATCAATTTGACATCCTGATGGCCGTACATCTTCAACTGCCAGAAAGCCCACGCGGCGAACCAGTTGTTGTTATCGCCGTAAAGAATAACTGTTGTGTCGTTGCTGATACCGGCACCGCCCAAAAGTTGTTCCAACCCTTGCTGGCTAATCACGTCCCGCTGAAGTGTCGTTTGGAGTTGAGACTGCCAGTTCCAACCGACAGCGCCAGCTATGTGACCCTGTTCATAGGCCGCTGTGTCCACATCCACTTCCACCAACCGGACGTTGGCGTCGCTTCCGTGCTGAGCCACCCAATCTGTACTCACTAATGAATTTGGGTTTGCATATTCTGCCATTTCTTACTCCCATAATTATTCTAAATATCCACCAAGCAGCATCCTGACCAGTGTTTGATGCGGCCCGCCCTGTACAGGTTCATTATCCAGGATGAGAGGGCATTTTATATCATCTTGGTCCGACTTGCATCTAAGAGTAAAAAAATACAAAATTTCTATGCGGGCGTATTATCTTGCGCCAGCGTAGCGCTCAGGGATAACCACGTATGAATAAATTCAGGGTGTTACTACCTGTCCTAAAAAATAATCATAGGCATAATAGCTAAAGCAAGCGCGGCTAATACACGCTGTTGGGACGCTTGGACAGGTTCGAATTTTCTTTGCAATTTCAATCTAGCTCCGTTAAGATGTAGAGCGTAAGCTATGTGCGCCGCGTGCGGTCAATAGCATAGCAAGGGGTAAAAATGGGAAGCAACCGGTGGATGCGAAATAGCTTCGTTTATCTCTTGGTGATAATCGGCGTCATCGTCATCTTTTACACACTTCTGCCCAGTTTCGGGGGCAGAAGCGAAGAGTCGTTGACCACGGTCATAGCGATGGCTAAGAGTGGCGAACTGCGTAAAATTAATGTGGACGGCAAGAAATTGACCGTCTTCCCAAAGACCGTATCTCGGGGCGGCGCAGAGAGTTTCGTCAGCCGCACTGGAGCAGACACCGACGTGGTCTCCTTGCTGATAGACAGCGGTGTCCAAGTGGGGCCGCCCAGTGGAGTTGAAGTGTCTTTCAAAGGCTCCAGCGGCCTAAGTAGTTTCTTTGGGCTAATGATCAACTTCCTTCCTTTGATCTTCTTCGGCGGATTGATCCTGTTCATGATGCGTCAGGCTCAGGGCAGCAACAACCAGACAATGAGTTTCGGGAAGAGCCGCGCCCGTATGATGCCCTTCAACCGGCCCAGTGTGACTTTTGCCGACGTGGCTGGAGTTGAAGAAGCCAAGGGCGAGCTTGAAGAAGTAGTTGAGTTTCTGAAATACCCCGAGCGCTTCCTTTCATTGGGCGCTCGTATCCCTAAAGGGATTCTGTTGGTCGGACAGCCGGGAACAGGAAAAACTCTTTTGGCCCGGGCCGTAGCCGGAGAGGCGGGAGTGCCCTTCTTCCATATCAGCGGCAGCGAATTTGTAGAGATGTTTGTTGGTGTGGGCGCAGCCCGAGTCCGGGATTTGTTCGACCAAGCCAAGCGTAATGCGCCTTGCATAGTTTTCGTTGATGAGATCGACGCCGTGGGCCGACACCGTGGCGCAGGCTTAGGCGGCGGCCATGACGAGCGTGAGCAGACTCTGAATCAAATTTTGGTAGAAATGGATGGCTTCGAAACCAACACCAACATCATTGTGTTGGCTGCGACCAACAGGCCGGATATTTTGGACCCGGCGTTGCTACGGCCCGGTCGATTCGACCGCCGGGTGACCTTGGACCTGCCAGATGTAGTGGGCCGGACCGCAATATTGAAAGTTCACTCCGCTGGCAAGCCAATCGCTCCTGAGGTAGCCTTGGAGACTCTGGCCAAGGAGACGCCGGGATTTAGCGGCGCCGACCTTTCCAACCTCATTAATGAGGCGGCCCTTCTTGCGGCCAGAGCAAACAAGAAAGCGATATTTATGGAAGAATTCGAGGAGGCGGTGGAGCGTATCATCGCCGGCCCCGAGAGAAAAAGCCGAGTAATTAACGCCAGAGAAAAGGAAATGACGGCCTACCACGAGGCTGGCCATGCTCTGGCGGCTTGGATTCTGCCCCATGCTGACCGTGTCCACAAGATATCCATCGTCTCCCGCGGCAACATGGGAGGCCACACCTCCTTGCTACCCGAAGAGGACCGGTACCTTTGGACGAAAAACCAGTTCTTGGACATGATGGTAGTGACCATGGGCGGGCGGGTGGCCGAGCAGTTGATTTTCGACGAAGTTACCACCGGCGCCAGCAATGACCTGGAGCGCGCTACCAAGATCGCTCTTGGCATGATCAAGCGTTACGGCATGAGCGAGGCTCTTGGGCCGCGTACTTTTGGCAAGCGGGAAGAACTGGTCTTTTTGGGCCGGGAGTTGAGCGAAGAAAGGGACTACGGAGATAAGGTCGCTGAAGAGATCGACGTCGAAGTCAAGGAAATGATTGTGGTGTCTTATAACCGGGCTCAGGAGATCCTGGTTACCAACAAGACCAAACTCGTTCGTCTGGCCGAGTACCTAATCGTAAACGAAACGGTTTCCGGGGAAAATCTCGGTTCTTTGCTGAACGATGAAGAACCCGAAAGCGGTCCAGAGGTTGAGCCTGGGACTCCGGCAGTTCCTCCAGAAACGCCGCCCTACGCTCCTGCGCCGTCGAGGCCGACGTTCCCGGGGCCTTCGCCATCGCCGGCATTGCCGACAAGCCATAGCGGCCCGTCGCCGGCTACGTCGGTTGGAGATGACGACGGCTAGAATTCACACCCGGGTCCGGCACATGGCTAGATTATCCGGTGGCCGGACCGTCTGTCGGCTCGCTTGAAGCCTCCGACTGGGGCAATTGACGAAAATAAATACCCCATTGCTGCATCAGGCTGCTAACCTCGGGCCGCTGCAGCGCCACCAGTTCCCGGAAAAAGCCGGCTAACGCATGGGCAGGCAAAGCTTCGCTGTTGCAGACCCAACTGCGCTCCGCAGGCACCACGTATATCAATCCCTGCTGGTGCTCGCACGCAACCTGGATTCGGGTCATATCCTCCCCTGAGGTTATCTGTAGTCCTGTGCTGGCCCCGGTCTCACCGCCAATCTCCGCCATCGGTCGCATCCTCTACCGGCCAGTCGCATCTAAACCGTTCGACCGGTTTTAACGTAATAATAATTCGGAATAGTCTCCTGGAACACTTAGGCTCGAGTGTATCGAAAACGTATCCTCGTAAATCTGAAGCGGATACCCGATTAGTCGCTTTTATGCTTTGACGGGCAGTTCAATTAATCCGCCGATAATACTCGATTCTGTGCCCGGCTAAGCACTGTTGCCCCGTGCTGGGGAAACCGCAGGGATAGAATAGCAGATTCCCGAAGTCTCGGAGCGCCTCAGTTAAAAATTGCAACAGGCAGACTGGAGGTTTGCGGAGTGTGCTATTGTGGTTTGGTGAAGTGAGTGATGGTAGAATCGTAAAGGCCAAGGGATTTTCCGACGTTTACCCGCTCATGACGAAAAACTCGATGCCTTACAGGCTCGCGAATTCAAGTACACATAAGGACGCATTACTATGTACCCACAGGGAGGACCCCGGCAACCGGAATTAGACCTAGAGCAGATTCTAGCACGCATCAAAGAGGCCCTAGGGCCGATAGGCCGCAGGCTGGGCAGCGGTGGCGTGGGGTTATTGGCGGCGGGCGTTGTGGGTCTTATCCTCGCCATCTGGCTTGCCACTGGAATTTACACCATCAGCCCAGGTGAGCAAGCCGCATTGCGCCTTTTCGGGGATGTCCGAGAGGTCCCGGTAACCGAAACCGGGCTGCATTGGTGGTGGCCAGGCCCGGTGGGTAGCAAGGACACCGTGTTAACCTCGGAAACTCGCAGCATGCAGCTGGGATTCAGAGGCCAGCAGGGCGTGGCGGATGCGGCAGTGCCGGTGGAAGCGCTGATGATCAGCGGCGATTTGAACATCGTCGACGTTCGCATGGTGGTTCAGTACAACATCAGCAACATTATCGATTTTCTATTCCGCGTGGACGACCCAGGGGAACAGGCCCGCAACATTGGGGCTGGTGAGCCGGACGGTAGGACCCTCAAAGACGCGTCGGAAGCGGCGCTCCGGTTGGTGGTGGGTCAGCGGTCAATTGACGACGTTCTGACGGAAAAGAGGGAAGAAGTTCAGACCGCAACCAAGGACAAGCTCCAGCAAATTCTGGACAGCTACAGCACTGGAATTAACGTTCTGAACATCCAGCTTCAAGACGTGAAAGCGCCGGAAGAAGTCCGTGACGCTTTTGACGATGTGCTGCGAGCGCGGCAAGAAAAAGACACGAAGATCAACCAAGCCCGGTCATTTGAAAACGACATCCTTCCCAGAGCTCAGGGTGATGCGGAGCGGATTATTAGGGAAGCCGAAGCATTCGCCGCAGCCAGGGTAGCCAGGGCCGAGGGTGAAGCCGAACGATTTACTGCTGTTTTGAACGAATACGCCAAGAGCGATGCGTCCAAGGACGTTACCCGCCAACGCCTTTATTTAGAGGCTATGGAAGAAATCCTTCCGGGGATTAACAAAATTATAGTTTCTCCGGAGGCCGAATCGGTGTTGATTTTGGGCGGCCAAGGCAACATCACTCCCATTCCGGTGGGACCCAGGCCCGGGCCGTAGAAACCCTGCATTTTGGGCCTATTAGCCCAAGCGCGGGTCGTAACTATCCGAATCTCCAGTAACTTTGATCGATAGCAAGTCTGGTCCCTTATTAACGCAGTGAGGCCTCAATGAGAAACCTGATCATAGCCGGCGTTCTGATCATCATAGCCATAGTAGTGCTCAGTCAGAGCCTCTACACGGTGGATGAGACGGAGCAAGTGTTGGTAACCCGGTTCGGTGATGTCAAAAACGTGCATAGAACAGCGGGTCTAAGAGTCAAAGTTCCCTTCGTGGACACTGTTGTCCGGTTCGACCGGCGGCTGCTGCGCATCGATGCTGACCCCGAGTCCATGCGGGATTCCAAGAAAGAAAACTTGGTGATCGACTCCTACGCCCGCTACAGAATTTTGAACCCGGTGCTGTTCCGGAAGACCTTGATTTCCGAAGACAACGCATTCAGCCGGTTGGGCGATATCGTAAACTCCACTCTGCGGGAGCAAATCGCTCTGCGTACCCGGCCCGAAATCATCGGCGCTAGGGCCATTGTGATTAATGGGATCCCGTTGGAAGACGAAGAGGGCCTGGCCGTCTTCGAAAGCACTGAAACCCGGACCGCTCTATTGGCAGAGGTGCTTGAAGGTGTACGGCTACGGGTAATAGCCAGCGAGACGACCGATTCGATATCCGTTCCCATTGACATGGAAGGCGACGACACCTTCAATATAACGCTTCCTGAATTGATCTTGGATAGAGACAACTTAGACCGGGACAGCAACCTCAAAACTGGAGCGGATACATCCGACATTCGGGTGGTCAATGGATTGGAAGGCGAGACCGCCGGATTCGACCTGGAGGTAAGGCTCTGGGCGCCTGCCACCCGTACGGTAACGCTGGGCGTCCAACCTGGAGAATCACTCACTGAGGGTGATAACTTCACTATTCAGTACTTCACCGAACGAACCGATCCTCTAGGGATTGAAATTATCGATGTGAGAATCAAGAGGGCCGACTTCCCCGACTCGGTTACCCCCAGCATATTTACAAGAATGCGAGCTGAACGTAACCGGATCGCTACCAAGTTCCGCGCTGAGGGAGATGAGCAGGACTTGGAAATTCGCGCTGAGGCCAATAAATCTCGTGAAGTTATCCTGGCTGATGCCGACAAGGCGAGCAACCAGCTTAGAGGTGAAGGCGAGGCGGAAGCCATCCGAATTTTGGCCGAGTCCCTGGAGCAAGACCCTGAGTTCTTCTCCTTCCGTCGCAGCTTGGAAGCCTATCAGCGGGTGCTGAACATGGGCACAACCGTGATCCTGTCTGCCGACGCGGATTTGTTCCGGTTCTTGGACAGCCCGGGAGCGCAACTAGAGTCGCCTTAGGCTCTAACCGAGATCGTCTGACATCAAAAACCCCCAGTCTAAACAGACTGGGGGTTTTTGATGGGCAAGTTAGGACTGGGAACCATAGTTGCGAAGGCGATATTTAGCGGCCCGCTATGCGCCTGCCTTCGGACAAACCTTGGGTGCTCTTTTCCGGTGCCGTGATGATGATTCTAAAACCTTGCTCCAGTCGCATCGGCACTTCCGCGGCAGTAGCGCCGGTGGCGCAAGGGACTCCGGCGTTCTTGCAATCGGCCAGTATCTTGAGCAGGTTTGCCTGAACGTCTGGGTGGCTGGCGTTGCCCTTGTGGCCCATGGCCACGGACATGTCACCCGGCCCGGCCCAAATCGCGCCGATGCCTTTAACTTCCCTAAGGATGTCGGGAAGATTCTTAACTCCTTCAGGCTCCTCCACTATGCCCATGAGCAGCATGTTCCCGTTGGGGTCTAGAGGCCATAGGTCGGCGGCGTCGTAGTATTCGGCCGGAGTTAGTCCCCAGTAGCGGGGAGCGATGCGGTACCACCAACCCCTTTCGCCCTTCGGTTCGAAGTCGGCAACGCCGGGGACTTGAGGGTATCTGGCTGCTTGCACGGCGGCTTGAGCGTCGGCCACGTTGTTCAGGTGGGGCAGCACCAAGCCGTAAACCCCCGTGTCCAGCGCCTGCTTCATGACCCATTGGTTATGCTCGCTGGTGTTGGGCGGTATGCGCACCAAGGGAACCGGGTCTGCTTGAAGATTGCCATTTTCCGCCACCCTTTTTCGGCTCAGCAGAAACTGTAGCGAGGTTCTAAGGTCGTTTAGGTTAAAGCCTTGGTGTTCCATCTCGATGATTACCATGTCGTAGTCCGAGTCGGCGACGTAAGTCAGGTCGTCCAGGTTTCCGTTCCAGACCAAGCCTGAGCAAAACACGGGCTTATCCTGTTCCAAAAGCTCTATGACTTTACTGTACCGTACGTTGGTTGCCATAATTGTCCTCCCGGCCAATTTTATTAACTAAATTGAAACTATCTCTTTAGACATTGGGTTGAGACCGGCAACTGACTCTACTGTTCTCCGCGGGTTGCGCTCCGGAGTTGGTATAGCGGACGGATTATGCTCCGGTCAGCTAGGTTTTGTCCACCGATGTTCAAACTTTCTCGTTGACGGGGAGCGGAAAATCACCTACATTTTAAGGAGTTGCCGGGGCATCACTCGGAGTGCGGACTCTGCGGAACGCCATTGCTGAGGCAATTCCCCGAGAAAATTTACCAACGATGGCCGCCCGTAAATATTCCCGAGTCATCAGGTGGGGGTTTGAGGCCGGGATATGTGGCTCCAAGTGGTCAACTGTATCCCACCTAGGTTCAAATTTAGCTATGAAAATTCACGAGTACCAAGCAAAAGAGATTTTCGCCCGCTACGGCGTAAAAATACCCCGTGGCAAAGTCGTCCGGACGCCCCAGGAAGCGAGCCGCGCCACTGAAGAGTTGGGCGGTCAGTCCGTACTAAAGTCTCAAGTCCACGCCGGAGGCCGAGGCAATGCTGGCGGGGTCAAGGTCGTTCGCTCTCCCAAAGAGGCGGAGGACGCAGCCCAGCAAATGCTGGGCAAGAACTTGATTACCAGGCAAACCGATGCCAAAGGCGTGCCGGTCAACGAACTATTGGTGGAGGGATTGGCCGATATCGCTCAGGAGACATATCTGGCCATCACCATAGATTCCTCCCACCGGGGGCCGGTCATCTTGGCCAGCGCCCAGGGAGGCATGGACATTGAAGAAGTGGCGGCGGCAAACCCGGACGACATTCATACGGAGCCCGTAGATAGCACGCTGGGCTTGATGCCGTTCCAATCTCGAAGGCTCGCGGCTAAATTGGGATTCAGTCCCGAGTTGGCTCGGCCCGCAGCCCAGGCTATCCACGCCCTCTACCGGTTGTTCGTGGAGAATGACTGCTCCTTGGTGGAGATTAATCCTTTGATTGCCACGGGGGACGGAGAAATTGTGGCATTGGACGCAAAAATCACGGTGGAAGACGATTCCCTGTTTCGCCACGCCGACCTGTATGAGCTCAGGGATGTGAGCCAAGAGGACAAACTGGAGGCTCAAGCGGCCGATTTGGATATTTCCTATGTTAGCTTAGAAGGCGACGTGGGCTGCTTGGTCAACGGGGCAGGATTGGCCATGGCGACGCTGGATGCCGCCAAGAATGCCGGCGCATCGGCGGCCAATTTTTTGGATGTGGGCGGCGGCGCCACCGATGAAAAAGTGGCCAGCGCCGTGGAGATTATTCTTTCGGATCCAAAGGTGAAACAGGTCTTGGTGAATATTTTCGGCGGCATCTTGCGCTGCGACATCGCTGCCAGGGGCGTCATCTTGGCCTACAAGAACAAGAATTCAAGCTTGCCTTTGGTTGTGCGCATGCTGGGCACCAATGTGGACGAAGGGAAAGCAATCCTGAGGGACTCGGGACTGAATGTTACATTTGCGGACACCATTGCCGAAGCCGCCCAAGCAATCAGCGCTGCCAGATAGTTCTATTCTGTCCTGGTTCACCGGTGTGTTTCCTTTTTGAAGAGATTGAGTTCAGGAGTGAGTGCCTAAATGGGCATCCTGGTTGATGAAAATACTCGAATAATAGTTCAAGGAATCACTGGACGTGAGGGGAGCTTCCACGCCAGGGCTTGCAAAGCCTACGGCACCAATCTAGTAGGTGGAGTTACACCCGGCAAGGGCGGGCAGCTTTTTGATGAGGAAGTTCCGGTTTTCGACACGGTGGCCCAAGCGGTGGAAGAGACAGGGGCGAACCTTTCGTTAATCTTTGTGCCACCGCCCTTCGCTCCGGACGCCATAGTTGAGTCGGCCGACGCCGGGGTTCCACTGATTGTTTGCATCACAGAGGGCATTCCAGTCTTGGACATGGTCAAGCTAGACAAGTATTTGCAAAGCACGCCGGTCCGCCTAATCGGGCCCAACTGCCCCGGCCTTATTACTCCAGGGGCCAAGTGCAAGGTTGGTATAATGCCCGGCTCCATCCACCAAGCGGGAAGAGTGGGCGTCGTTTCCCGTAGCGGGACCCTGACTTATGAGGCCGTGGGACAGCTGAGCGACTTGGGCATTGGACAGTCCAGTTGCGTAGGCATCGGCGGTGACCCCATCACCGGGACCAGCTTCGTCGATGTTTTGCGGATGTTTAATGACGACTCTGGCACTGATTTAGTTGTATTCATCGGAGAGATAGGCGGCACCAAGGAACAAGAAGCGGCGGCCTATATCAAAGCTGAGTTCACCAAGCCGATTTGCACTTTGGTGGTGGGCGCGGCTGCGCCCGCCGGCAAGCGCATGGGCCACGCCGGGGCGATTATTACCGGGGAAAGCGCACGGGTCGAAGCCAAGACAGCGGCATTGCAGGATGCTGGCGCTACTATAATCCCAACTCCGGCCGATATTGGGATCACAGCCCAGGCAGTTCTTCAGCAGCTCAAGTAACCGGATCGCTGGTTGGCTACACAACCTCTTTAGTTTTACTCCCCACGGAATATTTTCTGCGGCTCAGGCCTATTGATAGTAATTCCGTTGTTGGCGTGTTGCATGGCTGATATACTGAATTTCGGTGCCTGATTTCGAATGGGCCACGGGGTTTCAATCACTTGGTAAAATCAGCCACGAAATACGAAACGGTTATCGGGCTTGAAGTCCATGTGCAGCTGCAGACCCAGAGCAAAATGTTTTGCTCTTGCCGGTCCGACTACCAAGCCGCCGATGCCAATACTCGGGTTTGCCCCGTGTGTCTTGGCTTGCCGGGCACGCTGCCGGTGATAAACCGCAAAGCGGTGGAATACACCATCATGACGGGTTTGGCCCTCAATTGCCGCATTCCTGGATTCTCGAAGTTTGACCGCAAGAACTACCCCTACCCGGATTTGATGAAAGGGTATCAGATATCCCAGTACGACCTGCCCCTGGCCGTGGAAGGGTTCCTGGAATTAGACGCTCCAGAAGGAACCATGGACTCGGAACGCCGGCGCATCGGCATCACCAGAGTCCACCTGGAAGAAGATGTGGCCAAGCTTCAGCATCACCTTTCTGACCCCAGCGATAGCTACAGCTTGGTGGACGTCAACCGATCGGGCGTGCCCCTGATGGAAGTGGTGAGCGAGCCCGACATGCGCTCGCCGGAGGAAGCCCGAGAATATTTGATGACCCTTCATTCCATCTTGCAGTACTTGGGCGTTTCAACAGGTAACATGCAGGATGGCAGCTTCCGCTGCGATGCCAACATTAGTATTCGCCCCGAGGGCAGCGAAGAGTTTGGGACTCGCTCGGAAGTCAAGAATATGAACAGCTTTCGGTCGGTGTTTCAGGCGCTCCAATTTGAAGTTGACCGGCAACGCAAAGTCGTCGAAGGCGGCGGGAAAGTCGTTCAAGAGACCAGAGGCTGGGTGGAAGAGCGGAGCGTCACCGTCTCCCAGAGAAGCAAGGAGCAGGCCCACGATTACCGGTATTTTCCGGAACCGGACCTGCCGCCCCTGAGCATCGACGGGGCTTGGGTCGAGGAGATTCGAGGACGGTTGCCTGAACTTGCCGCCCAACGGCGGGAACGGTTTGTCCGCCAATTCGCCATTCCCGACTATGATGCCGCGCTCCTGACCAACTCCAAGGGCATGGCCGATTTTTTTGAAGAAACTGTAGTGAAGAAACAATCCTCTGGCGCAGACTCGGCCCCCGCCCCACAGGAATTCGCGAAATCGGCAAGCAACTGGATTTTGGGGGATTTAAGCCGGTTGATGAACCTGGATAATGGCGACGTGGCGGGTCTAAAGGTGACGCCGGCTCACTTGGCTGAACTCATCGACCTGGTGGAAGACGGGTCGATCAGCGTCACAATGGCCAAGACTGTGTTGGAAGACGCTTTCTCCAGCGGTGATTCACCGGTTAAAATAGTTAAAGAAAAGGGCTATACCCAGATCAGCGATTCCGACTCGGTCAAGCCCGCGGTGGCTGAAGCGATCGCCGCCAACCCGAAAGCGGTGGCGGACTATATGGGCGGCAAAGACACGGCGACCCGCTTTCTGGTGGGTCAGGTAATGAAGATAACCAAGGGCCAGGCTAAGCCCGAATTGGTAAATCAACTGGTCGTCTCTATGCTGGACGACCTTAAAGAGAATGCGTAAGCAACGGGGCTAGACCTGGAATCTTGGCCCAGCAATTGAAAACACATAGGAATCAGATTGGAAACCCTTTTTAACTTTATACAAATCCTAATTTCAATCACCATCGTCTTGGTGATCCTCTCTCAAGTGAAAGAAGGCGGTGGCGGCCTTTTCGGCGGTGGCCAGAGCAGCGGCCGTACCCGTCGCGGCTTGGAAAAGACCCTGTTTCAGTTCACCATCGTCTTAGCTGCGGTTTTCCTCATCGTTTCGATAATTAGCGTGCGAGTAATCTGAGCTACAGGCAATCCTAAGCCATCCCCGGCCCTTGGGCGGGATAGTTGCAAGCACTGGATGACCCAGACAAACGCTCCTCGGGGGAACAGCCCATTGTCCTGACCACGGACTTTGGCTTGACCGACTCCTATGTCGGCGTGATGAAAGGCGTGATCCTGGGCATTAATCCCGACGCAGCAATCATTGACCTCACCCACAATATTCAACCGCAAAACATCCTTCAAGCTTCTTTCACCCTGGCCACCAGCTACCGGTTCTTCCCCAAAAAATCCGTCCACGCAGTAGTGGTTGACCCAGGAGTGGGGACAGCCAGGCGGGCGCTGTTGCTGGATACTCCCCAAGGCCGGTTTCTAGCGCCGGACAACGGCGTTCTCAGTGGGGTGTTGGCTGATTTCCTGGAAGAATCGCCTCCAGAGCCTGGGAAAGTTGAGTTGCCCGATGGGCTGACTGCCTACAGCCTGACCAATGCTGCTTACTGGCTCGATCCGGTGAGCCAGACATTCCATGGACGGGACGTTTTCTCCCCGGTTGCCGCCCATCTTTGTCTGGGAGTCGGGCCTGACAATTTCGGTGAATCTATTTCAGAAATTGTTTGGTTACCCGCTCCCCAACCCGCGCGCCACGGCGGCGCCATAGACGGCGAGATCATGGTCGTAGACCACTTCGGCAACCTGGTCTCCAACATACCCGCCAACATGCTCTCCGGCATTATTGAGCCACATGTTGAGATCAAAGGCCGGCGGATTTCAGGATTGAGCCGCACGTTCCATGACCCTCTGCAGCCAGGAACATCGGCTGATTCCTCGCCTGACTCCGATAAACTGGTGGCCTTGTTGGGCAGCAGCGGGTTTCTGGGAGTCGCCGTACCCGACGGAAACGCAGCGGCGCTGTTGGGCGCGGATGTGGGAGAGCCGGTGCGGGTGGTGTTCAAATCCTAGGTACTCCGCCGTCGAGACCTGTATTCCCCCGAACCGCAACCGAAGTCCATGTCTATTGACATAGCTATGGGCCATGCTACCATTGGGAAAATTCACACGTGGAAGTTCAGGGGGCCAAAATTTATTGGCCAAAGTCCAGTATCAGAACACTCATACTCAAGTTAAGCAGGGGTGCGCTATGGAAATGGACCGAGACACATTGCTAAAACTCTATAAAACCATGATTACAATACGGAATTTTGAAGAGCGGGGCATTCCCGAGACCGGCCAGCGCCGTATGTCAGCCTCGGTCCATTCATCGGCTGGCCAAGAAGCCGTGGCCACCGGCGTTTGCTCTCAACTGACTGATGAAGATTACATGGGCAGCACCCACCGGGGCCACGGTCATTGCATTGCCAAGGGGGTCGAACCCAGGGTAATGATGGCCGAACTGTTCGGCCGGGCCACGGGGTCCAACAAAGGCAAGGGTGGCTCAATGCATATTGCTGATATGAGCAAGGGGATGTTGGGCACCAACGGAGTGGTCGGAGCGAGTATCCCTTTAGCGGTGGGCGCTGCGCTCACCTCCAAGGTCAAAAAGCTAGGCCGAGTCGCCGTGGCATTTTTTGGAGACGGTGGGGCCAACCAGGGAATCCTTCACGAGTCTATGAACCTGGCGTCCATCTGGAAGTTGCCCGTGGTTTTCGTGTGCGAAAACAACGGCTATGCCATGTCCACCCCCGCTGAGTACGCCCTCTCCACGGCCCAGGTTTCCGACCGTGCTGCCGGCTACGACATGCCGGGGCTCCACATTGACGGTATGGACGTTTTCGCCGTCTGTGACGCTGCTGGCGAGGCGGTAGCCAGAGCCAGGGCGGGCGACGGGCCATCCCTTCTCGAATTTGAGACCTATCGTTATTACGGTCACACGGTCTTTGACGACCCCCTTACATACAGGTCCAAGGAAGAAGAGGATCACTGGCGGGCACGCGACCCGATTCAGCATTTCCGTAATACCGTGTTGCCCTTGGGCGATATTACTGCGGAGGAGCTGGATCAGATGGACCAGGAGGCCGTGGACATGATGGAAGAGGCGGTTAAATTCGCCGATGAGAGCCCTCTGCCCGAGGAAATTGAGCTTTACGATGATGTCTACGTAAGTTATCCCGCTGCGGAGCTAAAACGCGGCACCAACATGGGAATTTAGGTTAGTAGAAGCGCTGCCCGATAAATCAGGGGATCTAATAACGTTAATAAACAGCTTGGCCGTTACGGCCTTGTGGGCATCAGAAAGGAGATTATCATGACCACCACTGCTTCGCTGGCCACCAGCGGCACCAGGGAAATCCAGTTTAGAGAAGCCGTCAACGAATGTCTTCGCCAAGAGATGGCCTTGGACGATTCGGTCATAATCATGGGCGAAGAAATAGCGGGCGGAGCGGGCCGCGAAGACCAGGGCGTTGTGGACGCTTGGGGAGGCCCATTCCGGACCACGGTTGGCTTGATTCAAGAATTTGGCCGTGACCGGGTGTTGGATACTCCCCTCTCCGAGGCTGCCTTTATTGGCGCAGCCATCGGGGCATCTTCCACCGGACTGCGGGCCGTGGCGGAGCTAATGTTTATCGACTTTATCGGCGTTTGCATGGACCAACTCGTGAACAACGCCGCCAAGATGCGCTACATGTTCGGTGGACAGGTCAAAGTCCCGTTCACTATGATGACCCGCATTGGAGCTGGCTTCGGCGCCGCCGCCCAGCACTCCGAGTCCTACTACTCCATTTTCAGCCACTTCCCAGGGCTGAAGGGCGTGGTGCCCTCGGATGCTTACACGGCCAAAGGACTGCTGGCTGCGGCCATTCGTGACGACGACCCTGTGGTCTTCTTCGAGCACAAGGGGTTGTACGGAGAAAAGGGTCCGGTGCCCGAAGAGTCTTACGTGCTACCCATTGGGAAAGCACGCACGGTACGCGCGGGGACGGACATCACTTTGGTGGGAATCTCCAAGATGACCTGGGTTTGCACCGCCGCTGCCGAAGAGCTGGCCAAATCCGGAATCGACGCTGAGGTGATCGACCTGCTCAGCGTGTCCCCTATTGACTACGACCACGTTATCGACTCGGTGAAGCGCACCCATCGGTTGGTTGTGGTCGATGAAGACACTCCGATTTGCAGCCTGGCTGGCGATATTTGTTCCCGGGTGGCGGAAGAGGCGTTTGATTATCTGGACGCGCCTCCATCCCGGGTTACCGCACCTCATACCCCGGTCCCTTACAGCCGGGTTTTGGAGAACAACTACGTTCCCAACGAGGCGCGGGTAATCAGCACCGTTGAGAAGTTGTTTAACCGATAGAAGAGCCGGGCGGTCATGCCGTCCGATATGTTTCTTACGTCGTTCATTGAGTTAGGCCCAAGGCGTGGTAAAAGCCTTGGGCCTAACTTTTTTCCGTCCGTTCGTTACCCCGAAATCCTTCCCTTCGCCGCCATCGATTCGTCGCCGAGAAGGCAGTTTTGATCCAGACCAAGATAAGGGAAAACTATAGCTGGGTAATACTGGCGGCTGGCTTCCTGGTTCTGTTTTTCGGTACCGGTTCCAGGTTCGCCTTCGGTCTGGTGCTGAAACCCATGTCTGAGGATCTGGGGTGGAGCCGTTCAACTCTCACCTTGGCGGTTACCACTTTCATGCTGGTGTCCGCCGTCTCGCTTCCTGCGGTTGGAAGGTTGATCGACCGCTATAGCCTGAGTTTGATTATGGGCGCCGGGGCGATTGCGGCGGCCTCGGGCATGTTTCTGATGGGGCGTGTGAACGAGCCCTGGCAGTTGTTTGTAGCGTACGGACTGATTTACGGCGTGGGCATCGCAAGCATTTCCAATCTGCCTGTAGGCGTCATGATTAGCCGGTGGTTTGAAAGGCGGAGAGGCATAGCGGTCAGCGTGGCCGTCTCTGGCGGGGCCATCGGGCAGTTGGTCATTATTGGACTGCTGGCGGCGTTTCTGGCGACTCTCGGTTGGCGGGCTGCGTTTACCACCCTGGGCATCGTTACGGTGGCGGTGCTGGCCCCGGTGGTGTTTTTTGCGGTGCGTTCCCGTCCAAATCCCACTGGTTCCCAACCCTCACCGGGAAGCGACCGCCCGAATTCCGGGGCCGAAGGGAGAGGGCCGACCGTCAGGTCTCTTGGAAGGATTCTACGTTCCCGCCAACTGACTTTGTTGGTGATTGTCTACGCCATCTGCGGGTTCCAGGACTTTTTCGTGGCGACTCATGTGGTTGCCTTTGCCCAAGACCAAGGTGTGGGAACAGTCCTCGCCGGTAATCTCCTGGCGTGGATGGGGCTGATGGGTTTGGCGGGGGTGCTTCTGTCGGGAGGACTGGCCGACGCATTCGGAGCCAGCCTTCCCACCCTGCTTTGCTTCTTGCTGCGAATTTTTGTATTCGCCTTCATTCTCTTTTTCCAAGATACCGTCGCGGTGGCGGTTTTTGCCCTACTCTACGGGTTCACCTTTCTTGTTACAGCGCCACTTACCGTGGTATTTGCGGGTGCGATTTTCGGCCAAGCCCGACTGGGCGTGGTTGCGGGGTCGATTTCCATGGTCCACCAAATATCCGGAGGTTTGGGAGCCCTGGTCGGTGCCGTGATCTTCGACCAGTGGGGCAGCTACGACCGTGGGTTCGTCGTGTTGCTGGCCATGTCCCTGTTGGCAGTGCCAGTCACATTGATGGTCCGGGAACGCCCGGTGTCTGAACCGGCTAGTTAGCAAATCAGGCGCCCGTCATCCTGCGAAATGCAAAGAGCCTTTCCTAGGACCCATGAGATTCCCCGACGTGGTCGAGGACTCGCCCCGATGTGATCGGGGGAGATTCGGTCACTAGCCTCCCTCGGAATGACACGGTCCGGCCTCTAGTGGAAAAGCAGTCCTCCGTTGACGTTGTAGGCTTGACCGGTGATGAAGTTGGCTTCTTCCGACGCCAGGAAGGCCACCACGTTGGCAACGTCCTCAGCCTCGGCAATCCGGCCCAGCGGGCTGTTTCGGCCCGCTTCGTCCACGATCCGGCCCCTGAACTCTTCTTGGGTGATTCCCAACTCTTGGGCCCGGTCCTGTTCCCAATATGACATGCGGTCGGTATTGATGGGTCCAGGACACACCGAGTTCACCGTGATTTTGTGGGGCGCTAGGTCCAAGGCTGAGGCCTGGGTTAATCCCAAGACAGCGAACTTGGATGCCGAGTAGGCGGCGCCGGTAGCGCTGGCCTGCTTGGAGGCGTTGGAGGCGATGTTAATGATACGGCCGCCTTCACCCTGGCGTACCATTTCCCGGCCCACGAATTGGGTGCACAGGAATACGGCGGTGGTGTTTATAGCCAGGAAGTGCTCCCAAACGTCCAGAGACAGCTCGGTGACCGGGACCTTGTCCCGTCCGATGATCGCCCTGGCGTTGTTGACCAGGATATCTATACGCCCGTACTTGTCGATAACTTGGTCCACCATGGCCTCAATCTGGCTAGGCTCACCTAGGTCGCAGTAAATCGGAAGCGCTTGGCGTTCCAAAGCGGAGACTTCCTCGCTTACGGTGTCGATGCTCCGCCATCCCAGCCTAACTTCTGCTGGAGGCAGGTCGCGCTCTTCCCGGTGTACGTCGGTAATCGCCACGTTGGCCCCCAGCCCCGCCAGCTTCAGGGCGGTGGCCCGGCCCACCCCGCGCATGCCCCCAGCCCCGGTAATCAAGGCTATTTTGCCTTCCAGTCCAGCCATCAAGCGCCTCCGTGTTTATCAAAATGTTTGTGTCTTATTTGTGAATCTGATGGAGTTTAGGACAAAAAAGCCGGTGAAACAAATATTGTGGCGGAATATCCCGTGGAGAGAGTATTATTGGGCCAGTTTGGCGGGCCTGCCCTCCCGTCACGTGTAACCCAAGTCCGTGTCCGATCGCTGCAAACTAATCGGCGATCGACGATCACAAAGAGGGCACCCGTCATTCCGGCGAAGGCCGGAATCCAGAACACGTCTCTACTTCAAAAGTTTCTGGACACCGGCCTTCGCCGGTGTGACGGTGGAAATTCGAATATTCCAGGAGGCTCACCATGGCTTCATCGCTGATTCGGGGGAAATACGTTATTTGCCGCGCTGGGGCCGATGCCAGCGAGAGCACGGTAATCACCGACGGGGCCGTCTTCCAACGGGACGGTGTCATTGTGGACGTTGGGCCTTATGAAAAGCTGAAGGAAACAACGCAAGCCGACGAGGTGATTGGAGGACCCAACTTCCTGGTTTTCCCCGGCTTAGTCAATACCCACCATCACGGCAGGGGTGTGACTACCTTCCAGATGGGTAGTTGTGACGATTGCTTGGAGACCTGGATTCTGGCCGGTTGGGGCAGGCGGTCTTACGACCATTATCTGATGACCCTTTACACCGCAATCCAGATGATCGAGTCAGGCACAACCTCTGTAATGTACAACCACCCGCAAACGCCGGTGTCGGGACTGGAAGACGATGTGTCGGAGATATTGCGAGCCTTCGGCGACTCGGGCATGAGGACGGCTTTCTCAGTGTATTACCGGGGCCAAAACCGGGTTGTCTACGGCGACGATGAATCGTTCTTGTCGGCTTTGCCCGGCGACTTGGCCGCCGGTGTGAGGAAGTTTTTGGCCGGGTCGGACATCTCTGAAGAGGACTATTTCGGGCTTTTTGAAAGAATGCACGGCGAGTACTGGGCAGACCCCGACGGCAAGGTAACAGTGCTGGTCAGTCCCAGTAACGTGCAGTGGGTGTCCGACGACTTTCTAGTTCGAACCAAAGAGTACGCCGAGAAATACCGGACCGGGATCCACATCCACTTGGTCGAGAGTTTTTACCAGAAGGAATACGGGATGCGCACTTGGTCCAAGACTCCGGTGGCCCACCTGAATGACCTGGGTTTCTTGGGTCCCGAGTTGTCATGCGCCCATTCGGTTTGGCTGACGGAAGGCGACATTGAGTTGCTGGCCGGAAACAACACCACTGTTTGCCACAATGCCAGTTCAAACCTCCGTTTGAAAAACGGCATCGCGCCAGTAAATGTCATGTTGGCCAAGGGAGTCAACGTTTCCGTGGGGACCGACAGCACAGCCATCAACGACGACGACGACCTGCTTCAAGAAATACGCTTGCTTTCCAAGCTCCACCGGCAACCGTCTTTGGAGGCCCCAGCGTTCAACCCCCACCAAGCGCTCAAGATGGCTACGGTCAATGCGGCCCAGCCGACTTTCTTTCGGGATAGCGAGGGTCAAGCGCGTATCGGGGCCTTGGAGACGGGCAAGAAGGCCGACATGGTGTTGTTGGAAATGTCGTCCATTGAGGAGCCCTACTTGGACCCGGACATTAATATGGTCGACGCATTGCTGTACCGGGGCAAGTCCCGCCACGTGGACACCGTTATCATCGACGGCCAGGCGGTGTTAAAGGGAGGTCGCAGCACCAAGGTGGACAAGGATGAATTGATGCGGGAGCTGAAAGACCGCTTTTCCCGGCCTCAAGAATCTGCGGTCATGGAAAACCGCGCAATGGTGCAGAGGCTGCAGCCCTACGTGGAGAAATTTTACGAAGGTTGGAGCTCCGGAGACGCGCCACCCTATTACGTTTTCAACGGTCGCTGATAGTGAATT
>MUCR01000012.1 GCA_002816455.1 SAR202 cluster bacterium Io17-Chloro-G4 | reverse complement strand
GGAGAGATGGCTGAGCGGACGAAAGCGCCGGTCTCGAAAACCGGTATACGGGTAACTGTATCGTGGGTTCGAATCCCACTCTCTCCGCCATGACTTGGGTCTCCCCGTAGCTGCTGTAAGATTCCCACCTTTCTACGGTGATCACGAGGAGTGAACGCCTGTGACGCAGACTATCTTGTAAGGATTGCCACCGTGCGTTGCCCCCTACGAACTTCCCGCAACAAACTTCATAGAAAGTGAGTTTATACAGTGCCGGGCGTTGGTTGGGGTCAGGCGCTCACCAACGAACACGTGGCCTAGGTGACCTCCGCAGTTCACGCACTCTACCTCTATCCGCATCCCGTCGGGGTCAGGCAATCGCTTGACGGCCCCAGGGATTTCCTGATCGAAAGCCGGCCAACCGCAGTGGGCGTCAAACTTGTCTTCGGAGCGGTATAGCTGGGCGTTACACCGGCGGCAGAGATAGACTCCCGTTTCATAAAAATCGTCGTACTCTCCCGTGAAGGGGCGCTCTGTCCCCTTGCGCTCGATGACGTAACTTTCCTCCGCCGTAAGCGGGTTGTATTCAGTTTTGTCCATGCTATGTCCTCACTATTCGCCGGTGTCCATTCTGGCGCAACATAAGCCAAGGAGTTGTCTAATTTTGGGATTTTCCACGGCATTTCAGGTGCGGTTAGCCAGAATTTTTAGTATGTGATCGCGACTCCATTCTCTACCGCTTCTGTTGAAAAAATCAAGAGGCCGGTGTAAAAATCAAGAGCCGGGACAATCCTTGGGGCCGCTCCATTATATTTACGCCGCAACCAAGCCGTTATTACAGGTGGGCACTCTTAATCTTGGGAGAAAATCCCCAAAGCAGGATGTCAAAAACGCCATCAACCCATTGGACGCACTAAATAACCCAAAAAATCACTCAGAATTCACCCTTTTAAGTCTTGACCGTCGGCGTAGTTTTGTTGTAACTAGATATAACCTGTTAAAGATTGAGGCTAATTGGGCTGATTTTCGATACATGGATACGGATATGAGTCCTCTCGTGGAGTATACCCCGTACTACATAGGGAAAATATAGCGGAAATCTCGGATTTAATATTTAGTAAGCGGAGACGGGTGGCTGGTGCGTCCGGTCAGCCGAAACGGACACGAAATAGAGAATAGAATCTTGCGAATCTGAAGCTAGGGTGGCTGGGAGTTGGGTTTCGCAAATTGTTGCCCGCTGGCTGGAGATATGATGGATAAGGAACTAACACAATCTGCAAATAGCACGAGGCTTAAGCGGGATTTGGGCCGGGACGCCATCGATCTGGCCTTAAAGGGCGAGTGGGAACGCGCCACCGAAGTTAATCGTGCGATATTGGAACTATTCGCTGGCGAAGTGGAAGCGATGAATCGGCTAGGCAAAGCGTACATGGAGTTGGGCAAATACGACGAGGCTAGAGAGGTATTGGGCAACGTCATCCGCATCGCTCCCTACAACAACATAGCCAAGAAGAACCTCGTCCGCCTCGAGAGCTTGGGCAGTAGCCAAGCTGCGACTACAGAGGGCCGTAAAGCTGGCAGCGCTCCTCACATGTTTATCGAGGAGAGCGGCAAATCCGGTACCACCGTTTTGCGCAAAACGGCTCCCAGCGAAACGACTGCCCGCATCGCCCCCAACGAACCGGCTAGCCTGGTTGTGGAAAATAGCAACCTAAACGTTTACTCCAGGGATGGCGAGTACCTAGGCCAGGTCGAGCCCAAACTGGGGCAGCGGCTGGTCCGCCTAATGGGCGGCGGCAACGAATACGATGCCGCCATTGTCAGCGTCAAACAGCAAGGAATGTCGGTGATAATCCGCGAAACCTATCGCCACAGCAGCCTCCAAAACGTGTGCTCCTTCCCCAGCAAGACGAAGGGAGAGCACCGGGTCTACTTGGGTCAAAACTTGATCAGCCAGATTCGAGAAGACGACTTGGAAGATGATGACGACGATGAGAACGTCATCGACGAAGAAGCCATGGACACTGAGTGGAACGATAACGAGTAAACCCGTTTACGCTCATCTGCGTCCACTCTTATTCTGATCCCTCCCCTGATTTACCCGCTGGCACGACCGGCTAGGCTTAAGTGCCCTGCTGCCCCACGCTCCTTCGCCTGATGTCCCACTTTGCTATGGCCTTGGTATCTACTCCCACCTCCACCTATATCGCAGCATTGGAGAAATATCCCACCAATTGGGCCAGTACTCCGGAAACGCATCCAGCCACAGCGTAAGACTCCCATTTTGCTTGGTTTAGTCATTCTTCCAGGCAAAGTCCTTAACTTCAGAAGCAATTTTGTCGTCGGTCGTCGGGCCAAGAAAAGAATGTGTCCAGTGGGTAAAATTTATGAGTTCTTCAAATAGCCAGGCCCTTATTTGGAACTGGTAATTCGAGTTGAAGGAGGTCAATTTGGGGTTTATTTAATACGGGTATTGATTACATGAGAATATGCAATTAGAATTGGTGATTGCTGCTCGGACGGCAATCAAAAATGCAGGAGGACAGGTGATTGGATGGACTAGGTATTCATTTGTTGCTGGAGCTTAAGGAGTGCAACCCCAAACTTCTAAACGATATCGACTTTATACGTAAAGCGCTTTCGGAAACCGCCGACGATGTGGGCGCGACTGTAGTGGGTGAGTCGTTTCACCGCTTTAGTCCCCAGGGAGTAACCGGCATCCTGGCAATAGCCGAATCTCACATATCGGTTCACACGTGGCCCGAACTCGGCTACGCCGCGGCGGACATATTTGCGTGTGGCACGGCCTTCCTTCCCAGGGAAGCCGCTGCGATCTTGGTGGCGAAGCTAGAGTCACGAGACCCGGAAATAATCGAGGTATCGCGGGGTGTAACGCTGAAGGCCACTACCGGTTAATTCAGGTCCGTTAACTCGCGCCCCATTGTTTCAAACCTATTGACTCACCTAATTGACACAAACTCGTTTGAATTATATTCCAGCAGGGGTATGGACGCATCTGGCAACTGGTATTTAGAAACTGTTTGCCCGGACTTGGCAACCATGCTCCAAGTTCGGCAGGTTCTCTATTCCGGCAATACCGCCTACCAAAAAGTCGAAGTAGTGGAATCCGACCTCTACGGCCGCAGCCTGATGCTTGACGGAAAGACTCAAAGCACTGAGCGGGACGAGCATATTTACCACGAAGCTCTGGTACATCCGGCCATGGTGCTGCACCCAGAACCTCGCTCCGTCTTCATCGGAGGCGGAGGCGAAGGCGCAACCTTGCGGGAGGTACTGGCCCATAAATCCGTGTCCAGCGTATCTATGGTGGATTTGGACCGGGAAGTTGTAGAGCTTTGCCGAAAGTTCTTGCCTCAACACCATCAAGGCAGCTTCGATGACCCAAGGTTGGATCTGCTCCATGAGGACGCCAGGAGTTATTTAAAGGACTGCGAAGAGACCTTCGACGTAATGGTCATGGACTTGGTAGACCCCTTAGAAGCTGGTCCAGCCTATTTGCTCTACACGGAGGAGTTTTACCAAATCGTCAAGGCCAAGCTAAACCCGGGCGGAATAATGGTCACACAGTCGGGGGCAGTTGGCCTACTAAACTACCATGAGTGCTTTACCACGATATCTAAGACATTGAGCGGGATTTTCGAGCACACCGCCTCGGCTCAAGTCCACGTGCCATCCTTCCAGACTCTTTGGAGCTTCACCTTGGCCTCCGACTCTCCTCTGTCTTTTCTAGACAACAGCCAATTAAATGATGCGTTTGCGGAACGGATTAACAAGCCGTTGAAGTTCTACGACGGAGAGAGCCACCGAAGCATGTTCGCTTTGCCCAAATTCCTGCGCCAAGGTGTCCAAGAAGAAAAGCGGATCAACCGGGACGCCTCCCCCGTGTTTATGCTTTAGAACCCCTCCCGAGGCCTCTAGCGCCCTTCTCCCTCTTGGTATCCGGAAGTAATTGCCCACTCAGCTTGCTTGCTATGCTCGGCGATGTACTGCTCTAATCGCCGGATTTCTTGTTGCTGTGATTCGCTAGGCGTCCCTGGATTCTCACTTGAGATGCCCACCGCTAGTTTCAGGTCCTGGAGGGAGCGTCGGGCTTCGTCTACTTTACCGACTAACTCCAGCGCCAGCAGCTCGTCAGTGGCTGATTTCTTGATTGTACGAACCCGCTGGCGTACGGCTAGAGAATCGGCCAAACGCTCTTCAATTTCGCCCATGGCGGCTAGGGAGGATTCGAGTCCGGTCCGTCCGTAAATCACTTGGCGTGGCAGACGACGCAACTGGGTCTGAAACTGGGAAATCATGGCATCCAGTTGCCGTTCCCTGTCTTCAATCTCAGCCAAGCTCAATCGGAGAGTGGCTATCGTCGTACGTAGCTGGGAATACATGCCAAATCCTTAACGGGCGCTGAACCCAACTTTAGGCAAGACTAACTTTATGGCCTCCATGACTTCCTCAATGTTGGATGCGGTGACGGCGCCCATGTGGCCGATGCGGAAAATCCTGCCGGTAAGCTTGCCTTGTCCCCCTGCCAATACCACGTTCTCTTCCGTGCGCATCATACCAACAAATTTTGCGCCGTCGATGTTCTCCGGTATTTTTATCGCGGTCACCGTATCCGAGGCGTAGGTCTCGTCTTGGGCCAGCAACTCCAATCCCAAGTTTTTGATGCCTTCTCGCGTCATTTGGGCGATTTTGGTGTGGCGCTCATACACGTTTTCCAAGCCTTCACCCAGGAGTTTACCCAAAGCCAGGGACAGGCCATACAGGGCCGAAACAGCCGGCGTCCAAGGGGTCTGGCCTCGTTCCAGATAGCTTTGGGCCTCTGCTAGGTCGAAGTAGAACCTGGGCATGGTTGCGGAGGCTTGGGCTTCATGTCCAGCCTCGCTTATGCTGATAAAAGCCAGGCCGGGCGGAATCATAAATCCCTTTTGGGAGGCGGTACCCACCAAGTCGCAATTCCAACCGTCCACCGGCAGAGGCACGCAAGCAAGGCTGCTTACCGCATCCACCAGCAACAGTTTATCGAATTCCCCTTTTACGACGCTGGCCACATCCGCCAATGGGTGGGTTATTCCGGTGGAGGTCTCGTTGTGGGTCACCAGCACCGCCTTGATCTGCGGGTCTTGGCGCAGGCATTTTCGTATATCTTCCGCGTCTACGGTGGCGCCCCATTCAAATTGCAGGCGCTGCACCTCCGCGCCATAGGCCTCTGCGATGTCTGTGAACCTGTCACCGAATGCGCCAGCAGTGGCCGACAGGACTTTGTCCCCTGGTGACAACGTATTCACGACCGAGGCTTCTAGGGCCCCAGTTCCCGAGGAAGTCAATACGTACAAGTCGTTGGTGGTCATAAAAACTTGCTTAAGTTGCTCAGTAACACGGTTGAGCAACTCCAAAAATTCCGGGCCCCGATGGTTGATCATCGGGTTGGACATGGCTTCCACGATGTCGTCGGGGATGGGGGTGGGACCCGGGGTACGCAAGTTTTGCGTGGGGATTCTTTGCATGGTTCCTCGTTCCTTCAATAAGCTAGGGCAATAAGTTAGGGCATTAAGTTAGCGATGAGGCCGGGTGCAAGCAACGATTTTCGCCGGTCCAATAAAACCCAAACCAATACAGTACTAGGGCAAAACGGAGCGGTAATGGATTATAGCATCAAGAACCACCACCTAGCATGCACAAAATATGCCTGATGGTACGAACCGGGTCATTAATCAGCCTAGAAGCTTAAATTAGCAGCGCGGGTGGTATAATCTCATTCATCATGGTAAGCGCGAATTTCTTAACCACCGTGCCCATTTTTTCCAATCTTAAGCCCGAAGATTTGGAGCCTCTGTCCGGCAAACTTCGGCGCAGAGGATATCAAAAAGGCGAAGTCATCTTTCATCAAGATGACCCCGCCGACCGCATGCACATCATCGTAGAAGGCAACATTAGGATATCCATCACTTCCGACGACGGCCGCGAAAAGGACCTGGCAGTCCTGCAACCAGGTGATTGCTTTGGTGAAATGGCCCTTCTGGATGGCTCCAACCGTTCGGCCACCGCCACGGCCGTTGACCCGACTCAAACGCTGGCTTTGTACCGGGAAGACTTTATGGAATTCCTGCGAGAACACCCGGAGGTGGTTGCGCAAACCACCAGCCTATTGACCAGCCGGCTGCGCAGCGTGAACCAAATGCTAGGAGACATGGCCTTTTTAGACGTGCCCACCCGGATGGCCAAGCAGTTGCTGGAACTAGCGCAAGCCTATGCCGGCGAAGAAGCACAGGGAGG
The DNA here is from genome assembly GCA_002816455.1 of SAR202 cluster bacterium Io17-Chloro-G4. Classification (GTDB taxonomy): domain Bacteria; phylum Chloroflexota; class Dehalococcoidia; order Lucifugimonadales; family UBA3495; genus UBA1141. Next base: position 68,776 of record MUCR01000012.1, on the reverse strand, counting down.
GCCCATAGAAGTTCCCATGGGGCAGGACCAATTGGCCCGCCTGGTAGGCGCCAGCCGGGAGACTATCAGCCGAGCGCTGAATAGCTACCGTCGGCTCGGCATACTGTCAACATCACACCGACGCATAACGATCACCGACCTAAAAGCGCTGGAGCGAATGGTGTCGTTTTAGGTTCGCAGGCCTTGCATCTAAGCGCTCCGACAGCCCAGGTTATGTTCAGCCCCATGCTATAATTCGGCCATGACCCTAGGCATGGAAATCCTGGAGGGGCTGAACCCGGCCCAGCAACAAGCGGTTGAGACCGTCGACGGCCCTCTACTGATTATCGCCGGTCCCGGCAGCGGCAAAACCAGAGTCATCACCCACCGCATCGCCTATTTGGTGCGTGTGCGCGACGTTCTACCCTACCGAATCGCCGCCGTGACCTTCACCAACAAGGCTGCCCGGGAAATGAAAGACCGGCTTCAGCGGCTGGTTGGTACCCTCAGCGATGCCCTTACCGTAGGCACATTCCACTCTTTTTGCGCCCAGCTGCTGCGCCGCGACGGCGCCCACGTGGGCATTTCCCCCAATTACACCATTTTCGATGCGGACGACCAGTTGACGTTGATCAAGCAGGCGATGGAACTGGCCGAGATCGACCCCAAGCACTTTCCTCCCCAGGCCGTCAGAAGCACCATCTCCAAAGCTAAGAGCGTATTGCTGGACTCCCACGCTTTTGCCCGGAACCAACAGAACTACTTCGAAGAACGCTGCGCCAGGGTGTACCACCACTACGAAGAGTTGTTGGCCCGGAACAATGCCGCCGACTTCGACGACTTGCTGATGCGTTCGGTCCAGTTGCTCCAGGAAAATCAAGAAGTGCGGGAGAAGTACCAGGAACGCTATCACTACCTCATGGTCGACGAGTTTCAAGACACCAACGTGGCCCAATACCGCCTAGCCCGCTTGCTGGCCGAAGAGCGCCACAATATTTGCGTGGTGGGCGATCCGGACCAGTCCATCTATTCTTGGCGCTCGGCGGACATCCGTAACATCCTTAGTTTTCAGCACGACTATTCCGACGCTACCACCATCTCCCTTGAGCAGAACTACCGCTCAACGGGCAAGATCCTGGCGGCGGCAAAGCAACTCATCTCAGCCAACGGAATCCGCCTAAACAAAGACTTGTTCACAGACAATGACCAAGGCAAGCCGGTAACGATTCACGAAGCCTATGACGAAGGCGAAGAAGCCTCTTACGTCATAGACGAGATCGCCCGGCTGGTGCGGGAGGAAAAGCTGCAGCGAGGCGATTGTGCCGTCATGTACCGCGTCAATGCTCAATCGCGAGCGCTGGAAGAAGCGTGCCTGCACCGGGGCATGAAATACCGGCTGGTGGGTGGCGTCCGGTTCTACCAGAGGCGAGAAGTTAAAGACCTGATGTGCTACCTTCGGCTGCTCCACAACCCGTTGGATGAAGTCAGCCTGGCCCGGGTCATCGGCGTGCCGCCCCGGGGCATTGGGGCCAAGACACTACGGGACATGGCCGACTGGGCCCAGAGGGAGAACATTCCCCTGTACACCACCATGCAACGTCTCGCTACGCTACACGCCTCCGGAGAGACATTGCCTGTTAGTCTGACTTCCCGAGCGGTCAATGCTATCACCGACTTTGTGGAGATGATCGACCGCTTGGTCGACTTTGCTAGCAAACTCCCTGTCGTAGACCTGATAGACAGGGTTCTGGAAGACGCCAAGCTGGAGCAATACTTTAAAAGAGACGAGGGCGATCTCGAAGGCGGACGGGGTGAAGAGCGTTGGGAGAACATCCGAGAACTCCGGACCACCGCCCAGGAATTCAACGCCGAAGAACCCCCAAACGGTTTGGCGACATTGCTGGAACGGCTCTCGTTAGTTGCGGATGTGGACGGCTACGAAGAATCCGGAGAGTCCATAACGTTGATAACTCTGCACCAAGCCAAGGGATTGGAGTTTCCCGTGGTTTTCATAGTCGGGTTGGAAGAAGGCTTACTGCCCCACAGCCGGTCCATGGAAAGCGAAGAGGAATTAGAAGAGGAGCGCCGTTTGTGCTACGTGGGCATCACCCGTGCCCAAAAACTGCTGTACATGCTTCGGGCGTTTAGGCGTGGATTCATGGGGCGCAACGGCCCCACTCTGGCCTCCCGCTTCCTGAGAGACATCCCTCAAGAGCTTATGTCACCAGCCCACCCGCGCGACAAAGAAATAGCCCAAGGAGTCTTATCAGGCGGAGGAACGCAAGATACTCTGGCCACTCCCGCTCCCCGTACCATCTCCCGGCGAATCAAGGATAGCGCGGATGCTTGGGAGACCGTCTCCTCCCCGGCGCCCGCCAGACTGGCTCTTAACCTGGGCGATTTGGTGCGCCACACGGTCTTCGGAGAAGGTGTGGTCACCGGATGGGAACCCGATGCCGGGGACGTCCAAGTAACCGTCGAATTTCGCGACGGTGTCGGGGTCAAACGGCTGCTGCTTAGTTTCGCTCCATTGGAAAAAATCGAGGAATAGCCGGCGAGCTATCAGCTTTAAGCAGTCAGCGGTCAGCCTCTTGCCCTGCCCTCTCTTTCGTTGACCCGTCTGCATTGGCGTTGTTACACTCCCACCAATCAAGCAAGGGATGGCAACACATGCGCTGCTCCGCTTGTGCAAGAGAAAATCCAGCCGGGTCAAATTTCTGCCTGGAATGTGGCGACCCCATGCCCCTGGTTTGTTCTCAATGCGAGAATGAATTGCCTCCCGGATCTCGATTTTGCAACGCCTGCGGCACACCGGTTGACCCATCGCAGCAGCCCACAATAACCAAAGGAATTGCGTTTTCCATTCCTGACGTTTCTGCCGCCCCATCTCCGCTGTCCCCCCAGGTCGCCCCGGAAGCCGAACGCCGCCAGCTAACCGTCATGTTCTGCGACCTCCAGGGCTCTACTTCTCTGTCCCAGCAACTGGACCTCGAAGACCTCAGGGAAGTCATTCGTAGCTACCAAGAAGTGTGCGCTGGGGCTATTGCTCGATTTGAAGGGCACATCGCCAAGTATCTAGGGGACGGTATTTTAATCTGCTTCGGCTACCCTCAAGCTCACGAAGACGACCCTCAGCGCGCGGTCCGTTCCGGACTGGCCATCCTAGGCGACATGAAGGCGCTCAACTACCATCTTAAAGCCGATAAAGGTCTGGAATTGACCGTCCGCATTGGAGTCCACACCGGATTGGTGGTTGCTGGAGAGATGGGCAGTGGCGGTGCCTTAGAACACATGGCCATTGTCGGCGAGACTCCAAACATCGCCGCCAGGTTGCAGGAGGCGGCTGAACCAAACACGGTGGTAGTTAGCGACATCACCGCCAACTTGATCCAAGGGTTCTTCTTAATCGAGGCTTTGGGGTTCCACGAACTTAAAGGCATTTCCGCGCCCACGGAATTATTTGGCGTTTTGTCGGAAAGCAACGCCAGAACTCGCTTCGACGTAGCTGCCGCTGCCACACAACTCACGCCATTGGTGGGGCGGGAGCAGGAACTGGGGCTGCTGCTGGACCGCTGGGAACAGGCCAAAGAAGGCTTGGGCCAGGTGGTGTTGCTGAACGGGTAGCCTGGGATAGGCAAGTCCCGCTTGATCGATGCATTGACTGAACGGCTGAGCGAGGAGCCGATCAGTTTTCGACACCTCCGATGCTCTGCCTACCATCAAAACAGCGCCCTCCATCCATTTGCGGAATATCTAGAATCGTGGCTTGGTATTAGACGAGAAGACTCGTCCGCAGATAAGCTGCGAAAGCTGGAAGGCGTGCTCGCTACGCAAGATTTTCCACCGGCCGAGGGAGTTCAGCTTCTGTCCGGATTATTGTCCTTGCAACTAGATGAACGATTTTCACCGCTTACACTGAGCCCGGAAGCACAGAGGACAAGAACACTTGAACTGCTAGTAGCGCTGCTTCTGGATTCCGCCGAAGGCCGGCCGGCGTTTATTATCGTGGAAGACCTGCACTGGGCCGACCCTTCGACGCTGGCCATTTTAGGACTTCTGATGGATCAAGCTCCCACTGCTAGAGTCTTGGCATTGTTCAGCTTCCGCCCGGAATTCTCGCCGCCCTGGGGCACCCGCGCCTACGTAACTCCTGTATTGCTGAACCGGCTGACACGAAGATTGGCAACCGATATGGTGGACCGGCTAACCAGAGGCAAGAGTCTGCCGGCGGAAATTATCACTCAAGTGACCAGCAAGAGTGATGGGGTGCCTTTGTTCGTGGAAGAGTTAATCAGCATGGTGTTGGAGTCGGGCTTAGTTGAGGTAGCAGATGATCACTACGAGCTAACGGGCCCGCTGCCGCCGCTGGCGATACCCTCCACACTTCAAGACTCATTGACGGCCCGCCTGGATAAGCTTTCTCTCGCACGGGAGGTTGTCCAACTTGGGGCAATTCTGGGACGAGAGTTTTCCTACGAGCTGATGCAAGCCGTCTCTCCATTGAGCGAAGATACGCTTCGGAGTCACCTTCAACAATTGGTAGACACCGAGTTCCTATATCAGAGAGGCTCGCCGCCAGACGCAATCTACACCTTCAAACACGCTCTAATTCAAGATGCCGCCTATGAAACGCTGCTCCGGTCAACACGACAGCAGTATCACCAGCGAACTGCGACGTCGTTAGAAAAAAGATTTCCTGAGCTGGTGGAGAGCGAGCCGGAGATGGTGGCCCATCATTACACCGAGGCTGGTCTCATGGAGCAAGCTGTTTACTACTGGCAGCTTGCCGGAGAGAGGGCCTTAGACGCATACGCCCACGAGGAGGCCCACGCGCATTTCCTGCGGGGAATTGCGGCCCAAGGCTTAGCTCTCGAAGATTCTGAATCTGCTGAAGATGGCGTGGCGGCGGCATTGTTGTTTGGGTTGGGCCGTGCCCAAGCTGCTACCCTGACGAGACACGAAATGCCAAAAGCCCACCAAAGTTTTAGCCGGGCTTTTGACTACTACGCGTCGGTGGGTGATACGGCCCGCGTAGTTGCCATAGCCGAATTTCCGTTCCCTCAACTTAGTGAATACAGGGCACGATCCAGCGGGCTCATCACGCGGGCCTTAGGGCTCGTTCCAGATGAATCTCTTGAAGCGGGCAGGCTCCATTCATACCATGGGAACGTCCAGGGTATGGCGGACGGCGACTACGACAGCGCGCGGGAGTCTTTTGTGCGGGCACTCGCCATCGCAAGGCGGGAAGGAAACACAGCTCTGGAAATGCGAACGCTTGGCTTTGCCGCCCAAGTCGAATTGTGGCATCACCAATTTGAGGAATCTCTGAAAAGCAGTCTTAAGGCAATCGACTTGGCGTCCGCATCCTCCGACCCTCGGGCCGAGGTAGCCGCACGATATTGGGCGTGTTCAAGTTGAACTGCCTTGGGCGACATACAAGAGCTCGGGCGCCAAGCCTCGGCAATCTTGGGACCAGCAGAGAAATTGCGGGACCGTTACTGGTTGGCGTCTGCACATCAAAGGATTGCTGGCCTGCTCCTGCTTTAAGGCGACTGGGAATCAGCCCGTGACGCGACCCAACGCGGTCTGGACTTGTTGCCACTTGACCCGCGACTCCTGAACCTGCGGATAGTTTTGGAGGCGAATGTCGGCAATCAAGACCAAGTGGATATCCACCTGGAGCGATTGGAGAATGTCGTCCGGCAATCCGAAACTGGGCCCAATACCGCACATGCATCCTTGGCTCTTGTATCCCCTGTGAGTAGGAGAATAATCGGGATTGTAAAGCAGCAAAGTGCAGGCGAGGATTCAATCAACGTTGTCCTTTCCTCACCGTCCGCAACGCCGTATTTTGCGACTTGGGCGAGAATCGGCGCTGCCTTGACATCAGTGATGAATGTAGACCCAATCCCGGCGGGTGAGCAATACGCCATCCTAAAGGAATTAGCGGGCACCTTTATTCTTCACGCCAGCGTGGACCGGGTGCTGGGCCTCTTGGCCAAGACCACTGGCAAGCTGGACGACGCTGCCGCCCATTTTGAAGATGCCCTGGCTTTTTGCCGGAAAGCGGACTTCCGGCCCGAACTGGCCTGGACCTGCTGCGACTATGCCGATTTGTTAATTGACCTTTCGACAAGCTCAGACACAACGGCCTCCGATAACCGGGCCAAGGCCATCTCCCTACTGGATGAATCCCTAGCTATTTCCACCGAACTGGGCATGCGGCCATTGATGGAGCGGGCCCGATCCCGGCCGGAAAGGCTGACCGCTGACCACTGACGGCTACTAAGCCATTGACAGAAATCGCCCTGCGGGGCATGATTACCACCGATTCCCATATCTAGGAGGCCCAGTTAAATACCATGAAAACCAAAGCTGCCGTTCTTTACGAAGTAGGTCAACCCTTGGTGGTTGAAGAAGTTGAATTAGACGAACCGAAAGAAAGTGAGGTGCTGGTTAAGGTGGGCGCCGCTGGCATCTGCCGTAGTGACCGTCACTTCATGCACGGCGACGCTCCAATAGCTCTACCCGTGGTGCTGGGGCACGAAGGCGCCGGCACTGTGGAAAAAGTCGGACCGGGGGTGACCTCGGTAAGGCCGGGACAGCAGGTGATATTGTCTTTCGTTCCTGCCTGCGGCCGTTGTAAGTCCTGCATAGAGGGCCACGGCAACATTTGCGACAGCCACGGCGCCACAGGCCCATTCATGTACGACGGCACGCGCCGCCTGCATAAAGGAGACCAATACATTCACCATATGGGCAAGGTCGCCTGCTTCTCCGAGTACTCGGTGGTCCCCGAGGCTGGCTGCGTGCCTACTATCACGCCAATACCCATGGACAAGGCCGCCATGATCGGTTGCTGCGTACCCACGGGTGTGGGCGCAGTGATATTTTCCGCCGACGTCCAGCCCGGCAGCACCGTCGCCGTGGTTGGTTGCGGTGGAGTGGGCTTGAACGTGATCATGGGCGCAGCCTTGGTAAACGCCTCCAAAATTATCGCCGTAGACATCCGCGAGAGCCAGTTGGAGTTCGCCATGAAGTTTGGGGCAACCCACTCGGTTAACGCCGCTGACCGCGATCCCGTCGAGCAAGTCAAGGAACTTACGGACGGAAGGGGCGCCGACTACACGTTCGAGGTTTTTGGCTCAGCCGAGACCGTAAAAACCGCTTATGACATGACCGGCAAGAGCGGCACCATGACCGTGGTGGGCATCGCTCCCATCGGGGCCGAAGCGGCCATCAACGCAGTGGACATCGTTCGCAACGAAAAGACCATCCGGGGTACCTACTACGGCTCGGCCCGTTCCCAGACAGACATGCCCAAGCTGGCGGACATGTACTTGTCGGGCAAGCTTAAACTGGACGATTTAGTGGTGCGCCACTACACCCTAGACCAGATAAATGAGGCCTACGGGGACATGGACAAAGGTGAGATAGGCCGCGGCGCGATCGTTTACTCGTAGCTATCAACTGATGGCTGACAACCTAAACATTAAGCAGGTGGAAAGCGAAGAGGACATGGAAGCGGCCATCGCGGTGCGCTTCCGTGTTTTCGTTGACGAGCAGTCCATTCCTCCCGAGGAAGAACTGGACGAGGCCGACGCCACGGCCACCCACGCCATCGCCGTCTCTGACGGCAGCGTTGTAGGCACCGGCAGGCTGGTTTGGGCCGACGACGGAAGCGCGCACATTGGCCGGATGGCTGTGGACGCCCCATGGCGGAGGAAAGGCGTGGGCGGAGAAATCTTGACTTTTCTGGAAGACTTCGCACGCAAACAAGGGCTGACCCACTCTGTTCTGCACGCCCAAGAGTACGTCAAAAGCTTCTACGCCGCCCACGGCTACCAGCAACACGGGGACACATTCTTAGAAGTGGATATCCCCCACGTGGAAATGCGGAAAGAACTCTAGGACGGAATTTTAACCGCAGAGGGCGCAGAGAACGCAGAACCATGGGTATTTTTGTTTAACTCTGCGCTCTCCGCGATCTCTGCGGTAAATAACTCAGTCTAATCCGGCGCTCCCACCAACACCGGTTCGATTACCCGGACTTCCATTTTTACGATGTGCTGTTGGGGAATGTCGCCTAGTGCCTTTCGCTCATCGGAGGCGAAGTAGGCCTCCTCTTTCCCCTTGATTTCATCAGCGTCTTTGAAACTGCGGACCCAGACGAACTCATTGGCCTCGGCATTTACCCAGGTGCGCTCCACCGGCATGCCCAACTTGCTGTGCACCGGCCTAATGGTCTCCTCAAAGAGCTTAAGCCAAGAATCCATCATCCCAGGGTTAATGGTGTAGATACGAAGCTGTGAAATCATCTTGTTCCTCCGAATTTTGATCTTATTTAGGAGCTATCAGCGGTCAGCAATCAGCATTCAGCTATAAGGACCGCAGTTATGCCACCCAGACGGCTAAGCTACTTGGAATTTCTTGATTACGTCTTGATCGAACTTGAGGCCTAGACCCGGCTTGTCGGGAACGATGATGTCGCCGCCGTCCAATTCCGGCGTCTCCTCGAACAACCGCAGGGTCCAGGGCATGTACTCGACCGTCAAGCCGTTGGGGATTGAAGCCATTAGCTGAACGTGGATTTCGGGTACCAAGTGGCTGACCACGGGCAGGTTGAACGCCTCGGCCATACCTGCGACTTTCCTCCATTGGGTAATGCCTCCCACTCGCAGAAGATCGATCATCACTATGTCTATGGACCGGGCTTCCAGCATGTGCCGGAAGGGACGAACACCGTAGTGATACTCTCCAGCGGCTATGGGCGTGGTTAAAGCGTCGGCCACCCTGGCAAACCCCTGGTAGTCGTCATGGGCGACCACGTCTTCCAGCCAAAACAGATGATAATCCTCGAGACGGGTGCCTATGTCTATAGCCTGATTGACGTCCCAAAGTTGGTTGATGTCGCACATCAGGTCGATGTCATCACCGATTCCGTCCCGCAGCACTTTGATGCGCTCCAATTCCCGCGCCACCGTTGGTTCGCCGCCCAACTGGGTCTTCATCTGCTTGAAACCCATTTCCATAAGATGTGGGCCCGTCTCGGCCAGGCTCTCCAAGTTCTGGGTGCGCATCAGGGCACCGCTGGCATAGGTGGGCATCCTATTCCTGTAGCCGCCCAAGAGGGAACAGACTGATTGGTCCAGCGCTTTGCCTTTGATATCCCACAATGCCATGTCCACCGCCGAAAGCGCCAGGCTAAAAATGCCGCCTGGGCCGGAACCGCTGGCCGCTTCCATTAGGTTTGACGCAATTGCTTCCACGGGCATTGGGTCTTGGCCCACCACCATCTGGGCCAAGGAGTCCACTGCCGAATTTAACGCCGGGAGCAAAGGACTGGCATTCAAAGCCGGGATGAAGGTCAAGCCTATGCCGTCTATGCCTTCGTCCGTCTCCATCTCCAACGTAACGAAGGCTCGTTTTGCGTTGTTGTCTGGTACTCCTAGGGCCAATGGACTGTCTGCTGGAGTATGCAGAACTTTCGTGGTGGCTTTCGTAACCTTCATCTCTTAAAACCAAACTCCTGGGTAAACTGGCGCAGCGCCATCAGTTCAGCGCCCCAGCCTGCGCCCAGCAATTCTAACATAAGAAATCCAGGTAAAAGCCGGGCAAGAATGACGGATAGGCCTGTGGTATGCAACATGGAAAATTGGGGGGGTTGACATCCCACTTTGCGGATAATAGTATACTCAACAAGCTTAAGTATATGGCCGGTTAAGTATCAGCCCGTTAAGTATGAATCGGGTTTAGCATACTTCCGACGAAAATTACGGGTGAATGATTTACCCGAAATATAAAGGAACAACTAATCATGATGGAAACCGAAGCCTATTGGGAAAACCTGGTCAAACGCAGCCTGTGCCGCTTTCTGTTGTTGGGAGAGTTGGAAAAGGGCCCGGTCCACGGCTATGGAGTCAACCTGGCCATACGCGCCGCCTGCCAAGGTTGCTGCGAGCCGACAGAAGCCATGGTCTACTCGACTATGAAAGAGCTCTTGGACAGTGGCTACGTGGAGTGCCGGGACGAGGAACACCAAGGCCGGCGCCGCCGGGTTTGCTGGCTTACGACCCAAGGTGAAGAGGCCTTTCGGGCTGCCGCCCGGGTCTGGGAGAAAATGTTGCCCACAATTAACGATTCCGTGACCCAAGCCTTGGGCCAACCAACTGCAGTGGCGGGTCAGAATTAGGTCCCGGAATCAGACCAATTACGGGAAATTTCGGAGAAAATTAGGAGGTTAATTATGACTACAAATTCCGAAGAAGTTAAAAAACTAGTCCGCGAGCGTTACGGCGCCAGGGCCAGAGGGGTAATCGAACAATCAGAAGCATTTGCCGCAGAGGCCAACCAGGATCAAAAAGAGGAAGCCTGCTGCGACCCCGGTTGCTGCGGCGAATCTCATGCGGACTCAAACTCAGAAACCAACAATCAGGCGTGCTGCGCGCCCAGTTGCTGCGGCGAAGCTCACGGCGAAACCACCGAAGTGGCTTCCAGCCCCGCAGCCGAAGCCAAGGGCATCATCCAGCTTGTGGACGTGTCCGGAGCGTCCTGCGATGCGCCGGGCTGCTGTGGACCCGAAGACCTGGACAGAGCCTTGCAACTCTACCAGGAAGGTCAAATAGCGGGTTTGCCTGCCGAGTCGGTCGCGGCCTCCGCCGGGTGCGGCAATCCAACGGCCTTGGCTGGTCTCAAGCCGGGAGAGCGAGTGCTGGACCTGGGTTCCGGTGGAGGTATCGACTGCTTCCTAGCCGCCCAACAGGTTGGCGAAACCGGCCATGTGACCGGCTTGGATATGACACCGGATATGCTGGAACTGGCCCGCAAGAACCAAGCCAACTTGGGCTTGACCAACGTCGAGTTCATCCAAGGCGAACTGGAGGAAATGCCAATTCCAGATGCCAGCGTGGACGTTATTATCTCCAACTGCGTGGTGTGCCTATCTCCCGACAAGGACGCCGTATTCAGCGAGTCCTACCGGGTATTGACGCCGGGTGGAAGGATCCACCTTTCGGATATGATGTCCCTCAGCTCGGATGGGCCGAGCAGGACTGACCCCGAGGCTTGGGCCGCATGCATCGCCGGCGCCGAGGATAGAGACGTTTACTTGGGTCGTTTGCGCAAAGCCGGCTTCGTGAACCTGGAAATCACCGAAGAAAAGGTGAAGTTCGACCAAGAAGAAGGCATGCCCTTAAACGTTGCCAGCGTTAAGGTCGTGGCCACCAAAGCCTAGCCATCTCTACCCAGCATCCGGGCTCGGGATAACCGGCTTCGGACTAGAAAGGAGAATACCCTTGCTCTCATGATCTGGGAGCAAGGGTATTTTTATGGACCACGGAGCCGCGGCGGCAATGCAATGAGCCCCGTGTTTTGTCTTACCAGAGTTTATCCTAGATGAAAGCGCCGGAACCCCTCGGCGTATTGGTATCCGACCTTTTCGCCGGTCCGGCTCCGCCACTGCTTCATATGGGTACCCACATCGTCGCTGGTGACCTGGGTTTCGTGCTGCTTCAAAGCCTCGATGGCGGTTTCCATGTAGCCGGAAACGTCCACGAATTTGTCCGGCTCATGGTGGTCCATGACCCAAACTTCACTGACGTTGTGGGGCTCCAGGCCCTCATCCAACAGTTCCGGGAAAGTTAATCGGTCCCTTGCCGATGGAAAAACGGCTGATAACGCCGCTTCTCCGGCGGCGATGTGGTCCGGATGACCCAAGTAGCCGTTGTATGAAAGCCGACGCATGGGTGTCCCACAGATTACTACTTCGGGTTTATATATTCGTATTTGCCGGGTTATATCCCGCCGGAGCTCCAGACTCGGTTCCAACATTGAGTCTTCGTAATCCAGGAAAACAACATCCTGTAGTCCAAGAACGCTGCCTGCATTCCTCTGTTCCTGCTCTCTAATTTCGCTCAGACTTTTGCTGGTTATATCCGGGTCTGCGCTTCCCTTGCTCCCATCGGTGCAAACCACATACACCACATCCCAACCCTCAGCGCACCATTTGGCTACTGTACCGGAGCAACCCCACTCCGCATCATCGGCGTGGGCGAAAACCACCATTCCTTTCCGGCACGCCGGTTCCTGTTCTGCCATTGGCGCCTCCAAAAATTGGTTATTATTTGGTCATTGGCCCTGTGCTTTGGTCTAACCTCCTGCTCATGAATACGCCCAAAGACTATGTGGGGGGCGCGTTACTACCAGATATTATAAGGTAACTAAAACCTACTTCAGTACAGCGAAAAATCGACTTATAGGCAGTTTGTTGTAGGCTGGATGATTCACGCCTAATTTATGTCATTTAGCCTCAATCATTTTGAAACGCCCGCCTTAAATATTTCTCTTAAATACGTTTGCTTAAATACGTTTGATTGAAGCATGGCCCATCCAGTGCTAGTCTAATTTTCTCAATTTCCAATCCTGGGCGCCACGGGCCGGACGTGGCTCCCCACAGCACTGTCATTCTTCGTCCAACCCAATGTCCCGATCCAAGGTAGAATTCTAATGTAGAATTATCAAGAAGCGTTGCACGGATATCTGAAAATATGCCTCGTTTATGGGCCAAAACAACAACTTTCGAAACGGTATCGCTGGGCGATGAACTGCCCATCCTAGTCAAATGGGAGACGGAACAATCCATCCAGCGTTTTGGCGATGTACAATCGCCCACCGCGTCTTCTGACGAGTCCGCCGAATCAGGGGAGAAGTCACCGGCGCAAACCGACTCAGTTTGGAGCATGGCCTTTGCGGAATACGTGGCCGAATTGTTGGAAAAAGGGTTTCAGCAGCCCAACCTTGTTTCCAACCTTGTTTCCGACTTTGACTCCAAAGAAGGAAGCCAGTTGAAACTGGAAATCCTTCTACCCGTAAATCTCGGTGACACGTTGGCCTTGTCCGGCTCAGTGGTGGACAAGCGGGTAGAGCAAGAACTTCGGTTAGTTGAATGCCGGGTGATTATTGAAAACCAATCGGGTGAAACGGTGGCCTCGGCTAACGTGCTGGTGAGTATATAGGTCATTGCTGGCGGCCGGATTAAGCTGATGTTAGACCGAATGCATTTTCCCATCCGGCACTAACGGGGAGAACGGCCAGAACGGGAACTCCTACGGCGTTGGGAACGGCGGAACCTCCGTTCCTCCGTGGACTCCTCTTCATTATCGGTGTCTTGGGTGTCTCGCAAACTATCTGAGGGTTCCGGCGGCTCCTCCGGCGGGTTTGGCCTTTCCACGACCAAGCCGTGCTCCAGCCGAAACCGGGTCCACATGACCTGAGTAATAATGGTGACCATGACCCCTGGGACTACAGACGCCACAGCGAACACCACACCGCCTTCTCCCTGAGCGTTTTTATACCCCATCACAGCGCCCGTGACTAGCATCGCCCAAGCTAGTCCGTTAAGCAGAACATTGTTGTGCCAAGGTGAACGCAAAATCAGGATAGCCCACACCGGCCACAGCACAAACGGAGGGGAAATTAGGGGGGCTCCAAAGACGAAGGCAGGGATGAGGAACCATCTCTGATAGTACCAAGGGGGTTCCAAATCGGGGGGTATCGGTTCGTTTTGCGCCATCTGCTTGCGTTAGGTGAAAGTTAGAGCTAATAGCCAAGACTTAGTTACGGGCTAGTAACAGGTGAAATTCCAGCACGTCTATGGGCCGGTCTTGCTTAATAGACGCCACGGCGTATTCGACGCACATGCGGGCGAAACCGGCATACTGGAAAACGTTGGCGCCCAACACCACCCTGGGTACCTCCCCGTTCAACTCGATTTCCAGTTTACCGCCATCCTCTCTGTCGACTTCTACTTCCACCCGAGTCCCGGTCAAACGCTGTATTTTTTCAACTATACGTTGGATAAATTCTTCGTCATCCAACCCAATGGCTCCTTGCTAACGCGCGGCGACTGATCTACGAACCTGTTTCAACTATTCTATCACCGGTTTTAACCGCACCAGAAATTGCCCCCGGCGCTGGCGCCAGCCTCCTAGTTTTATCCATTCTCCCCCACTTAAATACATCTATGGAATCGCTTGACACTTGGGATAACCCATAACATAATCAGACTCACTCATTTAGCTTCGAATTAAGCACGATGGACCTGGCACCCATTCGTTGCAACTTACGGTGGGACGGATCTTTGGCAACGCGATCTTTGGAAACAATTGGAGGAGTATGACGATAGTAAAGTATTCTCTTGATGAATTTACATCGGACATGGAGAGCCTGCTAAAGAGCAAGCCGGACCAAGATAATATCTTCGATGCTGGCTCGTCTTTGCTGGAGCGGCTGGTTAGCAACGAGAACGTCATTCCCGAAAATTACCGGCTACCCGCTGTCGGTGGACGGCGTCCCAACCACGGCACCTACCTCCTATACCAGGGCGAGAGCGGACTTTCGGTGACGGCCGTTGTTTGGGGCCCCGGTGAGCATCTTGGCCCACACGACCATCTTACCTGGGGAATGATCGGCATCTTAAACAATACCTTGACCGAGACCCGCTACCAGCGGATTGACGATCGCTCCAAAGAGGGGTTCGCCCAGTTGGAGTTAGACCGCAAAGCCAATTTTAAGCCCGGCGACATCACTTTGTTGGTGCCCGACACGGACGAAATTCACCAGATGGACAACCACACCGACCGCCCTACTGTAGAAATTCACGTGTACGGCGATGACCTGCGGGGCATCGACCGCCACCGCTACGATTTGGAAACCAATAGAGTGATAGGGTTCCGGTCCGGCGGCTACGACAACTGTTAAAGGTTCTCGGAAATTCAATATTGGTTTGCCGGGGACGAAGGGTGATAACTCACATTCGTCCCATTTAGTTTATGCCTGTTAGTTAGTGATAATGAGCTCGGGGTGGTGCGGCAGCGAGAGTGGCAGGGCCGCTATTCGCGGGCTTATCTTTATTTGGGATCACCGCCGCTTCCCATCTGGGGTTGATAAATCACAACGTAATCCAGGAATAATGCAGTCATACACCACTCGAGGAGTAATAGACCATGGCCACAAAGACATCGGCTGAGACACTAAAGGGCCTGTTCGCTGGGGATGCACCCTTCGCCCTGATCGACGTTCGGGAAGCCGGCGAGTACAACAGTACCCACATTCCCGGTTCCAGCCTGATTCCCCGGCGCCGCCTGGAGTTCCAGATGCCTTCCGCCGTGCCCTTCAAAGGCGCTCTGGTTGTCGTCTGCGATGACGATGGAAGGCGCGCCCAAGTTGCGTCGGGCACCTTGGAGGCCATGGGTTATACCAACGTGTCTGTTTTGGAAGGTGGCATAAACACCTGGACCACTTTGGACTTGCCCACTGAATGGGGCACCAATGTCCCCAGCAAGGACTACGGGGAAAAGATGGAGGTAGTCCATCATGTGCCGGAGATTGACGCTCCCGAATTGCAGGCGCGGATTGACCGTGGCGACAAAATAGTGATCTTAGACACCCGCACGCCGGAAGAATACCAGCGATTTGCCATACCCGGAGGCCGAAGCATGCCGGGCGGTGAATTGGCCTACCGTATAACCGATGTCGTGAAGGACCTGGAGCCGGACACGACCGTGGTGATCAATTGCGCTGGCCGCACCCGGAGCATCGTGGGCACCAGGGTGCTTCAGCGGATGGGAGTTGATGCCATAGGCCTCAAGAACGGCACATCCGGTTGGGTTTTGGCTGGCTACCAGGTGGAGCGGGGAGCGGACCGGGTGGAGTTGCCGGAGGTCTCGGAAGAAGGCCGGGCTGCCGCCGAGCGTTATGCCGAGCAAATTGCCGCCGAAGACGGTGTTCGCTACTTGGATATTTCTGGTCTAAAGTCGGCTATGGAAAAGCGAGGCCAGGAAACGGTTTATCTTGTAGACATTCGTACCAAAGAAGAATTTGAGAAAGGGCACATTCCCGGGTTCCAGTGGTTCCCGGGAGGCCAATGCGTCCAGCGCTCCGACGATGTGGCCGTGGTGAAAAACGCCACTATTATCTTTAGCTGCGACGGTAAAGCCAGGGCCACCCACACGGCGTCTTGGTACCGCCAATTCGGCATCAAAGACGTCTACGTTGTCGACGGCGGCACCGCCGCGTGGGCCGAAGCAGGCCTAGAATTAGAAAACGGCCCGAATTCGGACGCTCCTGTAGGCCTCGAGCAAGCCAAGGCCAAAGTAAAAAGCATTTCCGCCAGGGAACTGAACAACTCCAAAACAGCGGCAGTCATATTCGTCGATACCAGCGCGGAATTCGCCCAAGGCCACGTTCCAGGATCCAACTGGATATCCCGGGGTTGGTTGGAGTTCCAAGTTGAAGGATTTGCGCCGTCGAAGGACGCTCCAGTAGCCGTGACCTGCGCCGACGGGCAAATGGCTCCTTTAGCTGGCGCCACTCTGACGGACCTGGGCTATAAAGACGTGTCGGTCTTGGAAGGGGGCATCACCGCCTGGAGCGGAGCAGGACTCCCCCTGGAGAAGGGTTTGTCCGGCGTGATGGCGCCTCCTACCGACGTGGTAATCCTGGGCGTCGACAGAAACCCGGCGGAAATGATGAACTACTTACGTTGGGAGACGCAGTTGGGCGAAAAGTACGCCGCCGACTAAAACCCATTCAGCTAAATTTAGCAGTGTCCGCTAGAATCCAAGACCGCTTATGATGAGCTCAGGCTGGACGTCGAGAATCTCGACAATCTCGGACCCGTGGAACCGAGGAACCAGCGCCCTTCAACAAGCCCGTCCTGAGCTTGTCGAAGGGCTCAGGGTGAGCGGATAATGCGACCCGAGTTAAATCTTCCGGCCAATGGAAGCCAAGGATTATGGTCCGGCGATAATATCGACTCGGCAACCGAACATAAACACCGCAGGTAAACAGTCCTGGTTCAACCTAATCTCAGGTAAACAGTCCTGGTTCAACCTAATCTCAGGTAAACAGTCCTAGTTCAACCTAATCTATTGAACAGGCCACATAGGAGAGTTGCACACATGGCCACTCAACAAGGAGCCCGAGTTACCGGAGTCGAGGTAGTACCCGATTTCCTGGTGATGGATTCGCCACAGGCCGCATCTAAACAATCAGAGTCCGGTTGGTACGGCTGGCCTACCAAAAAAATGAACCCGGTCACCTTGCTGGATGACCAAGGCCGCACCGTGCGAGTGCGCACGCCTATGATGGACATGGAGGGTCTGATCACCTCTGTTGACCTCCATTACGTTGTGCAGCACTTCGACGTGCCGCCGGTGGCCGACCCCACTCAATGGAAGTTGGAAGTCACCGGAGAGGTAAAGCGCCCCCTGACCATTGACTACGAAATGTTGCGCCGCTATCCGGGCCGCACGGTCCGTACTGTCATGGAGTGCTCCGGTAGCGATGCCACCTACTTCGAGTATTTTAAGGGCGAAGGCCCCAAGCCTTCCCGCACTTCAGAGGCCATGATCCTCAGCGCCAGCGAATGGACCGGAGTCCCTTTGGCCGCTGTTTTGAACGACGCCGGCCTCACTGGAAAGGCTACCCATGTTAGGGGAGAAGGCTGGGACAAAGGAATCCCGGCCACTGCCGTCGAGGGAACCGAGCCCTTTTACTACGACAAAGCCTTGCCCCTAGAAAAGGCACTGCACCCGGATACCCTGATTGCCGTGGCGCAAAACGGCCAGCTTTTGGAACATCTGCACGGGGCTCCGGCGCGGCTAATCGTCCCCGGATGGTCGGGCAACTGGTCGGTGAAGTGGCTGTGGAAGCTGCAAGTGATGGACCACGAAGCGCCCTGCTGGTATCACTACAATTTCTACTACTACGGAGATTCAGCTGAGGACCCCAATAAAGAGTTGATTACGACCATCGGCGTGAGGTCGATCATAACCCAACCGAACGACGACACAGACACTATGAAGAAGGGCGTTCATGTTGTGCGGGGCTATGCATGGAGCGGCGGTGGGCCTATAAATCAAGTGGAACTGAGCCTGGACGGGGGCAAAACCTGGCAAGCGACCCGGCTGGAAGGACCCCAAGACCAATACATGTGGGTGCGCTGGTCTTACGTTTGGGACGCCCAAAAAGCAGGCAAATACACACTCATGGCCAGGGCCACCGACGCTGCGGGCCGGGAACAGTCTCACACCCCCAGGTATAATATTATGCGGAAGAACTTCAGCGCGATTGTCGGCTACGACATCGCCATTAAATAAGCCCAGCTAGATAAGGACCAGCAGACATGGCCATCATTGAGCACACCACCATTGCCACTCCGCCTGTGGCTGACCGCCAAGAGGAACGGACCTTGGTATCCGCCGCCGCCGGCGCTACGTCCCTGACCATCAAGGAAGTGACGCTCCATCCCGGCTACGAGGGCCGACTACATTCCCACAACGTGGACATCGCCATCATGGTCATGTCCGGCGCAGTTCAGATCGTGGACGATGACGATGTTCGCACCGTCCGCGCCGGTTGCACGTTGTTGGCCCCGCCGGGCAGGCCCCATAAGCTGATAAATGCATTGTGGACCCCGGTCCAGTTGATGGTCACTTATCCGAGTAATCAATTGGAAACTAGCTATCTAGAGTAGTTCTCACTAAAACTCTGATAGAATATCTGTAATCGTAATTATGTTTGCGTATTAACATTCGAAGGATTTTTCCCTGATATCTGATAATTCCTGTCTAATTTTTATGGGAGGAAAGTATGGCAGCCCAGCAGACGCGGACGAAGGTTAAGCCCCAACTTATACCCACCAACGTAGGCTTGCGCACTTTTGCTGCGCCACCACAAGCGCTTCAAGAAAATATCGTACCCAACGATTTGTACTATGTCCGCAATCACTGGAAAGACTCTCCCGATATCAACGCCGCTACCTACCGCTTGACGGTGGACGGCGAAGTGGAGCGATCAATCAGCCTTAGTCTCGATGAAATCAAGCAGCTACCCCAAAAGCGTTTCCAGGTGACCTTCGAATGCTGCGGAAACAGCCCGGTGCCCGATTACTACACCAAGGCGCTGCGCATCAGCTCTGTAATGGAGCAGATAAAAGGTCATGGCATCATGGGCAATGCCGAGTGGGCTGGTGTTTCCTTGCGCGACGTGCTGGATTTGGCTGGCGTGAAGTCCTCAGCCGTTGAGGTGATGTTCGAGGGCGCGGACCACGGCCCCGACGAAGTTGTCGAAGACCCGGCGGAAGTTACCTACGAACGCAGCCTTCCCATAGATAAAGCAAATCATCCCGACACTCTTCTCGTATATGAAATGAACGGTGAGCCGTTGCCGAAAGAGCATGGTTTCCCATTGCGTTTGTTAGTGTCCGGCTGGTACGGGATGAATTCGGTCAAATGGCTGACAGGCATCCATGTCTTGGACCACGAGTTCAAGGGCTTTTATATGACCGAGCGGTACATGACCCAAAATGAGCCCGGCAATCCAGTCCCTTATCGCTATTACACCAAGCTGAAGGTGAAGTCCATTATCACCAACCCGTTACCCGGCGAGATTATTCCAGTAAGCGGATACACCTTGGCAGGAGCCGCCTGGTCCGGCGAGGAGTCGATCGCAAAGATTGAGATTAGCACAGACGGGGGGACCAATTGGGGCCCGGTAGATGTTATCCATCCTCCCAGTGCCTATTCGTGGACCCGGTGGGAGCACAATTGGCAGCCCAAAGGTCCGGGACGTTACACACTTATGTCCCGCGCCACTAACAGCGCCGGAGAGACTCAGCCCATGGAGTTCCCCAACAAGTGGGACGGCCGCGGATATGGCAACAACATGGTGTTCCCGTACGAGGTTGAAGTCGGCTAAATGAGCATAGCTTTTCTTCCTAAACAGGGCCGCCCATCCGTTCGTGGCGAGCCCTTCGTCCTTCCCCTTCGGACGAAGGGCGAGCAGCGGAAGGATCAGGACAGGCTTGTCGAACCTTATGCGACGTGGACAAATGGTCCTTCGAAAGATCCGACTTTGTCGAGATTCTTGATGAACTTGGAGCTCAGGGCCAGCGGACTTTATAAACAGCTTGATCGGAAGAGGTGAGCTAATTTGACAGCCCGGCGGTTTCCAGTACCGATGACGTTCGTCGTCGTGGTGTCGGGAATAATCTTCTTGATTATTTTCTTTGGTGCCTGGGCAGTTTCGGCTGACACGAGTGGGGGGGAAAGGAAGTTGACTTTTTCCTTCACTAGTAGTGCAGCAACAGTCAATAACACATCTGCCAATTCGTCGGGGACAAACAGCCAAGAAAGCTTGGACCAGGAATCTGCGAAAGACAGTTGGTGGGGCGGCGCCTTCTTAAAGGCTTGCCCTTTCCATTAATCTCATGGGACACCGATGGGAAGAATTGGGGACAGAGAGAGGAACATCCCAATACACGATGGCTGCTAGTGCTAAACTCAAGTTAGTGGTACAGTTGGGTCGGCGCCGGTTTGAAGCAACGGCATCCGCAACCGAGTCGGCAGTATGGCAATAATCAGCCTGCTAATTTTGGCCTCTGGCATTGCCCTCGTGGCCCTAGTCGGCATACCCACCGTTAACCGCCGCATTCGGACTTTGTTGCCTACAGCCCGCTCATCCGGCAGAATGCACTACGCCTGGCTGATAGTAGCCATGCTGGTGGTGGTGCAGTTGGTAAGCCAGTCTATTGGCATGGCGGCCGGAATCATGGTGGCTCCGCTCAGCGACCCAGAAGGCGACTTCGGCTGGAGCATTGGCATCATCGGCGCCGGATTGGCAGTGTATTATCTTACCGGCGCCGTCTTCTCCCCCGTAGCCGGTTGGCTGTCCGACCAGTACGGCACCCGTAAGATGATGATTGCGGCCGGTACTATGTTCTTGATTAGCATGGTCTTGCTGGGAATCATTAACGCCCTCTGGCAGTTTTTCCTGGTCTTCGGCGTTTTGCTGGCCACGACTCAGTCCATTGCGATGGTGCCCCTGATCGCCGGAATCAACGGGTGGTTCAAGAGGCGTTTGGGATTTGCAGTTGGATTACTTTGGGCTGCGGGCGGCCTGGGAGCCGCAGCCATGGCTCCCGGAGTGGCCGCTTTGCTGGAAAATGTTGGCTGGCAAGCGACCTTCTGGACCGTTGGCGTCCTTGGTGGCGGCTTGATCTTCCTGATGGTTCCCTTTTTCCGCAACCGTCCGTCCGAACTTGGCATCGAGCCCTATGGCACCCTCGAGGACGATGAACCTGAAATCCGCTGGAGCAAACCAATGGAGAAGCTCCGGCTCAAAGAGTTTAATGCACAGATACGTAGCACCAAGGAATTTTGGGACCTGCCGTTGATACACAGCTTAGGCTGCGCCGGACACGGGATTATCCTCATTTACTCCATCCCCATTGCGGTGGAGCAGGGCATCAGCCTAACGGGCGCGGCCTTAATCCTCAGCCTGATCAACGTGTTTAGCATTGGAAGCCGTTTCTTTACGCCCATATTTGCTGAGCGATTTGGAGGCAAACCCATCATGGTCGCGGCGCTGTCCATACAGGGCTTGACCGTCCTGATCCTGTTTGGGGCCAGCGAGTCTTGGGCATTCTACTTGTTTGCGGCTTTGTTCGGCACCGGCTTCGGAGGCGAGATGTCGGCCTATCCCGTGGTGAACCGCCAGTATTTCGGCTCCGGTCCCATCGGCACATTCTACGGATTCGAGATGATGGGCGCTCTACTGGGACACGCCATAGCTACAGGGCTAGCCGGCTTCGTTATCATCGCCCTGGACTCCTTCTATCCCATATTGCTTCTTTCCATGGGCTTTAGCCTGGTGGGTGTAATTGTAGTTTTGAACCTGCCACCCAGCGACCGTGTGCTAATCCCCGACTGGGAGGACTCTTTGCCTGAGGAAGCCCGGTCAACTACAGCCGTGGTCCGCGTGGAAGCCGCCCAAGCGGCGGCCCTAGAGCCATTGGCAGAGCTAGACTAAGGGCCAAGTATTGGTTTCATTAGGGCGACCGGGCACCCAAGAATTACTGAACAAATCCCCTTAGGGTGGCGGGTCCGCGCAACGTGAGGCCCGTACCCTATCATTTCAGGCAGCGCCCATGCCAGCAAATCGTAATATTTCTGATGAAACCCCAATCCTGCTGGGAACCGGCAATCCCTCCAAACAGGCTGCTTTGCGTTGGCTCTTGGATGGCCTGCCCCTTAACCTTACGACCCCGTCTCAGCTTGGTTTGGCTGACGCGCCCGACGAGCGAGGCGACACTCACTACGAGATCGCCAAAGCCAAAGCGTTGGACTGGTCGCGCTCCGGTTCAATGCTGACCATTGCCACCGATGGCGGCTTGGTGCTCCCGGCATTGGGGGACGCCTGGGAGAGCCGCTACACCCACCGTTTTGCCGGTCCGAAAGCGACCAACCTCCAGCGCTTGGAACGCTTATTACAATTGATGAAGCCCTTTCATGGAGAGCAGCGGCGGGCAACATGGGTAGAAGCCATGGCCATCGCCGACCGAGGGGAACTTCTTGCCTCTTGGGAGCTAAACGGCGCCACCGGAGTTATCGCCGACAAGGCGGCTACCGTGCCGGAATCTGAGGGATTTTGGGCTTTCTCGGTTTGGTACTTCCCAGACTTGGGCAAGACTTACGACCAGCTTTCCCAGGAGCTGCGGGAAGAGATTGACGACCACTGGGCTCAGTTGCGGGCAAAAGTGCGAGAGTTCTTCACTCACCACTGGAGAACCGGACCATAAAACGGGTATCCGCGTCCCAGTTGCCCGACATACGGTACAATATGCTCTGGCAGGAGCCGGGCAGGCGTAAGACAGCCTGTTCGAGTTTAAATCGATCACTTGGAGCCCAACATTGACCACCACCAGCGTAACCCCAGATTCGATTGACGACGTGCAAAATCTGCTACGCCAGCAATCTTACGTCGCAGACCGCTCGCTGGCCGTGCCTATATTTCTCTCCCTCAAGCTGCAGCGCCCCCTATTTTTGGAAGGTGAGGCCGGGGTCGGTAAAACCGAAATCGCCAGGGCCCTGGCAACCGGGCTGGACACGGAGCTAATCAGGCTCCAATGCTACGAGGGCTTGGACATCAACCACGCCATCTACGAATGGAACCATGCCCGCCAGTTGCTGGAAATCCGGCTGATGGAAGCCGAAGGCGGCTTGGACCGGAAAGCCGCTACAGCCAACTTATTCAGCGACGAATTTTTGATCAAACGGCCCCTGCTACAGGCCATCGACGGTGGACGGGAAAAATCTCCCGTTCTGCTCATTGACGAGCTTGATCGAGCCGACGAAGAGTTTGAAGGCTTCTTATTGGAGCTCCTTGCCGACTTCCAGATAACCATCCCTGAACTGGGTACGTTGCAGGCTGTACACCGGCCCATAGTAGTAATAACGTCCAACCGTACCCGAGAAATTCACGACGCCTTGAAGCGCCGTTGTCTGTACTACTGGATAGATTACCCGGATTTCCAGAAAGAAATGCAGATTGTATCCTCCAAGTTGCCCGATGCGCCGCGCCGTTTGGCCGAGCAGGTCACCGGCTTTATTCAGGAACTTCGGCAGACCGAACTCTATAAAATCCCCGGCGTATCAGAGACGGTTGACTGGACGGCTGCACTTCTGGCTCTGAATCAGACGGAACTTGACCCCGAGGTGATAGACGACACCCTGGGGATTGTTCTCAAATACCAAGACGACATTGAACTGGTGCGCGGAGAGCCCGTGCGAACCATGCTCGACCGCTCCAGAAATCAAGGTCCACGCCGGGGCCGAGGCGGAGGCGGCGGGTGATTATGAGCGTCAGTGACGGATTAGCTATTGTTCTGAAAACTAACCGGAGTGAAGTTCTCCGAATTGCGGCCAAGCACGGTGCCCACAACGTTCGCCTTTTTGGCTCGGTTGCCAGGGGTGAAGCACGCTCAGATAGCGACTTAGACCTTTTGGTTGAGATGGAGACGGGAAAGAGTTTATTCGACATTGCTCGGATGGCAGTAGCCTTAGAAGATTTGTTGCAATGTAAAGTCGATATAGCTGAGCAGAGAAGCCTCCACTGGTACATCCGTGACCATATTCTGGAGGAAGCTGTTCCGCTGTGAGGGACGATATATTCTATCTTAGGCACATGAAAGAGTGTATCTCCCGAATCGAGGAATATACCGCTCAAGGAAAAGAGCCATTTACTGCCTCGAAGTTGATTCAAGACGCTGTCTTGCGAAACCTTCAAATTCTGGCTCAGTCATCCTAACGACTTTCAGAAGGATTCAAAGCGGCCCATCCTGATATCGAGTGGCGCGAAATGTTAGCCTTTCGAAATATCTTGGTTCACGATTACCCGGGTGTAGATCTAGACCAAGTATGGCAAGTCGTGGAGCGGGAGTTGCCGATACTGAAGAGACGTATCTCGATTATGTTACAAGAGTTAGGCCCGAAATGACCTCCTCCATCCAATCCACTAACGGCAACGCCAGCAATGGCAGTTCCGGCCACATCCTCCATAGCCTGATGCTATTCGCCGAAGTGCTGCGCGGCTTGGGCTTGAATGTTAGTTCCGCAAACGTTCAGGACCTAGTCCGTTCCACTGAATTCTCGCCCTTAGGCCGCAAGCAGGACTTTTACCAGGCCGCGAGATGCCTCTTAGTCCACCGCAAACAAGACCTGCCCTTGTTCGACGAGGCGTTCCAGGTGTTCTGGCGTAAGCCCAGTTCCGGCATGTCTACGCGAAACATCCGCTCCATGGGAGAGGATACCCGCTACCGCAAACCCCAAGTCGCCCCGCCTCCCGGTTCAGAGTCAGGCATGGACGGTGGAGCGGGCGAAAACGAGGACGACGCCAATGCTGGCGATAGGGTAGACCTAACCCGCACTTACAGCGCCAGAGAGGTGTTGCGAGACAAAGATTTTTCCGAGTTCACTCCGACCGAAATCAATCAATCCCGCCGTATGATGGCGCAGCTCAACTGGAACATGGACCTTCGTCGCACCCGCCGGCTGGTTTCCGGCAGGGGCCGAAAACTGGACCTGCGTAAAACCCTGCGCCTCAACCTGAAATACGGCGGCGAGCCCGTTGAACTGGCCCATCTCACCCAAAAAGACAAGCTGCGGTCCTTGGTTCTAATCTGCGACGTCAGCGGCTCCATGGAGCGCTACACCCGCATGTTGCTCCACTTTATCCACACGATCTCCGGCGAGGTTGAGCAAGTTGAGGCCTTCCTCTTCGCCACCCGCTTGACCCGGATAACCCGCTACTTGCACTACCGGGGTGTCGACCAGACGGTGACCGAAGTTGCCAAAGCGGTTCCCGACTGGGCGGGCGGCACGAGAATCGGACAAGCCCTCAAAACCTTTAATTATCAGTGGTTGCGGCGGGTGCTAAGCGGCGGCGCCGTGGTGCTGATCATCTCCGATGGTTGGGACCGGGGCGAACCGGACTTGCTGGCTCAGGAGGCGGCAAGGCTGCAACGCAGTTGTCACCGCCTAATTTGGCTCAACCCATTGCTGGGCTCACCTACTTATCAGCCATTAACCCGGGGCATGCAAGCAGCCATGCCCTTCGTGGACGACTTCCTGCCGGTCCATAACCTCAACAGCCTAGACGCCTTGGCCCGGCACTTGAACTCCCTCAGCCCCAAACGCCAGCTCGGCCCCCAGCGCCGGCCTAAGTTACAGGAAGGGCCGGTGGAGCCAGAAGCCGGCACTGAACAGCCAATCGCTTTGGACCCACGATTGGCTCCTACATACCGCCATCCACTATGGGGGAGAGGCCGTTAGGGATTTAGTCTGGATCGGTGTGGGGAGACTCTGCCTGCAAGTGTGGCAAGAGCGAAAGCGCTACTACAACAAGCGTTTTTGGCGCAATTTGGGGCAGAACACAGTGCCCAATCCCTAAACGCCCATCATAGCCAATGCGGGGGGATACGTGGACTTAAGTAAGCTTAGCGGGCAGCCGTATGGCGGCCCAATCGGACCGCCAGCTTCGCTCTGAACCTCAACCAAATATCGCGGTAAAGGGTCCCTTGGCTGCTGATCACTTGCCGAGTCCTTATGCGAATTCGGGGCTGTGCTTCCATGAACCTAGTGCACCGACTCCGGCTCTCTGTTAGGAGTTTTACCCCGAGGCGCTGCCCCTGAAGACGATATTGAGGTCCCTTAATGCGAACCGAATCCCTCAAGGAATTAAGTTTGTGCCAGACTCGGGAAAATCCGCCTCGGAAGCCTAATTCCATTAGTGCGAATGAGGCAACGGCCAGAATTCCACCGGCGATGGCGTCTAGAATGAAATGGTTCCCAGTTATTGTGATAGCCAAGAATGTGATTACCGGGTAAATGAGGCCTATAATCCTGAACCAACCCTTGAATGTCCGCACGAAAAGGACGCCCAAAATTACAGTCCAGCTAAAATGCAAGCTGGGCATGGCAGCCTGCGCATTGTAGAACGACGCCATTTCCGGGCTGCCGTAGAAAGTGGGGCCCAACTCTTGAATCGTGTTGACGAAATACTCGGTAATGTTGAACGGAGAGGTTACCGGGAACAGCATGAAAATCAGTAGCGCAAAGACCAAGTTTATTACTACCACGCTCCGGTAATAGTAATACTTGGGCCGATTGACCACATAGAGCGCCGTACCGGCGATGACGATTATCGGCCAGTAGGTAAATATGTAGGTCCAGTTAAGGAGAGCCGCAAAGCCCTTGATATTGGCCAATACCCAGAATTGCCAGCCTGGTTCCCAAAAGAAACCTAGGGATTTTTCCAATGATATTATCCGGCCAGCGTTTTCCACACCTGTGCCGCTGGCATCAGAGAATATCAATCCACGTGTAAATACGTAGACTAGGTAAGCTCCGATTACCAGGGTCAATTCCAATATATGAGCTCTCCTCGGGGAGAGCGCCCTAATCACGGGGAGTTGGTCCACCCGCGCCTTTAAGCCAGCCAAACACAATGAGACACGGGAACTCATCGGGCCTAATGACTCAGTAATTTGACGTGGGTTAATCTGCATAATATTGGAACCACGAGTCAACGCATTTATGCGTATCAGACTCAGGATCGAGGTTATTGGCCTGGGGCCTCGTCTCCGCCACCACCAGGTATTGGTCCTGGGTTCTCTACCTTTTCCGGTTCATCGCTCAGCGATTCTGCAGTTGGAAAGCTCTGTTTTTTGCCCGGAAGCCCACTGAACTGAAAATTGCCGGAAAGAACAGGCGGCGTTTTAGACCGATCTCGAGCACAGCAAACGCCATGATAACTAAGATACCGCCGCCGACCGCATCCATAATGTAATGATTGGCGGTTATTGTTATAGCCAGCAACGTCAGGGTAGGGTAAAGCACACCTACGACCTTGAACCATTTACCCGGTGTTCGGATGAACAGGATGCCGAACATAAGCGTCCAACTGAAATGGAGGCTTGGCATGGCAGCGTATGGGTTGTAGAAGTTGGCAAACTCCCTGCTGGCATAGAATGCAGGGCCAAAGGCTTTTATCGTATCGACAAAATGCTCCGCCATCATGCGGGGTGGAGCCAAGGGAAAGAGCATAAATCCCAGTAGCGCAACGATGAAACTAACTAAAACCAAATTTCGGTAGTATCGGTACCGTTGGCGATTTACTAGGTAGAGGATAAGTCCGGTGGTCAGCAGAATAGGCCAGAACGTGATGATGTAGGCCCAGTTAAAGAAGATCACTAGATTCTTGGCACTATCTATGGCCCAAGCCTGCCATTCTGGTTCCCAGAAGAATCCCAGTGATTTTTCGAAAGAGATAATGGCGCTGGCGTTGGAAAGGGCGGTGGCCCCAAAGTCGTCAAAGACCAGGGCCCGCGAATACATGTAGGCCCAATAAGCCCCGATCACGATCGCCAACTCGCGCATATGAGGCGCAGCCATCCTGACGAAGGCAGGTCCTCCGCCATTTAGGCGAGTTGGATTAAACTGGCGGGAATCCATTACCCCACCTCGCGACTCCCTAGGCCCGCAGAGACGTGGCCCTAACTCGATTACATCCCCTCTTGGGCCGCCTAGTTCTTATAGCAACTTGATCCGTTGAAGCCAAATCTGATTCGCTTTTTCATCTGCCGTCAAGATTCCGTGCATTTTACTACAGATTAGCCAATTCGGGGACTAGTCTGACAATCCGCAGTTTGGCTCAATCTCCGACGTGCTCTTGAATTTTCTCCGGGTCCGGCAGGGAATCGGATGTCTGATCGTCATTTCGTTTGCTGGTCCCGTTGGATGTTGGCCCATCAGCCGGTTTTATCACTAAGGGCAGAGGCGCAGCCGCAGGCTCTAAGTCCACCGGTCCCCGCTTGCGGGCCGCTTTACTGCCGGTGTACACACTGCAGGACATACAGCCCACATGTTTCTGCGGTGCGTACCGCTCCTGAAATAGTCCTCTGGCCGTGGTGTAATCTTCGCCGTTCCAGATTTCCTCGATCGAGTTAGCATTCACATCGCCAAAATCTTCCGACTTATCCGTCAGGTAGCAGCAAGGCGCCAATCCACCGTCCCAGTTAACCACTGCGCTGCGCCACAGGCGCCAGCAACGCAGTCCATCTTCGCGGTATGGCTTAGAGAATGTCTGCTCACGTAGGAACTCGGGGTGCTCCTTGGGAAGCCAGCGCTGCGCCTCTTCCTTGTCATCCATACCGTGAGGAAAGTCCACGTTTTTGAATATTACCGAGTCCACGCCCATATCGGCGGCGAGTTGCTTGGCCTCCACCATCTCGTGCTCGTTTTGGCGCATTACGATGAATTGCCATTCCATATGAGGAGTACTGTAGCCCAGTTCGCGCTTTTTCTTAACCAATAAATTAACATTGTCCAGCACCCGTTGAAGAATCCCACCGACCCGGTACTGTTCATAAACTTCCTGGGTAACGCCGTCCAAAGAGACAATCATCACGTCCAAACCGGACTTGATAATATCTTCGGCCATCTCTTCAGTTAGCGGCTTGTTCAGGTTGGTGCTGATAATCGTAGCGATCTTTTTTTGGTGGGCGTAAGCCACGAATTCGTGGATTCGGCGGTTCAAGAATGGCTCGCCCCAACTGTACAGGCTCAACCAGACACAGTAGTCTTTAATCTGGTCGATGGTCTTCGTATAAGTGTCAAAATGCATGGTGCCTTGGTCCCGGTGTATGGTGCCCAAACCGGTGTGGCACAATGGGCACTTTAGTTGGCAGATGTTGGTGGTATCGATTTCCCACTCAAAGGGCTTCCCCCATATCTTTCGGCGGCCAAGCCTCAGCTGGACTTCAATCCGCAGCACATTAAATAGCTTCTTCCAGCTAAAATACCGGAAGGCCAATACAGCACGCTGATCATTCCGGTCACCCGCCAGAGCATTGGCAATCCTACCGATTTGGAGCCCATCCCAGAGCCAAACGATTGTCTTAATTACCGGATTCGGTTTAGTCACTTAACACCTATTTTGGAAATAGGGGTAATTCTATTGCGATGCCTGACCGTGGAGGCGCCGAGCCAAGGCAGACCGTTAAATCTTTTTGGGCAACATCCCCGGAAGTCTACAGAGCAGCCCTATCATACTCCTCAAAATAACCGGGATTCAACCGTTTCCGTTCCTGGAATATGAACATATCGCCTCTGAATGTCCGATTATTTCGAAACATTCACAAGTCCAGCCCAGTGATCTCCCTTCTACGGGATCGAACGGATCTGTTGCACCAAGACTCAAGTACTTGAAGCATACCCCGCCAATATTGGCTGAATATCGCTAATCCCAGATGCGATATGAAACTACGCTGAGTCCCCTCAATAAATTGACGCCAATTTCCCGCGAGAGTATGCTTGAGCAACTCCTCAATCGATGCGTTTTCTTGAACGCTTTGATGAGGTAATAGCAGTCCCGGATCTTCAGGAATTTATGTCTAGAAATTGGCCATGTCTGGCACAAAATTGTAGCGATAATCATCTATACACGCGGTTAGTCATATGCCTCAAAATGATGAGTATAAGGTAATAAGAGAGCCTAACGTAATGGTCCCCATGCGGGACGGCGTGCGCTTGGCCACTGACGTTGTCCGTCCTGACGGTCCTGGCCAGTACCCGGTTTTGGTTACACGAGGCCCTTACGGCAAAGACAGCTACCTCGATAACCCGGACCACTCCATCTGGTTTTTCCCGAAGCACGGCTACGTGGTGGTCAGCCAGGACTGCCGCGCTCGGTTCGAGTCCGAAGGCGATAGCTATAATCCATTGTTCCAAGAGGTCGATGACGGGTACGACACCGTGGAGTGGGCGGCTCGCCAACCTTGGTCCAACGGCCGCGTCGGAACTACGGGTCAGTCCTACTTAGGCGCCACCCAATACACATTGGCCACTAGCAATCCGGTGCCGCCCCATCTACAAGTCATGGCTCCCTTTTCCGCATCCGCTGACTTCCACGAAAGCTGGGGTTACCACACCGGTGGGGCGATGGAATGGGGTTGGATGGTCCCTTACGCAATTTTCAAAGGACGCAATACTCTCGCTAGGCAAGGGCGAGAAGAACTGCTGGCGAAGATGGACGAGTATGTTCTGCCAGCAGACAATTTCGCCCAACCGCTCAAAGACGAATGGTACAGCCACTTGCCACTCAGTGATTGGGTGGAGCGGCTAAAAGAGACGGCCCCCTACTTCGGCGAGTACCTGGAGAACGAGGCCGACGGTCCTTATTGGCGGCAGATCAACCTGCTTGAACGCGTCGAGAAAATCATGCTCCCCATGTTTCATGTCAGTTCCTGGTACGACATCTTCCTTGAGGGGGCGCTAAACGCTTACCAAGCATTAAGCGACCGCGCAGGCAGCCAGCTGGCTCGGAGCAGCCAGAAACTCCTCATCGGGCCTTGGGCCCATATTCGTCCGTACACGGCTCCCACATCCAAGGAGACAGGGGACATAGATTTCGGCCCAGAGGCCAAGATCGAGCTTCATAGATATCTGTTACGTTGGTTCAATTACTGGCTAAAGGACATCGACACGGGCATAATGAGCGAACCTCCGGTGCGATTGTTCGTCATGGGCGAAAACCGATGGCGGGACGAGCAAGAGTGGCCCCTGGCCCGCACCCACTACACCCGCTATTACCTCCACTCGGAAAGTCCGGCCAATACCAGAAGTGGAGCAGGCACGCTTTCCACGGCGCCGCCGGGAGACGAACCGGTGGACACGTATCGATACGATCCTAAAAACCCGACTCCTACTTTCGGGGGGAATACCCTGATTATTCCCCAGGGGGTGGCCGATCAGCGGCCGGTGGAAGACCGGGAAGACGTTTTAGTCTATACAACGGAGACTTTGGTACGGGACACCGAAGTCACAGGACCCATAAAGGCCCACATCTTCGCCGCCAGCAGTGCCGTGGACACCGACTTTACTGCCAAGCTGGTAGACGTGCGCCCTGATGGGTATGCCCACAACATCCAAGACGGCATAATAAGAGCACGTTACAGGAATTCCAAGTCAGAACCTGCCCTTATTGAACCCGGCAAGGTATACGAATACGTGATCGATCTTTGGTCCACCAGCCACTTGTTCAAGACTGGGCACCGGATGCGCCTTGAAATTTCCAGCAGCAATTTCCCGCGCTTTGATCGCAACCCCAACACGGGAGCGCCCATCGGCCAGGATGACCGATTGGAAGTGGCCAGCCAAAGTGTCCACCACCGGGAAGGTTACGCTTCCCACGTTGTGCTGCCCATCATCCCAAGATAATTGGCCCAAGAGTTTCCGCTTTCGGGAAACCGTTAAGTAGAGGTTATAATTGAGCTAATTCATTGTGGTTAGTTGGAAAGGTATGGGCGTATTAGGGGGAGGTCAAAAATGGTGAGAGCGGATTTTGACCAACAGCTTAATGCTTTACAGCAGGAAGTTGAGGTTCTTGCCGGCATCGTAGAAAAGTCGATCAACCGAGCCGTCGATGCTTTGAAACGGCGGGATCTGGAAGAATCTCAGCGGGTCATTCAGGATGACGATTACATCGACCAGAAACGTTTTGAAATCGAAGAGCGTTGCGTAGACCTGATCGCAACTCAGCAGCCCATGGCCCGAGATTTAAGGGCTATTATCGCCCTGCTCCACATCGTGGTGGAATTAGAGCGCATGGGTGATTATGCCGAAGGCATCGCCAAGATTAGCATCTCCATGGGAGACTCTCCTCCCTTAAAGCCGCTTATCGACATTCCTCGTATGGCCGAAAAAGCCACGGAAATGCTGCGAGACAGCATCGACTGCTTGCTAAACCGGGACTTGGTGAAAGCCAATCAGGTGTGCCAGGCTGATGATGAAGTAGACGACCTGTACGACCAAGTGTATCGGGAGTTGCTGCTTTTCATGATCCAGGACCCCCAGACCATTCAGCGAGCAACCTACCTGCTGTGGGTGTCCCACGACTTAGAGCGGATAGCTGACCGGGCGACCAACATCGCCGAGCGGGTAATCTTCTTGGTCACCGGCAAGCTAACCGAGATTCACGTATCCAAGTATTAAACATCGGCGCCATTGGGTAACACAAACGCTTGCGTCAGCCTCATTCGGCTCCGCGGCGTCAGGCGGTAAGGGCCAGTTCCAGTTGCCGCTGTTGAGGCTGCATAGTGCGCGGCGCGGGTTTGTTTACCAATCCCCAACTCCGCCTGGAATCATCTACCAAGTCCAGCACTCTCCGGGTGTAATCCCGTGGGGCATAGGTCTTTTGGTACAAAGACTGGTAGCCGGGCGCCAGCCGGGGGTATGCCTCACTTAACATGGGCATGAACCACTCTCGGGAACCGGGCTTGAGGAACAGGACATTAGCCCCTAAGTATTGGGCTTCGTGCGCTGCGGCGGCCTCAGCCACTGCATCGATGCTCTCGGCGCTGTCGGAAATTCCGGGTAGCAGCGGTGCCATCATGACTCCGGCTTGTACCCCGTTTTCCACCAAGAACTGCATTGCCTCCAACCGGGCCATCGGGTTTGGAGCGCCGGGCTCGGTCAGCTTCCAGATTTTCTCGTCTATGCTTCCTACGCTGAAGGTCACGCTGACTCCAGCCACCGACCCCAACTCCTGCAAAACGTCCAAGTCCCGCCGCACCAACACGCCTTTCGTGGTGATGGACGCAGGGTTCTCGAACTCTCTAAGCACCTGCAATATTCTTCGAGTCAGCTCGTACTGGGCTTCCGCAGGCTCGTAGGGGTCCGAGGCGGTGCCTATGGCGATGGATTCCCTCATCCACTTCGGCCGACGCAACTCCTGCCGCAGCACTTCAGGCGCGTTTACCTTGGCGAAGACCCTCTGTTCGAACTCCCTGCCCGTGTCCAAACCCAAAAATTCATGGGTAGGCCGAGCGTAGCAGTAGGTGCAGGCGTGACGGCAACCACGGTAGGGGTTTAGGGTCCAGCGAAATGGAAAATCCGGGACGTCAACCCGGTTAATTAGCGATTTACAGAAAATTTCTTGTACTTCTGCCCCTGCCATGCTCACTCCCTATATCCATAATTATTAGTACATTTGTACTAATAATAGGGTTAGGCATACGGACAGTCAAGGAGAGCCTGTCAGGCCAGCGTGTGCTAGGGAGGCATGGGATTTGCGCGTATTACCGCCGGTAGACGTACCCGTTGGCGGCGCGCTCGCAGTTTAAGCGGCGATTTAGGTGGAGGCCTTCGAGGATAAACTCGATTGCGGAAGAGATTACCTCGGGGCTGTCGTCTTCCGTAAGCTTCTTTACAATCGGGGCCAGTTCGGGGATTTCTTTTAGCAGCGCCGGATAGCTGGCAGCCCGTTTTTCACTCCCCGTCTCAGCCGACTTCCCCAAATCGAACGCCGTAACTAAGTCTTCCAAATCAGCCAAATCGAAGTAATCGCCGAAGACCCGCAACACAGCCCTTCGGGTAAGGTCGTCGGTCACCCGGTTTTCCCGGCCCTCCTCGAAAGTCTCCAGCTCAATTTTCCCCGAAAAGGAGGCCGCAATGAAGGGTAGGTCGCTGGTCCTGGGGCAGGTCCACTTATCTTTGTGCGTTATCGAACGGCGTAGTGCGTTGCCCAGCAGCGTTTCGTAGTTGGCGATGGACACTCGAACGCTTACACCGGACCGCTGGTTGATTTCATTGCTTTGCCGGGCTTGGAAAGTGATCTCGGCAAGTATCTCCTTCATGTATCCGGGCACCACTATGCTGTTCTCGTTGGGAAATCGGGCCCGTTCCTGTTCCATGATGGTGATTTCATCCTGAGTGGATATGGGATAGTGGGTGTGAATCTGCGATCCATAACGGTCTTTCAACGGCGTGACGATGCGTCCCCGGTTGGTATAGTCCTCGGGGTTGGCGGTTGACACCACGTAAACGTCCAAAGGCAGACGGACGCGGTAGCCCTTGATTTGGACATCCCGCTCTTCCATCAAATTGAACATACCCACTTGAATACGCTCTGCCAAGTCGGGCAGTTCATTGATGCAGAATATCCCCCGGTTGGTCCTGGGCACCATTCCGTAATGGATGACCAATTCGTCGGAAAGGTAGTGCCCCTCGGCGACCTTGATCGGGTCGATTTCTCCGATAAGGTCCGCAATCGAAATATCCGGCGTGGCCAGTTTTTCCGCATATCGGTCTTCCCTGGGAATCCACTCAAGCTCTGCGTCGTTCCCCTGGTTTGCCACTTTGTCCCGGCATGGCCGGCAAATCGGGTCGAACGGGTTGTCGTTAATCTCGCAGCCAGCGATCTTGGGCACGAATTCGTCCAGTAAGCTGACCATGGCGCGAATCAAGCGGGATTTGGCCTGGCCTCGTTCTCCAAGCAAGATAATATCCTGACCCGCCAGAATTGCGTTTTCCAACTGGGGAATCACCGTGTCCTCAAATCCAATAATGCCTGGGAAAACTATTTCTTCGGCCCTGATCTTGGCAATAAGGTTGTTCCTCATCTCTTCGCGCACCGGGAGAACCTTATAGCGGGAGCGGCGCAACTGGCCAATGGTCTGGGCTTTCTTAGCAGCAGGCATTATTCAAGCTCCGTAAAAATTTCCGGGGTGTCGAGTCATGTCTGGGATGGCATCGAAGTTTTGGTGGCGGGCGGAACAGACGCAAATTGCCGCCGCCCTCGTACAGTTCAGTACAGCGATAGTATAACGTATAACAGGCACCAAGACTCACGAGTCCGAGCCCAATAATCCGCCGGTGTTCCCACGCGCTCCATGGTGCCTTATAATTAAGAAAGCAAAAGAGCAAGAAAAATTATGTTTCATAGATTAGCATTTCCTCTAATATTCTTCTTGGCGCCCAGGCTACTGCCCAAGATAATCAGGCAAGCCCGGTTGGTGTGGCGGCTAACCAGGGATAAACGGGTGCCCATTTTCCTCCGCGCGCTTTTGCCCTTAGCCATACTTTATGTGGTGTCGCCCTTCGACTTAATTCGGGACCGGGTTCCGGTAGTAGGCCGATTCGACGACCTGATAATTCTAGGTTTCGCGCTGTTGCTCCTCCTTAAGCTCTCGCCGCAGCATGTAATTGACGAGCACTCCGGGAAGCCCAGAGTGTCCGACCGGCCTGAAGACAAAGACCCGTCCAAAGTCGTGGACGGCACGTCCAAGCTAATCGACGACTAGCCGCTCTAGATCTACTCCGGCACGCAGCCCGCCTTTAGGCTATCTCGGCAGTCCAGCCTAGCGGCGCCGATGATTCTCTCTGGCGCTTGCCGGGGATCAAACATAATGTCCTCAACCTCCCATGAAAGTATGCCCCAGAGTACATCTGACTCGATAGTGCCCCAGCTGGGTATGGGCCTCTACGTCCACGTGCCCTTCTGCGCCACCAAGTGCCCTTACTGCGACTTCAACACCTATCAGGGCATTGAAACTCTGCTGGAACCCTATCTGGAAGCCTTGGTCGCTGAGTTACAGCTTTGGGGCCAGGTGCTGTCCCGCCCCAAGGTCAACACCGTTTTCCTAGGCGGCGGAACCCCTTCTTATCTGCCGGAACACCACCTGCCCAGAATCTTCGAAATAATCAACTCCTCCTTCGAGTTGAAAGAGTACGCTGAGATCACCGTCGAGGCCAACCCAGACGACCTGCAACCTTCAAATTGCGCTGCTTTGCTCCGGACGGGCGTCAACCGACTTAGCATAGGCATCCAGAGCATGGACGACGTCCTTCTGGAATTGCTGGGCCGCCGCCACAATTCTTCCCAAGCGATTGACGCCGTCAAAGCCGCCCAAGACGCCGGGTTCACCAACATCAATCTTGACCTGATGTACGGTCTCCCCGGCCAGTCCATGCGCCAGTGGCAAGAGACACTCCAGGGAGTGACGTCCCTGAATCCCCAGCATCTTTCGCTATACGCCCTGACGCCTGAAGAAGGGACGCCGCTGCACCAATGGTTGAAGGAAGGGAGCGTCCCCCAACCCGACAGCGACTTGGCCGCCGATATGTACCAAGGCGCTAGGGAACATCTGGCTAGAGCCGGGTTCCACCATTACGAAATTTCCAATTGGTCGCTAACCGGTTGCCAGGCGCTCCATAACCTGGGGTACTGGCGTAATTTGCCCTATTTAGGCGTAGGTCCGGGCGCTCATTCCCGTCTGGGCGCTTACCGGTTCTGGGATGTTTCTTCTCCCAGGAACTACTTGGACAAGGTCGCCCAGTGGCAAAAGAGCCAGCCGGAACCATTCACCCACCTGGACCAAACCGCTTTAAGGAGCGCCTCTCCGGTGGATAACTGGGAGCATATCAGCCCGGAGATCGACTGCTCGGAAATGATGATTCTTGGCCTGCGTCTGCTAGACGGCATGGACCTGGGAGAAGCATCGGCCCGGGTTGGCGAAGACCTGGAGTCCGTCTTTGGGAAGCAAATTGAGGAATTGACGTCCATGGGGCTGCTGGAGCGTTATAACGGCGTGCTACGCCTGACCAGCAAAACCTACCTGAAAGCCAATCAGGTGTTTACCCGCTTTGTGGGGTGACGTGATCCGCTAATGACACTGCCAAATCGAGAAAGCGCCTACGTTCCTTCGGCGAAACTCGACGGCTACCTATTGTCTGAAGTCCATCCCATCGGCAGAGCCAAAGCCCTATTTCTAAAAAATCTGGGGTATGATATTAAGGACTCCAGCACCCTGGAGCGAGATCTGATATCAATCGCTCATGAAGGCGTTTTGACAGATACAATAACCTCGGAATACGGCACGAAATACGTAATCACAGGAGAGATTAGCGCTCCTAACGGAGAAACTGTCTGGCTGCGAACAGTTTGGATCATCGACCGGGGAATCGCGCAGCCGCGTTTCGTGACTGCCTATTCAGACCGACCCCGACAGGGAGGAACCAGATGATCGGTGAGTTAGATTCGGTCGTCCTCACCCGTGACTTTAAAGAACACGGACTAGAAAGGGGAGACGTAGGGACGGTGGTGCACTGTTATCCAGACGGCAAAGCCTTTGAAGTCGAGTTTGTGACTGGAGAGGGTGACACTGCTGCTCTCTTGACGCTTAACGAAACTGATATTCGCCCGATAGGCAAACACGAGATACTCCACGCACGAGAGATCACGGTTGCATAGACGAGCATCCGGTAGAATTGTGAGCCGTCGGGTATTTCTTTCTCTTCGGATCCCACTTGTCAGGCGATCATGAGAATTCAGGACTAACCATGTACGTCATCGGTACTGCCGGCCATGTGGACCACGGCAAGTCCACCCTGGTAAAAGCGCTAACAGACATCGACCCCGATAGGTTGCCCGAGGAAAAAGAACGGGAGATGACCGTGGACTTGGGCTTCGCTTGGATGACGCTGCCCAGCGGCCGGGAAGTGAGCATCGTCGATGTGCCAGGCCACGAGAGGTTCATTAAGAACATGCTGGCCGGCGTGGGCGCCATCGACTTGGCCATGTTGATCGTCGCCGCCGACGAAAGCGTCATGCCCCAAACTCGGGAGCACTTGGCTATTCTTGACATCCTCCAAATTCGACGCAGCTTGGTGGTAATCACCAAGGCCGACTTGGTGGACGAAGAGTTGGTGGAACTGGTCAAGGCCGAAGTGGAAGACGCCTTGGAGGGCACTTCATTCCAGGGCTGTCCAATGGTGGGAGTTTCGGCTTACACCGGCGAAGGCTTGGATGAGTTGCGCTCCGCCATCGATCAGATATTGGACAACACCGAGGAGCGTGCCGACCTGGGCCGGCCCCGGTTGCCAGTGGACCGCTGTTTTACAATAACCGGCTTTGGGACTGTGGTCACCGGCACCCTGATAGACGGCGTATTGGCTGTTGGACAGGAAGTGGAACTGGTGGGCTCGGGACGGCGGGGCAGGATTCGGGGGCTGCAAAGCCACAAGAACAAGGTGGACCACACTCAACCAGGGGTCCGGCTGGCAGTAAATATTTCCGGATTGTCCCGGGACGAAGTGGAAAGGGGCGAAATTCTTACAAACCCCGGTTGGCTTCGACCCACCCGACGGTTGGACGCCAAAATCAGAATGGTCAAGGGCGCGTCCCATGCGTTGCGCCACAACGAGGGCGTAACCTTCCATCTGCTGTCAAGCGAAGCAACAGCCCGGGTGCGCATCTTGGACGCCGCTCGCTTGGCGCCGGGAGCCGAAGGCTGGGTGCAAATCCTGCTGGATGACTCTTTGCCCATGGTGAAGGGCGACTTTTTCGTCGTCCGCTCCGCCGAAGACACTTTGGGCGGCGGCCAAGTTGTGGACCCCAATCCCAGGCGAAGGCACCGCCGGTTTAACCCCGACGTGGTGGAACGCTTGATGATGCTGGATGAGGGCACCGGAGAGGATATTCTGCTCTCGGTGGCGGAGCAATGGGGGCCTTGCGACCTAACCACGTTGTCCCGCAGGTCCAACCTTCCCGAAGCTGAGGTTTTGGAGCGCATCCCCAGCCTTTCTGAAGAAGGGCAAGTCATGGTCTTGGGAAGGCTGGGTTCGGACAACGACGCCGTAGTCTACTCCACTCAAGGTTGGACGGTCCTAAAAAGCAAGGCCTTTGTGGCCCTGCAGACCTACCACAACCAAAACCCACTGCGCCCTGGAGTGCCGGCTCAAGAGGTCCGCAGCCGGCTGGACCTACCACAACCGATCTTTATCCGGGCATTGGCCCAACTCACTGAAGAAGGTATCGTCGTCGAGGTGGGCCGGTCATTGCGGCTACCCGACCACCAAGTAGAACTGACTCCTAAAATGCAAGAGCAAGTGGAGTCGTACCTGGCGAATCTGGGAAGGGACCCTTATTCCCCCTCAAGCGAACAAACCCTGGATCCGGAACTGCTGTCGGTACTCATTGATGGCGGCAAGGTGGTCAAGGTCAACGATTCGGTGGTCTTCACCGCTGAAGCCTATAAGGAAATGTCCGACAAGATAATCGGCCACCTGAAATCCGAGGGCAGCATTACTGTCGCCGATGCCCGTACCATGTTTAACTCCAGCCGCAAGTTCTTGTTGCCATTGTTGGAATACCTGGACCAGCAGCAAATTACCCGGCGGGTTGGCGACGAGCGGGTGTTGAGGTAAAGCCGTGCCCTTGGACTTGGGGGACATTTCCCTGCAGTTGGAGCAAATGGCCCAATCCCTGGGCCAGTCAAAGTCTGGACGGGACCAGCGGCTGAAAGCGTTGCTGGAGGCCGCAAACCAAGTTGACCCTACAACGGTAAGAGACAGAACCGAGTCTGCACTGGACCGGCCCTATTTGGCGGCGGTGGCGGCAGAAGGGTTGTTGGGCAGTCATGCGCCCCCACTAGCACCCCAAGACTGGCAAGTAGCGGCGGTGGACGGCTCGCACATCGATGTTGACCGTCACCTGCCGGTGGCCTGCTTCCTGATAAACCTGGGCGGCTGTGTTTTGACCTACGGCGCCCAGCCCAGCGCCGAGTTTTTTAGCCAGTCCCAACTGGCTACCGAGCCCTCTGATTTGAGCATCCCAGACCCCGGCAATCCCTCCCAAGAAGAGCAGGTCAACGGCCAGCTACTAGGTTTGATGAGGACGGTGGGAGAGTTGGAGCGGCTGGTTCAGTTGGTGAGCGAACTGCCGCCGGAGATTCCCACGCTAGCCTTGGTGGACGGATCGCTGGTGTTGTGGGGTCTGTCCGGCCAAGGCTACCGTCCCTTCGTCCGGGACGCAATTATCCGCGACCGTCTGCTGCCCGCCTTGGAAAAAATGCGGGAGTTCGCCCAAACCCGCCCTCTGACGCTGGCCGCTTACGTGTCGCTTCCCCGCAGCACCGAAGTGGTAAATGCCGTCCGGCGTTGTATCTGCCCTCATGACTTGGCCCACTGCCGCCAATCCTGCGGCAGCCGCCGGTCCGCGGCCTCGCCCTGCGACCTGGCCAATGAGTTCTTAGACCGGGACTTGTTCCAGAACCTGCTCCCATCCGGTTGGCGTTCACCGGTCTACCGCACTAACTCCTCGGTGCCCAGAGACCACTATGGGGAAGAGCAGCAAGTCCATTTCTACTACCTGCAAGGCGGTGAAGAAATCGCCCGGGTGGAGATACCCGCCTGGGTTGCATGCGACGAAAAGCTGCTGGGCCTGAGTCACAGTCTTATCTTGGACCAGTGCCAAAGGGGACAGGGTTACCCCGTGTCCATATCCGAGTCCCACGAACAGGCGGTGATCCACACCTCAGACCGGAGAGTTTTCAAGCAGATGGTGGGCGAGGCTTTGGAACGCCAAGGCCTGTTCTCCTACACCTCGGAAAAGGACCGGTCGAAGCGCGCGCCGTGGGTGTGAGGGTAGTTGAACGTTTTGTGTTGAGCGAACGTTTTAAACTGTACTCTCGCTCAGGCTGGGGTTACAATTCTGAACGAATTCGTTAAGAGGGGAATTCATGCTGCGTACACGAATTTGCCAACTCCTTGGGATCAAGCACCCTATAATCAGCGGCCCTATGGGCGGATCCGCCACCGCAAACTTGGTAGCGGCGGTGTCCGAGGCCGGTGGATTTGGATTGCTCGGCACGGGCACAAATCCCGACCCGTCATGGGTGGTAGAGCAGATACAAAAAACCAGGGAGCTTACTTCGAAGCCCTTCGGTGTGGGATTTATCTCTTCCGCCCCAGGCCTGGAAAAGGTAATCAAGGCGGCACTAGATGAAAAGGTTGATGCCGTCGCCCATTCATTCGTTGATCCAACTCCATTTATTCGGGAAGCCCGAGCCGCTGGCGTCAAAGTCTTGACCCAAGTGCAGACCATGGCCGCTGCCAGGGCTGCTGTTGACGCAGGCGCCGACATTATCACGGCCCAAGGAAGTGAGGCCGGAGGTCACACAGGACATTTGGGTACCATATCCTTCGCTTTATCCGTGCTGGACATCGCCGGGGATATTCCGGTGGTGGCCGCCGGTGGCATCGCCGACGGTCGAGGACTGGCTGCGGCGTTGATGATGGGCACCGAAGCTGCTTGGATCGGCACGAGATTCGTCGCTAGCAACGAATGGCTGGGGGCCGATTGGATCAAAGAACGGGTCGTTGCTTCCGATGCCGATGATACGCTACTGACCAAGGTGTACGAACTGGCCTCCGATGCTCCATTTCCGCTGACTGTGGGCGACCGGGTATTGCGCAACAACTTTACCGATACCTGGCACGCAAGAGATGCCGAGGTCGTAGCCAACCGAGGCGAACTACAAGAAGAAATCGCCACCGCAACTGCTGCTGGAGACCCATCCATTGCCCCAGCACGGGCCGGCGGATCCTCAGGACTAGTCAGCAGCGTAGAGCCGGCCGGAGACATTGTGCGGCGCATCATTGCCGAAGCGGAGCAAATATTGCGTAACCGACCTGGTGGGTTGCTGGGGAGCTGAGGTCAGCCTCCCTTGAGTCGCCAGAGTGTCGGTTCCCTCAAGTCAGCCCCCACCCCATCCAAGTGCTCCAAAAACTCCCTGTAGCTACCAAAGGTCCCCACCGTCTTCAAGAAATCCTCTAATGTCTCGCTTTGGCTGCGTAGTTGCCTCAGTTGCTCATCAATGGGGCTGATTGACGCTGCGCTGGTGGCGTAGGTGCCGTGGAAAGCGAAGAATGCCTGATTGATCTTCCGGATGAATATCTTGTTTTCCGCTAAATATAACCGGCGCTCTTCCATATAAGTTTCCGCTTCTTCTATCTTCCCTTGGGACAACAAGTCCTCGGTGCGCAGCCGGGTTTCATGCATAGCGTCGTTAAAATTAAAGGCGTCTGGGTCTACGGCTGTAGGCGGCTCACTGTCCCGGCTAACTTCTTCCCCGGTGATTGCGGTGAACACCCGGTCGCCTATGGCCTCTCCGCCCAGGGTGGCCGCAGTTTCGTTTAGCGTTGTCATGTCTGAGTTGTCCCAGAAGTGCTGACCGAGTGGTTGGAAGAAAAACCAGTGGTGGAGCCATTCGTGGGCCGCCGTCACCACCGCATGGCGCAATCCCCCCGACTCGGTCACCACGCTGGGGAAAGCAGCAACGCCTCCCGTGCTCTCCACCAAGGCTGCCAGGTTCCGGTCCTCAAATATTCGGTCCTCAATCTGGCCTCGAGTTTCCCCAGTCAACCCAGGTTTCATGAGTATGGACTCTTGCCGGTGTATACGGTCCCTGGGCGAGAGTATCAGCACCCCCGGCGAGCGAGCAAACACCGTGTCCACCGGTGGGAATATCAATCCGATACGAGAACCGAACCCTTCCTGGCTTAGCACAAGACTTATTTCAGACTCGATGGATTCCTCCACCGTGGCTTGAATTTCGTCTCGGCGCTGGGAAATTCCAGCTATCTTAGTCCGCAGACCAAGATTATCTGCATCGCCGGCCCGCGAGTCCAACAACTGGCGCTCCAGGTCTCTGGATTCTTGCCCTAAGTCAAAGAACTCTCTGATCTGGGCGTGCCGCTCTACTCTGGACGGCTCAGTGGTCCAAGGCATCAAGTCGGAAAGCTTGTGGAGCCACTTATCCAGAAAGTGAGATGTTTCCCAGCGAAGTAGGCTGTACTTGTAGGGGTCGACGGTCAGGTCGAAGTTGGATGGGCGGAAGTCCTTGTAACCCGTCGCCAAAACCAACAGGATTAAAACCCCTATCACCAAGCCCTTTGGGCTAAATGCTAGCAAATTTAGCTTCCTGGGTTCACAGTCGTGGCATCTATAGCAGTTGATTTAATGGCCGGGATTAGGCTGAATCGCAGTAGCGCTAATATCTCAGGTCGATCTCTCTGTGCCCTCCGTGTCTCTGTGGCAGTCCTGGCGCGGCTAAGATCAGGCCAAGACCCGGTAGCGGTAGCTGGAGTTCATCAAATCTCCCTCAGCGAACCGGGAGTAACGGAGAGGAGATATGTCCACCGAGCTGGCTTGACCATTGACGATCAATTCCGCCATGGTCTTGCCAACCATCGGCGAAAGTTTGAAGCCGTGTCCGCTAAAACCCACCGCGCAGTACAGTCCATCGGTTCCGGGCACCCGGTCCAGTATTGGATGCCAATCGGGGGTGGTGGTGAATAGTCCTGACCATCCACCCCTAAAGTAGCAATCGGCCATGGCTGGAATGCGGCGGGCGAGTTTGCTCATCGAGTCGGCTACGGCGGTCATATTAACGCCCTGATTGTAGGAGTCAACTTCAACTTCCTCGTCATCGCCGAAACCCATTAGCGTCATAGCCGCTCCGTCTGGCCTAAAGGAAAAGGACTGGGCGATATCTCCCACGGTTGGATGTTCCGGCAGGCGGTCCACCGGCCGCGTTAGAGAAGCAACTTGATGGCGAACAGGGATCAGGGGCAGGTCCACTCCGACCTTGGCCATTTCCTGCTTAGACCAAGGACCGGCTGCCATCACAACCGTGTTGGTTTCCACCCGGCCTTCCGGAGTCAACACTGCCCGGACCCGGCCGCCCGTCACTTCGATTCCTAAAGCCGGTGTTCGCTGTACCACCTCGGCGCCCATTTCCCTGGCTTTGGAAGCGTAGGAAGTTGTCACCGAGTAAGGGTCGGCGTATCCCGATTCAGGTTCCCAAGCTAGAGCCTCCGTTTCGTTTACGGACACCATAGGCGCCAGTTCCCGCAAGTGCTCAGCCGTGATCTGGCTGGTGCTAATACTCAGGTCTTGCTGCATGGCCACGTTTTTTTCCAGGCCGGACCGTTCGATTTCTTCCACAACCACTAAGTACCCGGTTTTAACAAAGCCGGAAGCCCCTCCTACTGCGTCACCAAAGTTTGCGAAGATTTTGAGGCTCTCCCAAGCCATGGAAGCGGTAACAGGGTTGGAGTAATGCATCCGGCAAATAGCCTGAGACCTTCCTGTAGACCCGGAAGCCAACACGTCCATTTCCAAAAGCAGGGAGTTGGTGATCCCCAGTTGGGCCAGGTTATAGAGAAGGCTGCATCCAATGACGCCGCCGCCGATTATCACTACGTCAGCTGACTGTTTCATGGTTTGACCCTCTTGTCGATCTTTGACGAACCTCTGTATATTAGCCTAGATCCAAAGGCAATTGTTCCTTTGGTAGATCGCTGCTGTCCATTGCGTCCAGATTCACCGGCCTATAGATTCTGGAACGAGTTTTACCTGCGGATATCAAGACTCCAGCGTCTACCATCGCAGCCAAATCCCGGGAGGCCGTCGCCACAGAGACTCCGGTGATGTCTACGTAGTCGGAACGAGTAATTCGCCCAGATTGGACCGCCAAAGCGTAGGCGTCCACGTACCGCTGGGGCCATCCCGTGGCTTCCCAGCGGTCGCGGGCGTCTTGCATCATCCGGTGCCAATCGGTGGTCTGTTCCACCAGCAAGTCCGAGCAGAGCTTCAATGCGGTGGTACTGAATTCCAGCCACGGAGTAGCGTCATACTCAGCGCTGAACCCTGTTCCCAAGGTTTGCCTAAGAGAAGAGAAGTATTGGTCTTTGATTTTCAGCAAGGTCGCTTCCAGAGACAGCAGCTTCCTAAAGCCGAAGGTCGACCGCTGGAGCAATAGGGT
Organism: SAR202 cluster bacterium Io17-Chloro-G4; assembly: GCA_002816455.1. GTDB lineage: Bacteria > Chloroflexota > Dehalococcoidia > Lucifugimonadales > UBA3495 > UBA1141. The sequence goes on along the minus strand of MUCR01000012.1, from coordinate 24,012 downwards.
TTCCAAGCCCCGGGCCGTTCTGCCGTTGCCATCCCAGAAGGGGTGGATGGCGACCATGTGCAAGTGGGCCAAACCCGCCTTAATCACGGGATGTGGCTCATCACCTTCATCCTTCAACCAAAGGGCGAAAGATCGCATCAAGTCAGGCACGTCCCCTTGGTCGGGAGGCTGGAAGTCACCCACGCTGTTCGAGCCCTTCCGGTAAGCTCCAGGAGTTAAGGTCGCAGGTGCTGTGGAGATGAAATAACGGTTGAGTTGCCGCATGACTAGCTCGTCCACAGGAATGTCTTCCTGATCGCTCAGGAAATCGATGAACTCATAGGCTTGGAATGCGTTGATGTTTTCTTGCTCATCTTCATTCTTGGCGCCTGGCAATGCTTGCCGAGTTAGCTCCGCCACCGCTTGCTCATCCAGTTTCGCCCCTTCAATCCGGGTTGTGCCTGCGGCTCTGCTGACCCGCACCTCCCGGTGCAGCCAAGTTTCGTGTTTGGGCATCAACAGCAAGTTATCGATCAGCCACCGGTTTCGGTCAATGGCCTCCAATGTAAACTCGATTCTGGCCGTGATGGTATAATTTGGGGAAAAGATACTATCATTCATTTTATTTACCGCTTATTAATAACATTATTATGATATTAATGATAGTATCATTACTGCCAATTCGCGTCAATTACCCTCGTTCACGGTCCCAAACAAAGTACCTATTTGCAGTTGCAACTGCAAGTGTTGACACTCCTATTTCTTTGGGATAGACTCAATTCAAATGAAGCTGGTGAATGGAACTTCCTGCACCTGTTGTTGTTGTCCTCCCACATAGGGGGCAGACGACTTTTGTAATTTAGACACCGCTTCAGCCAGTCCTGCACCCGCCAACTACATGTGTGGCGGGTTTTTTTTATTTTGCGCATCCTATTTAATAGAGACATAGGAGACTACCTTGAGCACTAGGACCGAGAGCACTAGGACCGACCAACCCCAGATTAAGACCCAAGAAGATGTTTACCAAGAGAGCTTGGAACTATCCAAGTCATCTTTGGGAATTATTCCTCATATCGATTATGAAATCCAACGACTGGAAGAAGAGGCAGCCGCCTTCAAAGCTGGCGAACGGGAGGTAACAGAATTTACGCCCTTCCGCCTACGCCAGGGTGTGTACGGACAGCGCCAAGCCGACGTACAGATGATCCGGGTCAAGATCCCCGGCGGCATCTTGACCCCTGAAGCCCTGGATGTTTTGGGTGAAATTGCCGAGGAATACGCCCCCTTGGGCAAGGGCCACATCACCACGCGTGAAAACATCCAGTACCACCACATACCCTTAGACCGCTGTCCCGAGGTGCTGCGCCTGCTGGGCACGGTGGGCCTGACGACCAGGGAAGCCTGCGGGAACACAGTCCGAAACGTAATCGGCTCTCCCACAGCGGGAGTATGCACCAGTGAAGTGTTCAATCCCACTCCCTACCTAACCGCCTATGTGCGCTTTGGTGTGCGTCATCCCATCAGCCAAAACTTCCCCCGCAAATGGAAGTCGGCCTTCACGGGTTGCGACCAACACGACCATGTGGCGGCGGCTATTCAAGACCTGACCTACGTAGCCCAAATCCGTGAGGAAGACGGCGTTCAAAAGAAAGGCTTTAAAGTCTACGTGGGCGGTGGCACGTCTATCATGCCCAAGCTGGCCCAGCCTCTTTATGAATTTGTGGCGGAAGAGGACTACTTGCGGGTTGCTTTGGCCCTCTGGACCGTGTTTAACAATGCTGAAATGCTGCGGAAGAACCGAATGATGGCCCGGGTAAAGGTACTCATCGACAGAATCGGGCTAGACGCCTTCCGGGAGTTGGTCGATGCCGAGTTGGAAAATATCGGCCCGATTGACCCCAAGCCATACATGGTGGCCGAGGAGTTACACCGGGAAACCCCGCCCCAGCCAAATCCCCCCTCTAACCCCCCTTTAAAAAAGGGGGCTGAGGGGATTTTGAACGGTCACAACGGTGGCGACGGTTACCACAAGTGGCATGACTCCAACGTGGTTGCCCAAAGGCAACAGGGCTACAACCTGGTTTACGTTGCGGTAAGAAGGGGAGATTTAACCCCGGTCCAGTTCAGGTCTCTGGCTGAGATCGTACGTCGCTACACCGGAGGACGCGCGGTTTCCTCATTGGAACAAAACATCGTGTTGCGGTGGGTGCCCGAAGGTTACCTGCACGAAGTTTGGCATGCCTTGCAGGACATCGGTTTGGCGGCTCCGGGCGCGCAGACAATCACCGACGTGGTTTCTTGCCCGGGCACCGACAGTTGCAAATTGGGCATTACTTCCTCCATGGGTCTGTCCAAGGCCATTTCCGATGAGATGGACACCTGGAACGGCTTGCTAGATGATGAAGAAGTTCAAAAGATGCGGATCAAAATCAGCGGTTGCCCTAACGGTTGCGGCCAGCACCACATTGCCAACATAGGCTTCCACGGCGCTGCGGTAAAGGGCCCGGACGGCCAGCAGATACCGGCTTATGAGTTGTTCTTGGGCGGCAACTACGGCTCCAGCCGGGTTGAGGACTCCCGGATTGGCACGCGGATTCCCTTGGTGAAGGTCCCCGCCAAGTCGGTCCCTTCCATCGTGCGGGAAATAACCTCCTACTTCAAAGAGAACCGGCAGGAAAAAGAAAGTTTTAACGGGTTCCTAGACCGGGTAGGGTTAGAGGATTTAACGGCCGTGGCCGCCGAAGCCCAACAAAAAGCGAAGGAAGCCGAGGCAGAGTCGGACCTGTATTTTGACTGGGAAAGGACCAATGTCTACAAGCTGGAGCGCGGCGAAGGCGAGTGCATGGTCTAGGGCTCCGGAACGTGCCCTGGCAAATAAATCGCTCGTATTTGACAAAGGCGGCGTCGCTTGATGGCAACGCCGCCTCGAATATTACGGAAAACAGGGTTAGCAAAATAGCCTAATGGCAGCATCACTCAACGGAAAGACAATCGCTTACGTGGAAGCACGCATGCGCTCTGAGATGGGTTCCTTGATACAGCGCAACGGCGGTGTTCCCTACGCCGCTCCGGTCCTTCAGGAAATCTACCTGAAGGACAGCCCCGAGTTAAAGCAACTAATCGACGATATTTGCCAGGGTTCGGTTGAAGTGGTGGTGCTCTTCACCGGCGTTGGCACTCAGGCGTTGGTGGGAGTTGCGGAGTGCATGGGCCGGCAGGAAGAATTCATCGCCGCATTGGACCAGCGGACCATCATCGCCCGTAGCCCCAAGCCAGCCCGGGTCCTGCGACAGCATAAAATCCATATCGACCTCATGCCACCGGAACCGTACACCTCCGAAGACCTGCTGGCGGCCATAAATGGAATGGACCTAAATGGCCGCAGCGTGGCGGTTCAAGCCTACGGGGCTACCAACAACATTTTCGCCAAGGGATTGGTTAAGCTTGGGGCCCTAGTTAGAGAGTTCACTGTTTATAACTGGGGCTTGCCCGAGGACAAGACTCCGGTGATTCAACTTATCGACGACTTGGCCAAAAACCGGATTGACGCAGTGGCTTTCACCAGCCAACCTCAAGTCGGCAACTTGTTAGAAATCGCAGCGCAAGCCGGCAATGAGAATTCTCTTCGGGAATGTCTGGGTAGCCCGTCTTTGGCTGTGGCTTCGGTGGGGCCGGTCTGCACCCGGCGATTGGAAGAGGCTGGCATCCACGTTGACGTGGAGCCGGAACATCCTCACATGGGAAACTTAATTCAGGCCTTGGCCGATTATTTCGAAAACCAGGACCCCTAATACTCCGGTCATGGATCGTGACGAACATTAGAAAAAGGGGCGTCCCGACTCGGTCGGGACGCCCCTTTTGTTTACTATTTTGCCAATACAACTATGCTATTTAGTTCTTGATCCAGCGTTTGAGCCGTTCCCATTGGGACCTGGGGTTTATATCCTCCTCCATTGACCTGCCCCGCCACCTCTTCTCGTGGCTGATCGTTCGGGGAGCCACGAAATACATCATGTAGCCACCAGCCAAGATGGCCAAGCCAACCCAAATCAGGGGCCAGAACTTGATACCCACTATTAGCAAAATCACGCCCGCCAACATTAGCTTGCCGGGAGTGATTGATGGGAAGCCGGAGCTAGGCCTACTTCGGGGCGCAGAGGCTTGCCGGCTCGGCAGGGAATCCCGAACATCTCGCGGTCCACGGCCCCGGGGCCGGTCCTCAGGATGCCCCTCCGGCTCACCGGTAGTTTGACTGGGAACCGCCTCTCCAGCCCTTTTCAGTATCTCTTCAATTTCGTCTTTGTACTTCTCAGGCATGACCCCTCCGGTCCCTCCAGCCGGAAAATTATAGCCCAATTTTGGGGACAGAGCTAGGGGTTCCGATTTATTTGCTTACGCCCTTGCGTGTTGTGCCTACGTCCTGGGGCATGCGAGCCTAAAGACTAATTATACAGAAAAAATAATTAGAGGGAAACGGTCCACAACTGTTCCCAAAAGTTTAGCCGAATCGGCCGGTGATGTAGGCTTCAGTCCGCTCGTCTTGAGGATTGGTGAAAATCTGCCTGCTCTCGCCGAACTCGACGAGCTGCCCAACGCGGTCTCCCTCAGCCATTAGAAAGGCCGTGTAGTTGGAAACCCGGGCGGCTTGCTGCATGTTATGGGTCACGATGACGATGGAATACTCTTCGGAAAGTTCCCGCATCAACTCTTCGATGGCCAATGTGGCGATAGGGTCTAACGAGGAGCAGGGCTCGTCCATCAAAATGACGGTCGGCTCCACAGCCAGGGTCCTGGCGATGCATAGCCGCTGCTGTTGTCCACCGGAGAGAGACAAGGCGCTACTCTTTAGCCGGTCTTTTACCTCATCCCAGATGGCGGCCCGCTGGAGAGACCATTCCACCAAGTCAGCCAGATTGCCATTATAACCGTTGATTCTCGGACCGAAGGCAACATTATCGAAAATAGACTTGGGGAATGGGTTAGGTCTTTGAAAGACCATGCCGATCTGGTATCGAATATCTGTGGCGTCTACGGTTGGCTCATACAGGTTATTCCCTTCAAAGAGCACTTCCCCGGATAGGTGGAAAGTGGGGATTAGGTCGTTCATCCGGTTGAAGCACCTGAGCAACGTACTCTTGCCCGTGCCGGATGGTCCGATAATGGCGGTAATCCGGTTCCGGAGCACATCCAGGCTGACTTCGGTGACTACCCGGTTGGCGCCGTAGTAGACACTTAAGTCTTTAGTCTGGAGGATTGGGTCGGCCTGTAGCAAATGGTCGTCCTTAGGACCGGTTTTCCAGTCTGTTGCGTAGTATCACCGCGAGCGCATTCATGCCCAAGAGCACGATCAGCAACACGATTATACCGGCAGCGGCGGCCTCTTGAAACCCGGCTTGAGGCCTGGCGGTCCAGTTGAATATCTGTATAGGCAAGGCGCTAAACCGGCTTAATGGTCCGTCGGGGCTGAAGGGAACGAAAGTCAGCGCTCCGATAACGATCAACGGCGCGGTTTCCCCTATAGCCCGGCTTACGGAGAGGATAACCCCGGTCAAGATCCCGGAAAACGCTTGGGGCAATACCAGATTCCAGATAGTCTGCCACCGGGAAGCTCCCAAGGCATATCCGCCTTCCCGTATAGACGGTGGAACAGCCCGGATGGCCTCTTGTGCCGATATGATGATTATGGGCAGTATCAAAAGCGCCAGGGTAAACCCGCCGGCCAGCAGGCTCTTCCCCAAACCCATGCTACGGACGAAAATTTCCAGTCCCAGAATCCCGTACACAATGGACGGAACCCCGGCCAGATTTGCTATGTTTATTTGGGCGATACGGGCAAACCGGTTACGGCCTGCGTACTCTTCTAAGTAGACCGCAGCGCCAACTCCCAGAACGAAGGACACGATGCCCGCGATAATCACCAGGTAAACGCTGCCCAAAAGCGCGCTTTGAATTCCGGCTTCGTCGGGATGCCGGGAGGGAAAACTGGAAATAAAGCTCCAATTTACGTGGGACCAGCCCTTCATCCCAATGTAAATCAGCAAGACCAACAACATGCCCAAGGCCACTGTTATAGCCAAGAGGCATAAAACGAAAAATGCCCGGCCCTGCCACTTCCGGCGTTCCTTTCTTTTCCTAAAATCCGTGGGAGCGATTACAGCCATTACTCGTAGGCCTCCCGGAACCGCGCCACAATATATTGGCTGAGCAGATTCATAAACAGTGTGAAAACGAACAAGGTTAACGCAACCGCGAAAATTGTCTTGAATTCCAAAGTCCCGGTGGGCGAGTCCCCTTGACTAACTTGGACGATAAAGGCGGTCATCGTCTCTATGGGCACCAACGGATTGAGCGTAAAGTTGGGATTCTGCCCGGCAGCTATGGTCACAATCATCGTCTCGCCAATTGCCCTAGACATAGCCAAAATGAAGGATGCCACTATACCGGAGAGGGCGGCTGGAATAACAACCTGGGTCGAGACTTCCAGCTTCGTCGCTCCCAAAGCATATGCGCCCTCTCGCAGGGAGCGGGGCACGGCCCGCATAGCGTCCTCGCTTAACGAGGAAACCATGGGCAAAATCATTATCCCCATGACTATCGAAGCGCTCAGACCGTTGAAGACTGAGATTCCACCGGATACGTCCCGGAGCAAGGGGGTGATGAAAAGAAGGGCGAAGAAACCGTATACGATAGTTGGTATGCCAGCAAGAACTTCCAAAACCGGTTTGACCAATCCCCGAATGCGATTCGGGGCGTATTCGCTCATGAAAATGGCGCTGAGCAATCCCAAGGGAAGGGCCACAATCATTGCGCCGATGGCTGTTTGCACCGTGCCGGCCACTAAAGCCAAGACGCCGAAGTGCTTGGAAGCGAATAGCGGGGTCCACTTGGTGCCGGTAATAAAGTCGAAGAAGGATATTTCGCCGAAAAACTGGGCTGCCTCCCACACCAGGACGGCGACGATGCCAATTGTGGTAAGAACTGAAACTGCGGCGCACAAGAAAAGGAAAAAACCTATGACCCGTTCCAGAGGAACGCCGTGCCACATGCGCCGGTTGCGTGGGCGGGGAGCTTCTGAGCGATCGTGGGAATTAGCCTGTTCTTCCATTACCCGCTAACCCCTAATCTTTGCGCTACTAATCTTTGCGCTACGCGCACAGTTGGCATTTAACGTTGTTTTGTTGATTCGCTGTTCATCCTTTAGAGTATGCTGAGCGGATTCTCGATCCGAGTTCAAATAGACTTCACTTTTTGGCCGATCTTGGTGATTCTTCCAGCTACTGATTCCCAGCTACTGATTCCCAGCTACTGATTCAATGCAAGAACCTCCGCCACTGACCCGACCTTGGGATCGCTGCCGCCAAATAGCGTGCCCGTGAGACCCTTCTCGAACCTTGCCAAGGCCATTTCGTAGACATGGGGAGGAAATTCCACGTAGCCCACCTCAGGTATCAACTTTTGGCTGACCTCACCAATGTAGAAACGCACGAATTGGTCCACGTATGGTTGCTTGGCGAATTCTTTGTTTATGTATATAAACAATGGCCTGGAGAGCGGGTGGTAGGTGTCGTTGTTGATTGTTTCCCGTGTGGGAGAGACACAACCCGAACCGTGGTCAATGGCCACGGCTCTTAGAATATCTTGGTTTTCCTCAAAGAAGGAAAAGCCGAAATAGCCCAGGCTGTTCGTCTCTCCGGAGATGCCTTGCACTAGCACGTCGTCTCGTTCGCTGGCAATAAAATCGCCCCGGGATACTTGGGGCGCCCCGTTAACAGCCGAGGTGAAATAATCGAAGGTGCCCGAGTCCACGCCGGGACCAAACAGCAGCATTTCCTCGTCGGGCCAATCAACCCGCACTTGATTCCATCGCTCAATTTTCCCCTCGGAATCAGGGCTCCACATGACTTGAAGATCGTCAACGGTCAAGCACTGCAAGAAATTATTTTCAGGGTTCACCACCACCGTGATTCCGTCGATTGCCAGGGGGATCTCAATGAACTCAACGCCTGACCGGGCACACCGTTCTACCTCAACCGCCTTGATAGGTCGAGAGGCGTTAGAAATATCCGTTTCGCCATTGCAGAACTTCTGGAGGCCGCCTCCGGTGCCGGAAATGCCCACTGTTACTCTGGCAGACCCGCCCAGAGACTTGCCGTATTCCTCCACCACAGCTTCGGTTATGGGGAAAACGGTGGAGGAGCCGTCGATGTCCACGGTTTCAGAACCGCCAAGGCTCCACCCGCAAGCGGCTATGGTTAATGCTAGTGAGAATAGAAGTAAATAAAGAAATGCCGGTTTGTGGAAGCCTGCGATGGGTTTCCCGTTCATTCCCGTTCCCAACCACGCTATGCGGGCCAATTACCCGCCCTCTGCGCCGACGCTGGGGCATGAAGCCATCGAAGACTCTGTGTGCGTTTCAAGCTGAGTAGCCTGTATACTGAGGTAGCCTTCGCTTTAAGATGTTATTCGCGTATACATTATCGGCCTTGAAACGCCATTTGGGAATAGCAATCTACCGGCGAATTTCGGTTATGAGATTTCGATTGCCCCGACTCGGGTGTATCGTTTTAAGTAATCCATTCCGTTAACCGGAGCAAGGGCATTCGTACCCAGAGCGGATTTAGGATATCCCGTCGCCCTATTACTGAGGCTAATGCATGGTCCAAAAACTAATGCTAAGCGTGGTTGACCAATCGCCAATGCGCCAAGGCGAAACCGCCGCCGACGCTCTGCGGGACACGATTGAGCTGGCTGTGGCCACCGAGTCCATGGGCTACCAGCGTTATTGGTTGGCCGAGCACCACAGCCTACCTAACTTTGCGGGCACCAGCCCTGAAGTCCTCATCGGATTGGTGGCTGCCCGCACCAAGACTATCAACGTAGGTTCCGGCGGCATAATGCTTTCCCACTACAGCTCGTTCAAAGTCGCCGAAAACTTCCGGATGTTAGCCGCCCTCTATCCGGGCCGGATAGACCTGGGAGTCGGACGGGCGCCGGGTAGCGATCAGATGACCATGGCCGCCCTGAGCTACCCCAATCGTCCCCACGACATAACTCACTATCCCAGGCAGGTATCGGACTTGTTGGGGCACCTAAGGGGCGATCTGGAAGTAGAGCACCCGTTCTCAGGCATACAAGCCGGGCCTGACGATCCCCAGCCTGGCGGCGTGCCGGAGGTATGGCTCCTTGGCTCTAGGTACGAAAGCTGCATGATGGCGGCCCAGATGGGCCTGCCATTCGCCTATGCCCACTTTTTCGGATTAGGAGTGGAAGAGGGCCCGGCCATCGTAGAAAACTACATAAAGAACTTCAAGCCTTCAGCGTATTTGTCCGAGCCCAAAATCAACGTCGGCGTCCAAGTGCTGTGCGCCGATACCGAGGAAGAAGCGTCTCGCCTGGCTTCCAGCCGCAACTTGGCTCGGCTTTTTTCCATAACCGGCAGGGCCGAAGGCGTGCCCAGCCCGGAAGTCGCTCAAGCCTACAAGTACCAGCCCAACGAATGGGCTTTCATGCAGCAGTACCAGCGGCTGTGCGCCGACGGCACTCCCCAGCAAGTAAAAGAAAAACTTGAGGAGATTGCGGAGCTATATCAGACTCCCGATCTGAGCGTGGTGACCATTTGCCACGGCTTTGAAGACCGGGTTCGGTCTTACGAGTTGGTGGCGGAGGCTTGCGGAATCAGGGACTAGACGATTTTTCGCCACAGAGGGCACAGAGTTTTTATTTATTCTTCTCTGTGTCTCTGTGGCAAATCGAACCCCTGAAATTAATCTCGGCGCTCTCTGCGTCCTCTGCGGTGAAAGGAGATCACTCAGAGCGACTAATCTCCAGCAAAATGCCAGCCAATTCGTCGGGGTGGGTGATAAATGGGTCGTGGCCGGAGTCGATGTGGTAGATTGGCCAACCGGCGGCTTTTACTCTTTCGGCCACCGAATCGAAGCCCGCCTCACTACTGCCCACGAAGCTGCGAGGAACAGCTTTGGCTTCGGGCCGTCCCAGCCGTACCGCTTGGTCCATGGCCGCCGCTGGCTGGGGCGTTACTTTGGAGCCGACCCATGCCAAGTCAGCGGCGTCGGTTATTCCCCAACGGCGGCCGACTTCTTCCTGTGAGCCGGGAGACGGCAAAAACCCGTCGCCGGTGTTGATTTGTTCCCTGACCCAGGCTGAGAACTGGGGACCTCGCACGGCCGTCAACTGGTCGGCCATCGACTCCCCGTCGGCAGGGACCACCCCGTTCACGTAGACGATGTGCTTCAATCGCTCGGGACAAGCCTCAGCCACACCGGAGATCACCATGCCAGCGTAGGCATGTCCCACGAGTATCACGTCCGTGAGGTCTTCAAATTCCAAGAGACTCACGATGTCCTTTTGGTGGAGGTCCAAGTTGATGGCCGAGGGGTCCAAGTGGTCGGCAAGGTGAACCCGCTCGCCCATGCCGGACAGTGTAGGCGTAAAAACTTCGGCTCCGGCGCTACGCAGCAGCGGAGCGACTTTCTTCCAGCACCATCCGCCGTGCCAAGCGCCGTGGACCAATACAAAGATCGCCAATGCCGCCCCTTTAACCGGGCTTTTTCACCGCAGAGACGCAGAGGCCGCGGAGTTTTTTTTGTTATCTCTGCGTCTCTGCGGTGAATCCGGAACCTGATTAACTTAGATTGCTAATTGCCTGCCTAATCTCGTCATAGTTCGGCAAATCGGCCGGGGAAGGGGCAAGCCACTTGTACCGGACCACGCCTTCCTTGTCCAGCACGAACACAGCCCGGTTGCTGGCCGTATAACCTTCCAGGCCTGCCATGTTATTCCAAGCAACGTCGTAAGCGTGGGTCGCTTGACGGCTAAAGTCGCTAAGCATGGTGAAATTCAGGTTGTTCGCCTCGGCCCAAGCTTTTTGAGAGAAAGGCGGGTCCACGCTGATTCCCAACACCTCGACGTTCATGGAGTTAAACTGGTCCACCTGGTCCCGCAGGTCGCACATCTCCGTGGTGCAGGTGCCGGTGAACGCTCCTGGAACAAAGGCCAGTACCACGTTTTTGCCTTTATATTCGCTCAATGACCGCTGTGTGCGGTCCATATCGTACAAGGAGAACTCGGGTGCCGCCTGACCAACTTCAACTGCCAATATGTAACCTCCGAAAGATAATGGCACCCAGCCCAAGACCGTATGCCAGAATAGATTTTTTACGCTCGCAGCCACGAGCGAAGCCTATCTTATCATAGCTATCGGAACCTGGAGTCTCGGGCAATTAGCCACAGAGTCACAGAGGCACGGAGAATTGGCTTTGATTCAGCCTCCGTGTCTCTGTGACTCTGTGGCACACAAGAATCTGTTGTATAGACCTTTAGAGCTAGCGACCAAGCCAGTGCGCGCAATTTACGCCTATGTTAGAATGGCCCAGCCTCGGCCCATTACGCTGTCAAATACATTAAGAGAGAATTTCAGGAATGTTTTTCGACTCGCGGCGCTCCACTGTCCTGGCGAAAAACGGCATGGTGGCTACCAGCCAGCCATTGGCGGCCATGGCAGGGCTAAGAACGTTGATTGATGGCGGCAATGCCGTCGATGCCGCAGTCGCCACCGCAGGGGTGCTAAGCGTAGTGGAGCCCATGTCCACGGGCGTCGGTGGCGACTTGTTCGCCTTGGTCTGGAACGATAACGAAAAGAAAGTGCGGGCCATCAACGGCAGCGGCCGAGCCCCCGCTGCTGCATCCCTGGAGGAGCTGACTGCTCAGGGAATGCGCCGAATGCCCGATTTCGGTGCCCATTCCATCACAGTTCCCGGCGCCGTCCACGGTTGGGAAACACTGGTAAACGCCCACGGCACCATGCCCCTATCCGAGTTGCTGAAACCGGCCATCCACTACGCTGAGGAAGGTTACCCGGTATCCGACGTGATTTCCTTCCAGTGGTCAACCGAGCAAAAGAAGCTGATGCAGGTCCCTTCCGGCGAAGAACTGCTCCTCAACGGCAGGCCGCCCAAACAAGGGGAGGTAATGCGCATCCCCACTTTGGGACGCACGCTCAGGGCCATTGCGGAGGGAGGACCCGAGGCATTTTACAAAGGGGAAATCGGGCCCAAGGTCGCCGCCTTCGTCCAAGAGCAGGGCGGCTGGCTGTCGGCTGAAGACATGGCCAAACACACTTCGGACTGGGAGGAACCCATCAGCACCAGCTACCGGGGCGTCACTTGCTGGGAGGTCCCGCCCAGCGACCAGGGCCTTGCCGCTTTGGAAGCCCTGAACATCGCCGACGGCTTCGACATCCCAGCCATGGGAGCACAGAGCCCGGACGCTTACCACCATTTGATTGAGTCAATGCGCTTGGCTTTCGCCGATGCCTTTAGGTACATCGCAGACCCTTCCCAGGTTGCGGTCCCCACCGATGAGCTACTTTCCAAAGAGTTCGCCGCCCAGCGCCGGTCGCTTATTGAAGCAAACCGGGCTATGTCTACTGTGCCCTACGGACAGGTCCAAGGCGGCGGCGATACCGTGTACATCAGCGTCGTGGACGGACAGGGCAACGCATGCTCGTTTATCTACAGCGTTTACTCCAACTTTGGCACCGGCATGGTGGTCCCCGGAACTGGAATCGTCATGCACAACCGGGGTTCGTTGTTCTCTTTGGACAAAGACCATCCCAACGCTTTGGCGCCCAACAAAAGGCCCTATCACACGATAATCCCCGGCATGACTACTGTCGACGGGGAATTGCAACTGTGCTACGGGGTGATGGGGGCCTTCATGCAGCCCCAAGGGCATCTTCAGGTTATTAGCAATGTCGTGGATTTCGGGATGGACCCTCAACAAGCGCTGAATGCCCTGAGGTTCATGATAGCCAGCGACACAGTCTCTTTGGAGGAAGGGGCGCCTCCCGAACTGGTGGCTGAACTGGAGCGCAGGGGCCACCGCACCGCAATAATCAGCAGCTACGCTCGGGGCGTCACCGGAGGCGTGGGCGGAGCGCAGATGATTAAGCGGGACCCCGAAACAGGCGTGCTGAGCGGAGCTTCAGAGCCCCGCAAAGACGGTTGCGCCGTCGGATGGTAGCAATCGGCGACCCCGAAAATCGTGGGCACCCCTTCGCCGGTGAGACGGTTTTCCTCTTCCGTACCCACCCTCGACCTTCGTTGACATTCCTTTCGGCCATGGCTACACTCAACCCATCGCAAGTACACGCCTCTTTTGAATATTTACCCGGTGGCCTGAGAGATATTAAATGGCTTCAAATCAAAAAAAGACGGACCAAAAGCAACCAGACAAAAAGGACCAGAGCTACTACAGAAAGTACTACCGGGAAATAGACGTTCTCCACGGCCTGCAGAGCAAGCCCGAAGAGCGGGAATGGCTTCTTACCGTTCCCAAGGGAGAGGTGCGGAAGACCGAGGTGGTGCTGTACATGGGCTGCAACGTGATGAGGACCACGCACCTAATGCGCACCGTCACCGACGTATTCAAGCTGCTTGGGGTGGACTTTGTCTCAGTTGGCGGCGCCGCCTATTGCTGCGGAATCCAACACTACGGTCAAGGGGACACAGAATCCGCACGGTCCGTGGCTGAGACTACCGTCAAGAATTTCGAGAAGTTTCAGCCGGAGCGGGTGATCATGTGGTGCCCATCCTGCATTTTCTTTTACGACGATATTATGGAAATGCGAGAGGATTTTGCCTTCCAACACGTCACCCAATTCCTGGTGGAGAAATTGAACAAGCTGGACTTAAAGCCCCAACCAGCCCAAAAAGTAGCTCTCCATTACCACACCGGCGGCGAACAGACGGACGATGAAACCAAAGCGGCTTGGGAATTATTGTCGGCGTTGCCAGGCATCGAATTGGTGGACATCGGCACGGACCTAAAGTGGGAACGGCGCTGCACTCCGGCTGTCCAAGCGAACCTGGGACAAGAGGGATGGGAAGCATTGGCGAGGGAGTCCATCCAGAAAGCGACCGATGTCCAGGCCGATATATACGCCACCATCTACCACGGTTGCCAGCGCTCCCTATGTGGGTTCGAAGCGGAGTACCCGCTCAAAGTGGAGCATTACCTTACGGTTATGGGCCGGGCCTTGGGCATCGAGTACGAGGACCAATACAAGAAGCACATGCTAAGCGGCGACGCCCTGGCCATCATGGAAGAGGTGACCCCCTGCGCCGTAGCCTCAGGCATAAGCCTGGAAGAGGCCCGCGCGACGGTCGACCAGACGTTCGTTAAGACCGAAGGCTAAGGCTAACCCCCTGCGAGACTTAAAGACGAATCCCTCGACCTAGCTAATGCTGAGTCGAGGGAGTTTTTATTTGGGGATCCTTTACCAGTCTTTATTATCAGTCAGGACCGATTTCCCAAGCAGGCCCGATTTTGGCTGGTCCTCATTGAAGTTCGCCAGTGAATCGCCCATGTCGCAAACCCACGCCGCATCTCTCGATAGCCCAAATCGAATTTGCACATTTCGTCAACCATTGATAGCCACCTATAATCCCCTACTCCTCCAACGTCGTTATATCCCTGGGTTCAAGCCCAACTCTTGGGCTTTTAAGCAGGCGGCGCATGATTTTGCTGGAGCGAGTCTTGAGCAGGGTGGCCATCCTGGATACCAACTCGAGCCGGGCTTTACCCCAAGACCTCATCCACGGCCAAATCCAGCGATGGAAAGTGCTGGGGGACCAGGTTTTGTCCCCTTACCGGCTGCGAGAACCCGCTGTAGCCCTCGGTCGCAGGGTAAGTGTAGACCTCGATAGCTTCTCTCTCCAGGTCTACGATCCAGACTTCAGGTACGCCCTGGCGAGCGTAATGGGGAAGCTTCACATCACGGTCGTAGTCTATCGAGCTGTCAGACACTTCCACCAGCAAAAGCACGTCCTCAGGACCCGGGTGAGCAGTGGCGTAGAAGTCGGTTCGCCTTCGCAGCAATGTAAGATCCGGCTCCGGCTCCGAGTCGCCAGCCAGCCGGACCGGGCCCTGCACCCGGATCGAGGCGCTGTCCCCCACCCGGCGGGAAAACAGCTCTGTGAGACGATCAACGGTGGCCTGATACCGGCTGCCAATCGGAGCCATTTCTACGATCTCTCCTTCCAACAACTCTACCCGGTCATCCTCGCCCAGGATGCCGACCTGTCCCATTAGGTGATATTCGTCCACCGTGAATCGCCGTCGCAACACTTGTACTGCCATCGTAAGCCTCTCAAGTCCCGTTACTTAGAGTATAACCCCGTCACTCCTCCAACGTCGTTATATCCCCGGGGTCTAGACCCAACTCTTGGGCTTTAAGCAAGCGGCGCATGATTTTGCCGGAACGGGTCTTGGGCAGTGTTGGGGTAAATTCCAGCTCGGCGGGGACGGCTATAGGGCCTATTTCTTGGCGGACGTGGGCTTTTAGTGCCGCCACCATCTCTTCGGAGGGGTCGCTGCCGACGCGCAGGGTGACAAATCCTTTAATGGTCTCGCCTCGGAGCTCGTCGGGCTTGCCGATTACCGCCGCTTCGGCCACCGCCGGGTGGGAGACTAGGGCGCTTTCCACTTCAGCGGAGCCTATGCGGTGCCCGGCCACGTTAAGCACATCATCGGCCCGGCCAACCACCATGTAGTAGCCGTCGGCGTCCCTGAGGGCCACGTCGCCGGTCAGGTAACAACCTGGAATGGTGCCCCAGTCTTGAGCCTGCCTTTCCGGTTCGCCGTATACGGTGCGATAAAAATGAGGGAAGGGCTGTTTGATAACCAGCAGACCGCCCTTGTCCGGCTCTGTGATGGGTTGGCCTTCCCGGTCAACGATGTCCATCACTGCCCCCGGCAAGGCAATGCCAACTTTGCCGGGCTTAACCGGAATTGTGGCAGGAGTGCCCAGGCAGGGGCCGCCCGTTTCCGTTTGCCACCAATTGTCGACGATGTGCCCCCAATCTCCGCTGCCGCAGATGAATTCATAGGTCCAACGCAACGCCTCGGGGTTAAGGGGCTCACCGGCGCAGGTCAAAAACCGCAGCGAGCGCAGATCATATTGCTGCGGGTAGGACTCGCCGTAGCGCATGAGCATCCGCAGTGCCGTGGGCGCGGTGAATACCACGTTGACGCCGTAGTTTTCCACCACTTCATAAAAAACGCCCGGATGGGGGTAGTCGATGGCCCCCTCTCGGAATACGGTGGTGGCCCCGGCTATTAACGGCGCATAGACGATATAGCTGTGTCCCACTACCCAACCAATGTCCGAGGTACACCAAAAGACATCGTCGTCTTTGACGTCCCAGAAGGTCTTGAAGTGGTAGTAGGTGCCTACCATGTATCCACCGTGGACGTGGAGCACGCCCTTGGGCTTTCCGGTGGTGCCGCTGGTGTAGAGGATATATAGGGGGTCTTCCGAGTCCATGACCTCGGGATCGCAGTGAATGCTGCTTGTGGCCATGAGTTCGTCGAAGTCTACTTCTTTTGGATTAACCCCCCTGTTTTCCCCCGTAGGTAAGGGGGAATTATGGGGGGTCTTCTCATCCTCCCGCCGCCAGACCACAATGTGCTGCAATACGTCCAAGCCGGCCACGGCGCCGTCGGCAATTCCCTTCAAGTCCACCTTATTGCCCCTGCGGTAACCGGCATCGGCGGTAATTAGAACTTTGGCCTGAGCGTCGAGGATTCGCTCCCGAAGAGACCCGACGCTGAACCCGGCGTAGACCACGCTATGGACGGCGCCGATCCTGGCGCAGGCCAGCATGGCGATGGCCCCTTCGGGGGTCAGTGGCATGTAGATCACAACTCGGTCTCCCTTGACCACGCCCAAGGACTTGAGTCCGTTGGCGAAACGGTTGACAGACAGTGCCAAGCGGCCATAGGTGTAGACCCGCTCCGAACCGTCCTCTCCCAGCCAGACAAATGCCGCCTTATTTCGCTTGCCTGAGGCCAAGTGCCGGTCCAGGCAATTAGCGGTAATGTTGCACTTTCCTCCCAGAAACCACTGAAAAGTTGGGTAGTCCCACTCAAACACTTTATTCCAGGGCTCGAACCAGTCCAGCTCCTTGGCCACTCCGCTCCAAAAGCCTTGCGGGTCCTCGATGGACTGGCGGTGGGCTTCTTTGTGGTCTTTGAGGTAGACCTGCTGCACGAGGCTGGCTGGTGGGTTAATCTCGCCGCTTTCCTGCAGCAAGTGGTCGATTTGCCCTTGGTTTACCATGGCGATTCCTCACAAGTTCGGAGCTATCAGCGTTACCAGGAACATGGAAAGGCATCGAAAAGCCCCCCTTTCGTAAGGGGGGTTGGGGGGATTTCGTCCCCCTGACAGCTGATAGCTGAAAGCTCCCCAATTTCGCCTCATTCTAACCCCACTTCTAGGCATGGGCAACTTGGTCCCCCAGCTACGATTGACCATACCACCGGCGGGGCCTACAATTCGTCTGGCTTTTGGAAAGGCATTTTCAGGCACGACGGTTTGGGAGGCATGATGACAACTTCAGGAGACTACACTCACCCAGAGTATTTGGTGGACGCCGCTTGGGTTGAGGCCCATAAAGATGACGCCAATGTGGTGATTATCGACTGCGACGTGGAGGCCGGTTACAACCGGGGCCACATTCCCGGCGCCGCATTGGTGCCGGACAATTTCGAGAAGGACCCGGACACGGGCCGCGTGCATCTCATGAACGCTGAGCAATTCACCGCCATGTGTCAGGGCCTAGGCATCGGCGACGACTCCTTGGTGGTCGCCTACGACAATTCGCAAAGCCTGACTGCCGCCCGCTTATGGTGGGCCTTGAACACCTATGGACATCCCAACGCGAAGGTGCTCAATGGGGGTTGGCGGCGTTGGCAAACGGAGGGCAGAGCTGTCAGCTTCGATCGTCCCCAAGTGCCTTCGGGGGTGAAGTTCACCGCCAACAGGGACGATTCGCTGTTCGTATCTGGCGATGATTTGAAGGCCGCCTGTGCGCTGGATAACTCGGTTGTTTGGGACGTGCGAAGCGACGGCGAATGGGACGGCAGCGCCGCCCGTGGCAACAAGCGGGTGGGCCACGTCCCCGGCGCGGTACACCTGGAATGGTTTAACTTGTTGGACCGGGAGACTCACCAGTTCAAGTCCGCCAGCGAGATTCGTAGTATCTTGAACGGACACGGGATAACTCCCGACAAGAACGTCTACACATATTGACAAGGCGGCATTCGCGCGGCGAACAGTGTGTTCGTCATGCAACTGGTGGGCTACACTAATACCAAGAACTACGACGGATCCATGGGCGAATGGGCCAACCGCGAGGACACACCTTTAGAGGTGTAACCGCCATCTAACCCAAGTTTAAACTTAACCAAACCGGATTGATATGGAAAGGAGAGAAACATGCCAGGATATGTGATGGGAGTAGTAAACGGAGTAAAAGATGGACCGGCATTCGAAGCCTACCAGCATGTGGTGGAACCCACCATCGGACAATACGGTGGAAAGCGGGTATTTTTCAGTGGAGAAGTGACGCCGTTGGACGGTGGCTGGGCTCCATTGGGCCTCATTCTCTTCGAGTTTGAAAGCGCTGATCCAGCCAAAAAATGGTACAACTCGCCTGAGTATCAAGCGGTGGTCAATCAGCGGATAAACTCCACCGACAGCGCCGTCACTCTGTTCGTCGCAGAATAGCCCCTACTTCAACACAGCCGGTTTTAGATCATCGCATCTATTGCCGATGAAAATGCGCCCTCTACGGTCGAGCGAGCCGGCCGAATTGAATAATCACCTGAAATCGAACAAGGAGACTCAAAATGGCAGCATGGGTAATTGGCGCAATTCAAAAGGTGAACGATGCAGATGGTTTCACGGCTTATGGGGCAGCGGCCGGGCCGACGGTAGCCCAGTACGGTGGAAAGCGCGTGGCCGGCGGCACCAAAATTGAAGTAGCCGACGGCACCTGGTCTCCGTCTGGGATGGTTGTGCTTGAATTTGAGAGCCTGGCCAAAGCCAAAGAGTGGTATAACTCGCCGGAGTACCAAGCGGTGGTGGGGCAAAGAATTAGCACTAGCGACAGCGGCCTCATCTTCGTCGACGGGGCGTAGGCGGCCATCACATCGTGACTGCCGCGACCATAGTAGCCACAGAGGCACAGAGCGCGCAGAGATTCTGACGAAGTAATCTCTGTGCCTCTGTGGCTAATTAACCGGGTCTTTACTCCCGCAGCAACTGCCGGGCTATAGTCTGTCGTTGTATTTCCGAGGTGCCTTCATAGATGGTCAGGGCGCGCACTTCACGGTAGAGCCGCTCTATCCTGGCGCCTTTTTCCAGTCCTGCTCCCCCGTGTATCTGCACCGACTCGTTTATGATGCGGGACGCCGCCTCAGTGGCGAACAGCTTAGCAAAGGACGCCTCTTTGATCACCGTTTCCTGCCCCGAGTCTTTCAACCAAGCCGACCTATAGGCCAACAGCCTGGCGGCTTCTAGGGACACGGCCATGTCGGCCAGCTTGAACTGGGTCGCCTGGAAGTCGCTCAGATGCTGGCCGAATAGCTCTCTGTTCTTAGCGTATTCCAACGCCGCTTCATAGCCAGCCTGACCCATGCCCACCGCCGCCGCTGCCACTGTGGTACGGAAGGTATCCAAAGTGCCCAAAGCCAGGCGCAGTCCTTGGCCCCGCTCGCCTATCAGGTTAGTATAGGGGATGCGGCAGTTCTCAAAGATTGGCTCGCCAATGGGGTGAGCCGCCATAAGATCCATGCGCTTGCTATCGTCAAATCCAGGCGTTCCTTGCTCCACGATAAAGGCCGAAAGTCCCCTGCTGCCCGCCTCAGGATCGGTCTTGGCGAAGACCACGTAAGTGCTGGCGTCGCCGGTCTGGCTGATGAACTTCTTATTGCCGTTCAGCACCCACTCATCGCCTTCTAACGTTGCGGTGGTCTTCATGCTGATGACGTCGGAGCCGCTAGTGGGCTCGGTCAAGGCGAAAGCGGCGATGGCTTTACCGTCGGCGATGGGAGGCAGGTACTTTGCTTTCTGCTCTTTTGTGCCGCCCAGTGTTATTGGGTAGCTACCCAGTCCTTGCATAATGAAGTTGGTATCCGCTTGGGCTGAAACTCGGGCCAGCTCCTCCCTGATGATGCAAAGCTTGGTCACGTCTATCCCGTACCCGCCGTGTTCTTCGGGCACGCAGTAGCGCAGCAGATTGCTCTCGGCCAAGATGGACATCAGCCCGGCGTGAACCCGACTGGACTCGTCGGCCTCCTCCGCAATGGGCGCAATCTCCTCTTCAGCCAAGCGCCGTACGCGCTTCTGCAGTTCTTGCTCCTCAGGGGTTAGGCTAAAGTCCATGTTTGGCTCCTTATTGTTACAGCCTCAACCGTTACACCCGTTCCACGGCGGTAACTGTGGCGCCGGTTAGACCGTGGGCCTCTTGAGGCGAATGTGAATATTATGGCGGCGGAGGTATCCCGAAGTCGCGGCAAATCTTGCGGGCCAATAAGTCGTGAGTTTCAGTGTGCCTAGGCACTGCGGACCTGCGGTCATTCTCGGCATTACCCCACCATGAATGCCTGGAGCCTTCTCGGATGAGCGTACAATTATGACTCCTTAGATAGGCTAGTAGCCTCCGGCGTCTCACACAGTCAAACTCACTTCTTCATATCCTTCCATTGCCGCAGCTTCCGCATCTTTGCAGTTCAATTCCAGTGCCTCTCCCAACGCCGACTGAAGGTTCTCCATAAGCTCTTCTCTGGAATGTGCTTGGGAGTTTACCCCGGAGATTTCTTTAACCCAACCAATCCACCAATCGCCGTCATGCTGGATCAAAGCGGTGTAAGTCGAACTCATGTGTCCTCTCCTGGAATCTCAACAACCACAATACGTAAATGAGCAACTTCCCCGCGTTGCGTGCGCCTCCAGCGTATTGTAGAGGTAATTAGCTGTCAACGTTGGCAATTCAGCAGATTTACAGCCCCAACCGTTGCACCAGTTCCTCGGCGGTAACAGTCGCGCCGGTTAGGCCGTGGGCGTCCTGCCTGGCCAGGTGAATGGCTGCTTTGACCATGGCTTCCGGGGTGGCCCATGTGGAAAAATCCCCGTCGGGCCGCTGGGCCCGAAAACCCTCGGTTATCACCGGCCTGAGCGGCTTCAACACGTTGACGGCGATGTTGTGGGGGCCAAGCTCGGCGGCCAAACCCCAAGAAAAGCGCTCCAGGCCCGCTTTGGCGGTCCCGTATTCCTGGCCCACCAATGCGATGCCAGCGTCCCGGTCTTCCCCCAAGGTGGACGAGTAGATATTGGTTGCGCCGTGGGAAGAGACGTTAATGATGCTGCCGCTGCCTTGGTCAACCATCACCGGAGCCACCGCCTTGCAGCAAATAAATGGGGCCCGCAGGTCTATGTCCATGACCAAGTCCCACTGTTTAACTGTGGTCTCCAAGAACGGCCGGTAGCTGCCTATTCCAGCATTATTTACGAGTATGTCGACCCGGCCATAGGCTTCCAACGTCCTTTGGACCATGGCGAGTATGTCCTCTTCCTCCCGAAGGTTGCAACGGACCGCCAGGGCCGTGCCGCCCCCGGATTGTATCTCGCTAACGGTCTCGTGGATCGTCCCCGGGACGCCGGGCCGCTCCGCCTCCGACCGGGCGGCGACCACCACTTTGATGCCTTCCCTGGCCAAGCCCAAGGCTGTGGCCTTGCCGATACCCCGGCTGGAACCAGTGACGATGGCTACTTTGCCTGAAAGGGACATCTCAATTCCTTGAAACGGTGTCCAGCAATGAGGTTGATGTAGACATGCCTGCAGCATCCGCCAGTTTAATCCGCATTTCCGGGATTGCCAAGTCTCGCTTTTCCAACTGGATCAGCGTTTGGGCGTGGCAAACATCGGTGCGCCCCCTCAAATTCGGCGATCAGTGCGGATTAGATAATTAGCTGAGATAAAATTGGAGAGAATCATGCTTATTCATAAATGATATTTGGTGTATCAGTAAACTTCCAGGACAAACGGCGGAGTTTCGCCGCCGCCTCGGTCCTGGAGAAAAAGTTCAGGTTTAGTGGTCTAAAGCAACGCTTGCGGAAGAAATCTAGGCCTAAAACATCGCTACACCGTTTTAGCTGCTTATTGACACTAAATAGGGGCGGTCATTAAACTCCCGTTTATTTCACCAGAGCCTTTGCCCAGTTCCATTCAGCTTTACGGTCGGGCGATTCAGGCATTCGCTGGTGAATCCTGGGCGGAAAGCCCGGATTAGGACTTACTTAAGGGGGATTGCGAAAATGGATATGTGGCGAACGCGGTTAGCCCGTGGATGCGCTCTAGCCTGCATTGCTTTGGGGGTAATTGGCTTAATTGTGGGCTTTAGCGACGCAATTTGGAAACTTGGCACTGTAGGCTGGTTTACCGGCGGCACCTTGCTGGGAGTGGTAGCCGTGATCCTGCTCTTAGACGACTACATCTCTTACCGGCACCGCAACTAGCGAACCACCTACATAAGAAAAAAGACCCCAGCATCATTCCGGGGTCTTCCTTCGATCTGTCTAGTTGCCCAAGGCCATGACCGGCAGCGAACAAGAAAGGGGAGCGACAGTTTCGTCGCTCCCCTCAGCTACGAAACATATCCCATCGGGGTTAGAACATGGTGCTGTCGCTGACCCCTTCACCATTTCTAACTTCCCGAAGCCGGTCACGGAAGGCGAACAGCGCTTCATCGCCCTCAGGCTTTTCCTGCGTGCGATCCTCTTGCTCGATCACCTTTATGTACTCGTCCATGGTCGCTTCTTCCCTGGTTCCTCGGGGAATGTCGAAGAAGCCGGTATCGAATGTGGGCAACTCTCCGGGCCCAAAATACCCGTAGACGTACTTCTCAGACAACTCTGGATGAAGCGTGTAACCCTCCAGGTCGTGAGTCCCCTTACCTAACACCTGGCCGGTCTGTACGTAGTGCTCCATGACGACCTTAGCGCTGTACTTGTTAATTGGGCAGACTTTCATGCAGATGGCGCAGCCTTCATAACGGGCCATGACCGGGCGACAGCGCTTGTAGATCAGTTTGTTCTTTTCTACACCGCGCCACCAAACCTTCTCCCGCATCAGTGCCCGGCCGGGGCACCGATTTACACAGACTTGGCAAACTTGGCAGAATGCGTGGAAACCGTAGTCCACCGGCTCATCATAAGTCACCGGGGCATCGGTTGTGATGATCTGCAGACGGCAACGAGCGCCGGCGTGGGGCGTAAGCAACTGGCCGTTAGCACCGAGTTGTCCTAAGCCGGCCGCAACGAACATCGGGATCGTGGCGGCGCTGTGGTTACTGGGCCCGTGAACTTGTGCCTGGTATCCCAGTGACCGGATGAAATCCACCATCTTCAAGCCCAAAGGAGCCTGAATTTCATAAGTGCCGTAGTGCCCATGCTCAGCCGCCATGCTGGGAGCAGACTGGGTCTCAACGAAGTCCTGCTCCAAAGCCAGACATATAGCGTGGGTAAACTTAACGTGGGACTTGCGGTCCTGGTAGATATACCGAGGGTCATGGGCGGTCATGCCCACTTCCAGGTAACCCAACTCCCGGGCCTTGGCTTTGATCTGTTCCGTCACGTCCTCGCCGGTGGGGGTTCCGGTGGCTTCCAAGTCCCCTGATGCGTTCATTAATGTATAGAAAGGTTCCATGGCGCCGTCGTGCTCTTTTTGATATTTCCGCATGGCCGTCGTGCCGACGCTGGGCGCCCACTCGGTGTCTGCCGCATGCTCCACCTGCTGGCGTTGCAGCGGGTACTCCCGGCTGTAGAAATCAACTTCCCTGCTGGTGATAGGTATTCCGGGAACCGTCTCCAACTCTTCCGGCACCGGGATTTCCACAGGCGCGTCGCCTAATTTTCTTCCGGGTCTGGTAACAACGTGGCCTACTTTTAACATCTACCTGACTCCTTTGATGATTCAATCGACCATAAATCGACCGCAAAATGGGAGGTATTAGAGTTAACCCACTATACTGACAGCGGTTTTTTATCCGCTAAACGAATATCTACCGGCATTCTGCCCTATGGCGATTCGAGTGTCAACTGATGGTAGGGAACAGAGTGTCCAAAGGTTTATTGTGTGTAAATAGCCACAGAGTCACTGAGACACAGAG
>MUCR01000011.1 GCA_002816455.1 SAR202 cluster bacterium Io17-Chloro-G4 | reverse complement strand
GCGCCACTTTTCTTCCAGCCGCTTCGTTGCCAAGGCAAGGGGTTCTTTTGGCTCATCCCTTCTCTCCGCAATTAGGGCCAGGTCCGACAGGTCGTCAAGCAATTCTCGGTATTCCCTTATAGGGAGCACTACCGATTGTCTTCGGCCATTCTCATCGACTAAAAACCGTAATTTCCCCAGAGCCATTTCGGGCCTCCAAGATAACTGAATTCTGACGGCCGTATCGGCTACGCCAGCTTGGCTGCGACTGGGCAAGCGTCATCCTCTGTCCGACTAGGTGGCGGTGCCCCCAAAGCGTAAGGAATACACTACACCGTCATGCCTCGGGGGGCGTGGTGGGCGCCGGGTTTGTGGGCCGGGCCGCCGGGGAAAATCTTGCCGGGGTTCAACCTGTTGGCGGGAGCGAATGCTTCCCTCACATGAATCATGGCGGCCATGTCGTCGTCGGTAAATACCAGCGGCATCTGATCCTTTTTCTCCAGGCCCACCCCGTGCTCGCCGGTGAGGCTGCCCCCGGCACGAACACAAATCTCCAAGACCTCGGCGCCAGCCGCCACGATCTTGTCCAGCGCACCCGG
Organism: SAR202 cluster bacterium Io17-Chloro-G4; assembly: GCA_002816455.1. Lineage (GTDB taxonomy): Bacteria > Chloroflexota > Dehalococcoidia > Lucifugimonadales > UBA3495 > UBA1141. Next base: position 21,948 of record MUCR01000011.1, on the reverse strand, counting down.
CTCCCGCTCGTCGAAGAGCAAGCATGGGTGCAGGTTGCCATCGCCAGCGTGAAAGACGTTGGCGATTTGAATCCCGTATTTCTCGCTTAGTCCAGCAACTTGGCGGAGCACCTGAGCGAGCTGGGTCCGTGGCACCACACCGTCGATCAAGTAGTAATTGGGAGCCAGACTACCCAAAGCTCCCAGCGCGCCCTTTCGGCCGGCCCAGAGCGCTATCCGTTCGTTTTCTTCTTCAGCGACTCTCACTTGGCTAGCTTGAGTTTCCCACAGGGCCGCCTCCACCTCCGCGCCAATCTCCTCGACTTCTTCTTTTAGTCCTTCGAGTTCGATGAGCAGAACCGCCCCGGCGTCTTCCGGATAACCCAAATCGGCCATGTTCTGCACTGCTTTGATGCTTAAGGCGTCGATCATCTCCAATGCGGCTGGGACAATTCCGTGGCCGATGACGGCGGAAACGGCGGTGCAAGCCGTGTCCACATCAAGAAACACGCCCAAGAACGTCTTTACAGTCTCGGGCAAAGGCAGCAACCTCAGAGCCACTTTGGTTGCGATGCCGAAAGTACCTTCAGACCCTACGAATACACCCCGCAGGTCGTAGCCGGGAACGTTGTTCACCGGTTGGCTTGCGGAGCCTGCTGAGTTTCCGGTGTTGCCCAGGCTGCCAAAAGTAACTAATGTGCCGTCTTCCAGCACTACCTCCATGCCCAAAACGTGGTTGGTGGTCGTCCCGTAAGCCAGGCAGTGGGGGCCGCCAGCGTTTTCGGCGACGTTGCCACCGATGCTGCAGGCCTTTTGGCTGGAGGGGTCCGGAGCGTACCGCAAGCCGAACTTGCGCACGTAGGTGTCCAAATCCAGGTTGATAACACCGGGCTCCACGATGACCGTACGGTTCTCTTCGTCCAACTCCAAGATGCGCTTCATGCGGGTGAAGGCCACCTGAATCCCGCCGGGAGGCGAGATTGCGCCGCCGCTGAGACCTGTGCCGGAACCTCGTCCCACCACGGATAGGCCTTGTTTGTAGGCTAGCTCGATTACCCGCTGCACCTCCTCCCCAGAGCGGGGAAATACAACAACGTCGGGCATCCCCCGGTCGATGGAGCCGTCATACTCGAATACCAGCAGGTCATCCGGGTGGTAAATCACGTTGGCGTTGCCCACCAAGGCCTTTAATTGCTGGACAATTTCATCGATGTTTGGATTATGGTGTTGAGTGTCCACGTTATTGGCGGCGCCTCGGAAGATTGGGTGCCTAAAGATAGGATGCGGGAGGTAGCACGAAGCTAGCTGGATGATAGACCAAAGGCTTAGAAATTAGCAAGAACGCTGGCGTTTACATGCCCGCTTTCCTAGTCGATTGCCTAGGCGTTTGATGGAAAGCGGGCATGTATGTATACTGTCCAACGGCGAAGCTCCGGTGGCGAGCTACCCGTATCGGCACCAGTAGCGGTGTCGTTTTGTTTTGCTCAGGAGTAAGTGCGTGGATTTTAAGATTGCGGTATTGCCCGGCGACGGCATCGGCCCGGAAGTCACCGTGGAAGGCGTCAAGGTGTTGGAGGCGGTAGGCCGGGCGTTCGGGCACACCTTTACTTTGGAACACGGCGACGTGGGCGGAATTTCCATCGACAGACACGGCTCTGCCCTCGTGCCCGAAGTCAGAGATTTGACCCAGTCTGTTGACGCGGTGCTTTTTGGCGCCGTGGGCGGGCCCAAGTGGGACGACCCGGTAGCCACCGTTCGGCCTGAAGACGCCATCCTCCAATTGCGCTCCCATATGGGAGTCTTCGCCAACATTAGGCCCGTAAAAGTTTACTCATGGCTGGCCGACTCCAGTTCTTTAAAACCAGAAGTGCTGGAAGGCGTGGACATGGTGGTGGTGCGGGAGTTGACCGGAGGTCTCTACTATGCTGAGCCTAAGGGCCGGCACGAGACACCCCAAGGTTGGACCGCCGTGGACACCATGCGGTATAGCGAGGCCGAAATTGAGCGGATCCTACGAGTGGGATTCGAACTCGCCAGAGGCCGCCGGGGCAAGCTAGCTTCGGTGGACAAAGCCAACGTTCTGGAGTGCTCCAGGTTGTGGCGAAAGGTCGCCACCGAACTGGGTGAAGAGTACCCCGATGTGGAATTGAGTCATGTTTTGGTGGACTCTTGCGCCATGCAGTTGATACAGAGCCCGGCCCAATTCGATGTTATAGTTTCGGAAAACACCTTTGGCGATATCCTCACCGACGAGGCGTCAATGTTGGCGGCTTCCATGGGCGTTTTACCCTCCGCCAGCCTGTCCAAGGTGCCCGTCACTGGGCAGAAGACTTTGGGCCTCTACGAACCCATCCACGGCACCGCACCAGATATTGCGGGACAAGGAAAAGCCAATCCCATAGCCTCCGTCTTGAGCGTTGCGATGTTGGCCCGGTATTCTTTGGGCCTCACCGAGGAGCCTGCCAGCATGGAGCGTGCCGTCGACCAAGTCTTGGCAAACGGGTTCCGCACTGCGGATATTGCTGTCCCTGGCACGACCCTGGTAAGCACCGTTGAGATGGGCGACCAAATCACGTCTGAAATTTACGGTTGAATCTAAATTGAGCGGATATGTGACGGTTGGAAGTTTCCATACATTACGGTTCGAGACTGATAGCTTTTCGCATAATTATGAGTTCTAGGAAAGAAGAAAATGGGCGGTGACTTGGCGGTTGCGCTAGCCGTTTTTGCCGCCAGCGCTGTCTTGGTCATCTTTTGCGGCGCCAAGTTGGCTGTATACGGTGATGCCTTAGCAACCCTCACCGGTTGGGGCCGGCTGTTCGTAGGCAGCCTGTTGGTAGCCTTGGCCACCTCACTGCCGGAGTTGTCCACCAACATATCAGCGGTGCGGTTGGATCCGCCCAACCCCGAACTGGCGGTGGGCAACGTTTTCGGCGCCAACATGCTCAACATGTTCACCCTTTCCGCAGTGGCATTAGCGTTCGGCGGCAAGAGTTTCTTGGAAAAGGTTGCGCCGGAACAGGGCTATTTGATCCTCGTTGCAGCTGTCATGACTGGCGGCGCCGTTATCTTCGGCGCAGTAAAGATGGACATAGAAGCTTGGCAAATAGGACTTTCCTCCGTGGTCCTGTTGGCGATTTTCGTGGCTGGCATGAAGGTGGTTTATGAGACCCGGCCTCCGGATAGCGAAGACCAGGAGGAAGAAGACCCGGGAATGACTCTGAAGAAGGCCTGGATTTTGTTCGGATTAGTTTCGGCCGGAGTGGTGGTGGCCGGAATTTTCCTGGCTTGGAGCACCGATGAAATCGCCGAAATTACCGGTGTGGCATCAAGCACATTGGGCATTCTTGCCGTGTCATTCGTTACCACCATGCCCGAGGCCGCATCCACCATCGCCGCAGCCCGTATTGGCGCCTTCGATCTGGGTGTGGCCGGCCTCTACGGTAGCTGCGCCTTCAACGTGACGATTCTGTTCTATGCCGATATTTTCTTCCGGGACGGCATCCTGGCGAACCAGACGGAACCGGCCCACTTCATCGCCGGGGGTGTGGCTATAGGGCTCATAGTGACCGGCGGAATACTCATTTTGGCTCGAAACCGGATCAAGCGGGCGATTGCCGCAGCCGTCCTGGCTTTGATGGCGTCTGTCTATATTGCCGGGGCCGCCGCCGTAATCGGCGTCGGGACTTCGGAAGACGAAGAGGACGACCAGGCCCGGGCGCCCGCTGCTCTTAGCTGGCCGCCTCCGAAATAATCCGGGTCAAGCTATTCCGGGTTTCTGAATCGGAAATCGAGGCAGCCGCCGCCTCCAAAGTCGCCAGATACTGGGCCGGGAAGTCCCCCGCCACTTGCCCCAGAGAGGCCCGGTTGCGGTACAAAGCAAGAGCCTCTCTCAGCCGCTCCGTCAGTACAGCATCACCTAGCTGGAAGGCCAACTCCGCCAAGAACCTACCGTCTTGTTGCAAAGAGATTGATAGGCTGGGAACGCGCTCCGAGCGGTCTTTGTCATAAGCCAGATAGGCTACATATTCCAACACCAACTCCCTTTCTCCTCCTTCATCCCAGGCGGCAACCAGCCTGGCCGCCAGATGCGGAGCCTCTTGAATTAAGCGGTAGACGATTCTAGCCGGTGGAGACACCACAGTGTCGCTCTGCCCCAGGATTTCCAAGGCGGCGCCCAGATCGCTGGCTAAGAGAGAGGAAGCGGCGCTCGGCTCGCCCTGAATAAAGCCCTCCAACGGGAAGGGCGTATCCTTCAGGACCGCGAGGATTTCGGACGAGTCAGAACCGCTGCGAGTTGCGATCACCCGGTACATAGCGCTCAGAGACGGCTCGTCAATAATAAAGTTGCCCGAAGGCTCTTCCACCAGCAAGGTTATGCCCCGCTTCAGGTCGGAGAGGCTAGAATCCCCTGTGACGTCCAGCATTTCTAACAGCGCCTCTGCGCTTAGGATGAATCGCAATTGTGCTGCCACCGGTTTCATCAAGCGCCTGACGGTGACTTTGTCCAACGCCTGGACGACGCGGCTGGCCGTGTCGGGGTCTTCTTCCCGGAACAGGTCGAAGAAAAGGCGAAGGTCTTGCTCTTGTTCAAAGTCGGCGTCGTCAAGAAATCGGTTAAGGTCATTTGCGCCTTGCTGCGCGCTGGCCCGGCCGCTTTCCAACACACCGGCCACCAACCCGCTGAAGCGTTCCAACCGGTCAACGAAGCTGGCGGTCGCTTGAAGTGTTTCACCCTCGGGCAGGCGAGTCTCGCTGGCGAATAACAGCAAAAGGGTCCGGTTCTCCAATACCGGCAGGAAATTCACTAGAAAAGGCTGGGATGCCAGGGCTGCGCTCACCTGAGTAGCTTGCTGTTTAGGAGATAGTCCGTTGAGGCTACCCAGAAAATCCAGGGCCGAGGCTAGGCTGGAGGCCCTGGGAGACTCCAGAGATGATAGGTAGCCTTGGTGCACATCGTGTAATTGGACTTTGTCCCTTAAATAACCCCGCCAGAACTGGAATTGCTCTTCCTCTTGCGCGTCTCCCAGAAGTAAATCGAATTGGTCGGCAAGGTCAAACAGTCTCTGCCGCTCTTCGGTAGCTATTACTTCGGCCGGGACTAAAATGTGGCTAATATCGGCTGCGGCGGCCAGGGTTTGGTAGCTGCGCAGGTCCAAGTGTTCAAATCCCAAGTATTTGCTGGCCCCGAAACGGCTATCGCCAGACTTTCGGTCTTCGCCAAGGCTCTCGAACCAGGAAACAGCCTGGTACCAGGAGTCAAACGGTCCATCGCCTAAGAACCGGTCCCAATATTTGCGCAGGATGGGCGGCACCAGGGATAGGCTTCCCCCGGTGTTATAGACCATTCCGGCTTCCAAGTTATGGAAAAGAGGCTCCGTGTTGGTCTCGGACAATTCAGGCAGGTTCCTCAGCCTTTGGCGGTATAGCTCAAAATCGTCTGGCGGCTGGGCCATGAACAGCAAGATGTCGGCATGGTACTTTTCCATCGCTGGAGATTTATCCTCTCCCGAGGGTGTGTCCCAGGTCAGGTCAGCGAAGCCGGAAATGGGGAAAGAGCCCCAATAGGAGTGGCCTATTTCATGCATTACCCCTTGAGGTTCGGCTTCGCCCACACCGGCCCACTGTTTGAACCCAAAGCTGCCGAAGAACCCCGGCTCGCCGCGCATTTGACGCAGGTCCAGGCTCTGTATCAGGGCGACCCCCTCATCCGTGAAGTCGTAGAACTGCATCAGGGCGTTCAATCTATTGTGTATCCAAAGAGAGTTGGACGGATTGGGAGTCGGATTAGGACTGGAAAACGTCGTTGAAGAGGTAGCTGGCGATGGCGCTGAGGATGCTGCTGGCGTAGCTTGGATTTGGGAATTTGGAGAGTTGTCGGGCTCAATCGGCGCCTCTTCCAGAGATGTCACGCGATTGTCCAGTTGCTCCAATCGCTCTAGGACCTGGCCGATTCGACCGTCGGGCGTAGGGGTGGCGTCGCCTCCGCAGGCGGCGAGCAACGTCGCCAAGACAGCGCCGCCCAGGAAGAGGGCGGCGGCGTTACCCCGAATTTGTGGTCTCAGATTTCCGCCCCTTGATACGTTGCGATTTCGATAAAATCGCCGGCATCGTCGGACCATGCAAAGAGGGCGGCTGCAACCACGCGCTCTGCGGTGATGCCCACCACCAACTGCTGGACTGGATAGGCTGGGCCGTCCCCCCAAGGACTGGTGGCCACTTCCCGGTCCGTAGGCGAAAAATAGGCCCCGCCGTTTGGGTGAGAATGATATATCACCAAAGCCGGAACATCGGAATCCAGGCTGCGATTCAGTTCCAGCAGGTCTTTGCCCGAGATCACGTAGGCCGTTTCGGCATTGCGCGCGCTTTCGGTGGGATGGGCGCCTTCTGCTTGGGCGTTTTCACAAGGCCTCAGGGTTGTGGCGGCGGCGCCTCCGGTGGGCCCGGAAAGCCAACCGCAGCACTCGGCGGGAAAGGACTTACGGGATTCCTGGAATATCTGCGTCAGGACGTCGCCCGGAATTTCTAGCGGAGTAATTGAATCAGCCAAAATTGATCTCCACAGTCGACAGTTTATTAGAAGGATTACGCATTTACAGAATGCGGTTGGACCGATGGCCAACGTCGTTACCGCCAGTGTAGGGGCGGTTCACGAACCGCCCCTACGGTTGTTTACCTACCGTATACCGCAGTTCGGCGGTCTACAGGGCCATCGATTTACCTGCACTTTTGTTTAACAACGCCATGCCTAGAATATATCAGACGATCCATAACCTGAGAAGGAGCATCCAAATTCGGTGAATACACCGTAATAAATATTAGTCAGTAAACGCTTTAGCGTTGAGGAAAATGGATGTATTTACTAAAAGGGTGCTCTAGGTGCAAAGGGGACTTATGTCCTCAAGAAGACATGTACGGGGCTTATCTCAGGTGCCTGCAGTGCGGGCGCATAACGGAACAAGCTACTTTGGTATCCGGCGTTTCCGCCAACAGAACCCGCACTTCGCGGAAACAGGCCGCATAGCATTGCGCTGCTCGGATTCAAGGCCTAACCGGACTTAGATTTGAGAGACGCCAACCTGCGTGGAGTCCCAAAATTAGCCCTACAAGGCCTCTCTAGCTTTCCGCCGCCGCTCAGCCTCCCTCTCCTTTAGCTTGTCTTGGTATTGAAACACGGCGTCTTCTTGTTCTCTCGTTTGAATAGACTGTGGCCTCGACTCTCTCACTGACCTTATGGCCTGCTCCGCCGAATAGCCGGTGGAAACCAAGTAACAAGCCAGAACAGTGCCTGTGCGCCCCAATCCGGCGTAGCAAGTAACCACCACCGGTCTTTCCCAAGTCTCTATCTGGTCGGATATGAAAGACACCATCCGGTCGAGTTGCTCCGGGTTTGGCGGGGTGAAATCGGTTACCGGTTCGTACATATCCACCAGTTCCTGGCTGGCGCCGGATATCGTCCTCTCCTCCATGCGCACGATTGCGCCGATGGTTTGGAGCTTCAAGAACATCAGGTCCCTGTTGCTGGTGGGCCCTTGAGCTCCTGCCAGGGAGCCGTGAATCACCCAGCCGAAGTTTAGATACTCCACGTTTTGGACTCCGCTGGATTTCTTGTTGTCTGAAATCCAGTGATTGAGGTCATTTGCCTTCCGGCTGCGCTAGCGGCCAATGGCTTTTAAGGCCCGTCCCAAATCCTCAGGGGTTAAAGCAGTTACTTGCACCACTTTTTCCCTGGAACCGTGCCCCCGGATTATCCGCAACCTACTTTTGGGAACTCCAAGAGTCTCCGCCAAGAGGGAAATTACCGCCAAGTTCGCTTTGCCATCTTGAGGTGGCGCTGTCACCCGCAGGCGCAACCGGTCCGCCGAAAAATCATCCACTTGGTTTCGGGAAGCTTTAGGTTGAACGCGCACCTTAAATGTCACGCCCGATTCAGTTTGTTGCACGGTGGGGGTTTTGGGCTGGGTAGCCATAAGCGTCCGGTACTGGGCTGCGTTTCCCACGATTGGGGTCTGGTATATTATTTCCTACGAATAAGCGTCACTAATACAAGTTTGTCTAACTAATCGCAAGGGGAGGCCCAGAGTGGAGTATACCAACATCAAACTGGAAAAAGAAAATTTGGTGGCCACCATACGCATGAACCGGCCGGACGCCATGAACGCTCTCAACCCCGGCCTTATGGAGGAGTTTACCTCGGCTATTGACGAAGTGGAAAAGGATGATGGAATCAAGGCATTGGTAATCCGAGGAGAGGGCCGAGCTTTTTGCGCCGGGGCCGACCTTCCTTACTTTGAAACCGCTTTTGCCGACCCTGCTACGCTGGACCAAGTTCTCAATGGTATGAACACTATGCTCTTCAAGCTGGAAGCTCTGCCCATCCCGGTTATCGCCGTGGTCCATGGCTTCGCGTTGGCTGGCGGCCTGGAGCTTTTGATGGCCTGTGACATGGTCATAGCCGCTGAAGACGCGCGCATCGGTGACCAGCACGTCAACTTCGGCCTGATGCCCGGCGGCGGGTCGACCCAAAGGCTGCCCAGGCGAGTGGGAATGCAGCGCGCCATGGATCTTTTGACCACCGGACGCTGGTTGAGCGGCACGGAGGCAGTCGAATGGGGGTTGGCCCTCCGGGCTGTGCCAACGGAAGCTCTGGACGATGAGCTGGAAAAGCTGTTGGCCCAGCTACGCACTAAAAGCAGGCCGGGGCTGGGTTGGATAAAGTCAGTCACAGTGAGAGGCCAGGAATTGGCGTTGCGGGATGGTGTCGCCTTGGAGAGTCTGGCTTTTGCTCAATACGTACACACTTCTTCCCATCCTTCCGAGGGCATCCAAGCATTCAAAGAAAAGCGGCAGCCCGAATTTTAAGCCGCAAATACGTCCTACTGGGACGTTACTGCTATGATAGAAGCAATGCCTGTGACTAATTTGTTAGGCATTGGCAACGATATTAGATCTATACCGGTCATTCTGAGGGAGTGGATCTCTTCACTCATAACGACAATCCGTAGGCATAAAAACACTGTGGCCACAAGGCTCATTACCGATTAGGCTTTTAATTGATAATTAAGGACATATTAGAATCCACCCGTACCATTTCTTGCGAGTTTTTCCCGCCGAAAACCGCTGATGGAATGGACGCCGTTTTTCGTGCCGTTGACCGCCTGAAAGTATTTCGTCCCGACTTCGTCTCGGTTACCTACGGCGCCGGTGGCTCGACCCGGGGCTTCACAGAAGAAATTGTCACCCGGATCAAGACCGAGGCTGAATTGGAAGTCATGGCCCACCAGACTTGCGTCGGTCAAAACAAGGAGGACGTCCATAACTCCTTGGCGAGATTAGAGGCGGCGGGCATAGAAAACGTGATTGCTCTTAGAGGCGATCTTCCCCAAGGGGATCATGCTGACGCTCCGGTAAAAAGCGGCTTTAGCCACGCTTCGGACCTGATTGGCCACATCCGGGATAACTTTGAATTCGGAGTCGCCGCTGCATGCTACCCGGAAGGGCATACCGAGTCGGTGGACCTAGATTCAGACATCGAGCACACCAAGTTAAGAGTCAATCAAGGCGCCGATTTTCTGATTACCCAGTTGTTTTATGACAACAAATACTTCTTTGACTTCGTTGACCGGGCAATAAAGTCCGGCATTAACGTGCCTATAATTCCTGGCGTCTTGCCAATCTTGAGCACAGGCCAAGTTCGCCGATTTACCACTCTGTGCGGAGCCAAGATACCGCCGGCGCTGGACCAACAACTTGAGAAATTCGGTGAGGACGACGACGAGGTCAGGGAGCTAGGCGTGGAATATGCCACTCGCCAGGTGCGGGAGTTGTGGGATGCCGGTGTACCGGGCGTCCACTTCTACGTGCTTAACCGAAGCTACTCGGTCTCCCAGATTCTGACTAGCCTGGGTCTGAAAGGACACTGCGTTCAGCCCGAGGACTAGGCACTCACAAAGCGAGTCTCTTGGGCCTTGGTGAAAGTGACATGGACCAATCCCACCCCATATCTAATTTCGGCAAGAGCCTAGGTACAGGCGTCGACATAATTGAGATATCCAGGGTGGCGGGGGTCTTTGAGCGTTACGGTCAACGTTTCCTGAACCGCATTTACACCCCGGATGAGATCGCTTATTGTCGTGGTCGAGTCCCCAACTTGGCGGGCCGTTTTGCCGCCAAAGAGGCCGTAATGAAAGCCCTTGGCACCGGGGTTCGCGGCGTGGGTTGGAGAGACATTGAGGTCGCCCGCCACGAAAGCGGCGCACCGTCCATCCTACTCCACGGTAGAGCAAAGAGCCGCGCTCAGCGGCTTGGCGTGTGCGATATCTCGGTGAGCATGTCTCACTCCCGTGACTATGCCGTAGCATTCGTCGTGGTCCAACGAGAGCCTGCCCCGTGACCAAATCCGACGGGCCTGATTACAGTAACCCTAAGATAGTCACCGTCGCACAGATGGTGGCTATTGAGCAGGCATCCGAGCGCCACGGCGTCATCACGGACACGCTGATGGAAAATGCCGGCTTGGCGGTGGCTCAAGCCGGGCGGCGCTTAGCCGGAGGAAACATTGCCGGGGTACCTGTCCTGGTGCTGGTCGGTCCGGGAAACAACGGCGCCGACGGCTTGGTGGCGGCCCGTCACCTCCAGCGCTGGGGCGCCAGTGTGACCGCATATTTGGTTAGGGACAGGCCATCGCCAGACCCCAAGATGGACCTGGCCTTAGAATACGCCGTTGAAGTTGTCCAATGCGCCGAGGACTCGGACTTAGTTCGGCTGGACAGTTTGCTCAGCCGGTCACGCCTGGTTATTGACGCCGTCTTAGGCACCGGTAATTCCCGTCCAATTGAAGGCACGGTACGGGAGGTGATGCTGCGTTTAGGCCAAACGCGGAGTTGGGCTAGGCGGCCCAAGCTCTTGGCCTTGGACTTGCCCAGCGGCCTTGATGCCGACTCGGGAGCGGCTGACCGGGCCTGCCCGGTGGTTGACTTGACCCTCGCATTGGGAAGGCCCAAAGTCGGACTTTTGGCTTTCCCCGGCGCGGCCAATGTAGGTGTGCTGGAGATTGCCGACATCGGTATTCCACCAGGCTTGAAAGAAGATACGCAAATAGACTTGGAACTGCTTACTCCCGCTTGGGTTGGCGAGCGATTGCCCGCAAGGCCTCTGGACTCTCACAAGGGCACTTTTGGCCATGCTTTGGTGGTCGCCGGTTCCAGAAACTACGTTGGGGCAGCGTTCCTGGCGTCCCAAGCGGCCGTGAGGGTTGGTGCGGGTCTGGTAACTCTGGCCACGCCCAGCAGCGTCTACTCTATTGCCGCCACCAAGCTTACCGAAGTTATCCACTTGCCTTTGCCCGAGGGTAGCGATGGGCGCGCTGCCGCCTCCGGAGCCCAGATGATTGAAGAGAATCTGAGCCGATACAACGCAATGTTGGTAGGTTGCGGACTGGGTTGGTCTCCGGGAACGGCTGATTTCATTGAACGGCTCCTATTGAGTCCTGTGAATCCTGCCCATCCGAGCCCGGCGTCCGGCGTTCCGGTCATCATAGATGCGGACGGCCTAAATAATCTGTCCCAGCTGGAGGATTGGTGGAGGCGGCTGGAGCGGCCCTCTGTCGTAACGCCACATCCCGGCGAAATGGCTACACTAACCGGCACGCCCACAGGCAAGGTCCAACAGGACCGGCCCGGCTCGGCTCGCCAGTGGGCATCTTTCTGGAACCTTACCGTCGCTCTCAAAGGCGCTTATACCGCAGTAGCTCAACCGGCCGGTACCGTCAGGGTATCGCCGTTCTCCAATCCCGGCTTGGCCTCAGGGGGCACCGGAGATGTGCTTAGCGGGATAATTGTTGGTCTGATGGCTCAAGGCCTGTCGCCCAACGACGCCACCTGCTGTGGGGTCTACCTCCACGGATTTGCTGCCGAGAGCGTGCGGCAGCGGCTGGGTGATTCGGGTATGGCCGCTTCGGATTTGCTTGAAGCTTTGCCGGAAAGCCTGGCCCATATCAAGCGGACAGGCACGGGCTAAAGCAGCAAAAAACCTTATCAAAAACACGGGCCAAGGGGTTCCATTAGACTGCCTTATGCTATAATTTCAGAAACCATTTGGCTTCAAATCATATTTGGCACGGCACGGCGTTCTGGCTTCTGCGTATCCCTAGGGAGGCCGTGCGCTAGCACCAAAAGACGAACGCAGGCCCATCATGGTTCATGAAATTAGCAGTCTGATGTTTCGCCGAACCCTCGTGTCCCCCTGAATTCTGCCTCACAAATACTTGGCCTCCATTGCCAGGTCCGGAGCTAGGCACGCAATGCCGCTGGAAGAATTCCTGGAAACACTGGCCGATTCCTCTACGGAAGCGCCGGCGGGCGAGTTTGTAGAGCTTTCCGACTTGCTGCCCGCGGAACTGGGAGTCTTCGCCCGGACTTGGTTTGGCATCGACGTGGAACATCAGCGCTGGATCGTCACATCGATGGTGGAATTGTCCGAGCAAAACCCGGAGTTGGACTTTAACGCTATCTTCAAAATGTGCTTAAAGGATGACGACGAAACCGTCCTTGAAAAGGCCATGGAAGGCCTCTGGGAGAGCGAGGACCGGGCCATCGTCCCCAGCCTTATCCAGGTCCTAAACTCGGACAAAAGCATTAATGTACGGTCCTCGGCGGCTGTCGCCCTAGGCAAATTCAGTGAGCTGGTTCAAGACGGGAAACTTTTGCTCAAAGACGGGGAGGCCATCCACGATAGTTTGATGTCGGTCTTGGATGACGACGAAGCAGACGTAGAAATCAGGCGCCGATGCCTGGAAGCGATTGCGCCTTTCAATACAGCGGACATCCAAAAGCTGGTTTCCAGAGCGTACGAAGGTGAGGACCTTTTGCTCAAGTCAAGTTCAATTTTCGCCATGGGCCGTACGGGAGAGCTAAGTTGGCTGCCCGTGCTGATCAAGGAGCTTCAAAACCCGGAGCCATCCATCAGATACGAAACGGCCAATGCCTGCGGTGAACTGGCAGAAGAGGATGCCGTTCCTCATTTGGTGTCACTGCTGGACGATGAGGACTACCAAGTGCAATTGGCTGGCGTATACGCCCTTGGCAAGATCGGCGGGCCCCTGGCCAAGAAAGTGTTGGTTCACTGTGTAAAAGAAGGGGATGCTGTTCTAGAGGACGCAGCCCGTAACGAGCTTGAAAACATTGAGTTCCTGGAAGACCCCATGGCCTTCACTTCGGACGTTTAGCCCACAGGATTTCTGTATATTCGCCCGTCTCAACCCCTGTGTTTGGACACCTATGCCCAGGTTTCACTTCTCCGGATACTTCTACTGCTGTTTTAGGTGAGCGCCGTGTTGGAACACTTGAGTGAAGGCCAGGCGCGATGGTTAAGGGACGCCCCGGTAGCTCACTTGGCTACCGCCGACGCCTCGGGTGCGCCTCACGTGATTCCCGTTTGCTACGGCTTCGACGGCAGGTTTATATATTCGGTCCTGGACCAAAAACCCAAAAATGTGTCCCTCACCCGGTTGCGGCGGGTCAAGAATATAAAAGACAATCCTCGCGCTTCCCTGGTGGTGGACCATTATGAGGACGACTGGCAACATTTAGGCTACTTGTTAGTTACCGGTCATGCGGTGCTATTGGTGGACGGGGACGAACGAGCCGAAGCGGTTGCGCTGCTCCGGCGGAAATATCCCCAATACCGGTCGATGGATGTGGGCGAGAACCCGGTAATTAAGATAACGCCGGAACGGATTGTGGCCTGGGGGACAGTGCCAGGTGAGTAGCGGGCACTATTAAGATATGGTGGCCGATATAGCCCCTAGGCAGCCCCGGTTTGCTTGACACTCCCCAGCTAGGGCACCTACACTTTCCAGGCACGAGACCTAAGTCGTGACTCTCCAGGCCCGCAGCCAAATTTCCCCCAGTAGCTCTTCAAGCAGAGGTAGCGAATGAACGGAGTGACCGCCATAGCAAACATCCTGAAGATGGAAGGAGTAGAGTTCGTCGCTTGCGTCCCGTATCAACCGCTGCTTGAAGCCGCCGCCATAGCCGGAATTAGGCCCATAATATTCCGGCAGGAAGGCACTGGCGTTCACATGGTAGACGGCTACGCCAGAATAACCAACGGCAAACGCACCGGGGTATTTTTAATGCAGAACGGCCCGGGAGCGGAAAACGCATTTGGCGGGGTGGCACAAGCTTATGCCGACTCGGTGCCCATCCTCTTGTTGCCCGCTGGCATGGGCCGGGACAAGAAAGGTGTCCACCCCAACTTCTTCCCAGCTCGCAGCTACGAGACCATAACCAAGTGGTCCGAAGAGATAAACTTGGTGGAAAGGGTGCCCGATCTTATGCGGCGGGCTTTCACCAAGCTGCGCAGTGGCCGCCCCGGGCCGGTGTTGCTGGAAATTCCCACTGATGTTGCTGGTGAGGAGTTGGACGAGGCTTTGTTCGACTATGAGCCGCCAATTGCTGTGCGGACCGCCGGGGACCCGGAAGCCATCCGCCGCGCCGCTGAAGCGCTGTTGGCGGCCGAACGCCCCATTATCCATGCTGGTCAAGGCGTTCTATACGCCGAAGCAACTAATGAGTTGGTCCGGGTGGCCGAGTTCTTACAGGCGCCGGTGATGACGACCCTGGCGGGCAAGAGCGGGTTTCCGGAAAATCATCCGTTGTCCGTAGGCGCTGGCGCTACCAGCATACCGGCCACGGTCTACCACTTCTTGAACCGGGCCGACCTGGTATTCGGCATCGGTTGCAGCTTTACCAAGAGCAATTTCGCCACACCTATTCCTGACGGCAAGACCATCATTCATGCCACGGTGGATGACGAGGATTTGAACAAGGATATTAAGACCGCATATCCCGTGGCCGGCGATGCCAAGCTCGTCCTGGCGCAACTGATAGATGAACTAAAGCGTCAGACCGGCTCTGATGGCCGCCCAGCCAACCAGGCGCTCACTGCGGAAATTAAAGAAGTGCGGGAAAAGTGGTTGGCCCAGTGGATGCCCAAGCTCACATCGGAAGAATCGCCCATAAACCCATACAGGGTGGTTTGGGACCTTATGCACACTGTGGACTTGGATAACACAATAATTACCCACGAATCGGGTAGCGCTAGGGAGCACGTGGTCCCATTCTGGGAGGCGCGGGCCCCGCGCAGCTTCATCGGTTGGGGCAAGTCCACCCAGTTGGGTTACAGTTTAGGTTTGGCCATGGGCGCCAAGATGGCCGAACCGGGCAAGCAGGTGGTCAATGTGATGGGGGACGCGGCCTTTGGAACCGTCGGACTGGATATTGAGACTGCGGTCCGGGCGGAGATCCCCATATTGACAATAATTTTGAACAATTCCACCATGGCAATCTATTCAGATAGCCGGTTCCCATTCAGCGTGGAAAAGTACAATGTTAAGGGACTGTCCGGCCAATTTTCCGAGGTAGCCCAGGCTTTGGGCGCCTTCGCCGAAAAGATTACCCAGCCAAAGGATATTATCCCGGCTATACAGCGGGGATTGGAAGTCACCCAATCGGGACGACCCGCCGTGCTGGAGTTCATCACTAGAGAAGAAGGAGAATACTCCAAGTTCTAGTGAAGCTAGCTAACCTGATGTGCGAGTTTTCTCGACGCAATCAATTTCTGTCATACCGATGAGCGAAGCGAAGAGGGAACTCTTACGTTACAGTAAGCCGTCGTTTAGTATCCCCAACCAGAGAAGATGGCCTTATCTGAGTCGTCGCCTAATAACCAATGAGACCCCTCGTTGGACTCTGGGTGACAGACAAGATGCTCGTGCATCGGCATAGTTGACTGGAGGCAGGTATCGGGTCTTGGATGTTTTCGAGGGCTAGGTGGAGAAGTAGTGTCAGTCGCCTGGCCGGGAACTCCCTGCGGCCTGTAACCTTGTCCGGACTCGCTTGAGCGCTGTTGACCACGGCCTGCATCGTCGGGTCGTTAAACACGGCTACGCCGATTGTGCCGCCAACACCTACCCGTGCTCCCTTTGCAACTACGATCGGCACACCTAAACCCCAAGTCAGGCTGTTGCCCACTGTGGATGTGGCGGCTACCCGGGTTGCCGCAATCAGGGCCTCAATTAGAGGTACCCCCACACCAGAACCCACAGCAAATGTCACGCCTTTTTTCGCCACCACCCCGACGATGCGCTCGCAGGGTTCTACAAGTGGGCCGACCCCGACGCCCACCATTAAATCGCCTCTGACGCAGAGAATCCCCCGCACCATTTCGATTTCTTACGCAGGGAGCAATGACCTGGTCCTTGGCCCAGTGGACTTGTCTGAAGGTTTAGTGGTGGTCAAGGCCATCCATTCGAGAGAGGAAGGCTTTAGGTTATCGATTTTTGGCCAATCCGTAGGAGAAGTCCAGCTCATTGATACTGTGGGCGCCTACGCCGGTGTCCGTGGAACCTCGGTTAGCCTCCGCAACCGGACCGGCTTGGTTCCCGGCCCCCATCGGCTACTAGTCGAGGCTAGAGGACCCTGGACCGTAAACGTGGGCCAGGAGTTCCCGGCCAACGAAAACGCGGGTTCGGCTCCTCTTCTCAATCTGGAGGAGCAAATGGGTGATGACGTAAGGCGTTGGGTCAGATTCCCGGAGGGCGAATACTTGATCCGCTCAAGGCACTCAGGAATCGGCAGGTTCGCGGTAGCACCGATTAATGCGGATGGTGGGGACGAGGTCTTGGTGGTGGACCAGACCGGGGTTTTTGAAGGGGAAAGGTTCCTGACAGTGGGCCCGGGGTCTTCTAAGGCGGATTTATCGCCGGGCTTCTATGCACTTGTTGTGCAAGCGGACGGCGACTGGGAGGTTAATGTCCAGCCGTAATGCTGCGAAGGCAAATACCGAGCCTTCTTCTTCGCTGGACACTCGGGATTTGAAAAAGATTTACTAAATCCTAACGTCGGCCCCCTAACGCCTGTCAAATGAAATGATGGACTCGATGGATACCGGCATAACTGAGAGTGAGCCTATCTGATGGGTGTCACTAGACTGTAGCGCAGAGGAGCGGAATTTATTAGTATCCCTGAGTAGCACAATGCAGGGGTCGCCATGGGAACCGGAGAATTCATGAGCGCTAACGGAAACCAAGGATACTCTCCGACAATTCGCGAATTGCCCCAAGGAGAACGGCCTCGGGAGCGGTTGAAAGAATATGGAGCCAAGCACCTGAGTAACACGGAACTAGTCGCTATTCTGCTCCGCACCGGTCTGCAGGGCGAAAATGTTCTTTCTCTATCGTCGAGGGTTCTCATGCAGTTCGACGGGCTGGCTGGTCTGGGACGCAGTACCATCGGTGAACTTTCCGCCCTGCGCGGACTTAGCGAGGCCAAGTCCTGCCAGCTGCTGGCAGCCCTGGAGTTGGGGCGACGCTCAGTGTCTCAATCTCCCCAAGAGAAGGTGTCCATAAACTCGCCCCAAGACGTGGCCAATCTGCTCATGGCCGAGATGTCCCTGCTGGAGCAAGAGCACTTAAGGGTGTTGTTGTTGAACATCAAAAATGAGTTGTTGAACACCCATGAGGTCTACGTGGGCAACGTCAACTCCTCCGTGGTGCGGGCTGCTGAGGTGCTCCGTCCGGCCGTCCGGGAAAACGCCCCATCAATAATCGTGGTGCACAATCACCCATCGGGCGACCCCGCGCCCAGCCCGGAAGACGTTTCGATAACCAAGGATTTATTTGATGCCGGAAAATTGTTGGGTGTGGAACTGCTAGACCACGTCGTCATCGGCAACCGCAACCGCTTCGTCAGCCTCAATGAAAAAGGTCTGGGCTTTAGTTAATGCTCAACCCGTCCTCACAGGTTGTTAGTGATCTCAATCTTATGGCCCAGCCTTAACCCACGATGTCGGCCAACCGGTCCACCTGCTCTGGGTCGTGAACTTGGGGTAGAAACAGCATCTCGTCGATCCCGATGTCGGAAAATGCCCGGATAACGTCGCGGACCTGTTCCGGCTGGGTTAAGACACCGCTTGCGGCGCGGTCCGCCATTTCCGCTCCTAGGAACTGATTGTAGTGCCGGGCTTGGGCGGCTCCCCGTTCAGCGGCGCCGGGACCCAAGGCAAATCCGTTGGTGGCAACTATTCGAGGCCGTTGTGACCGGCCCGCCGCCTTCCAAGCTTCTTCAACGGACTGGTAAAGTGCCTTGGTGGCTTATGGATCGCCTCCGCCACCCAGGTAACCATCGGCCCACCGGCCAGCCCTCTCGATTGCTGCCGGGGCGAACCCTCCGATCAAGAGTTCAGGGCCTCCATCTTGCACCGGCTTCGGGCCGACTGGAGAAACTCCCTCCCTCGGCCCGTCACCTGCCCAGATATTCTTTATTTCGGCCAGCTGTTCCTCGAAACGGCGGCCCCTGCGCCTGTAGTCTCCGCTCACTGCCAGGTAATCGTCTTCCCGGCGGCCCACGCCCAATCCCAAAGTGAACCTTCCATCAGAAAGGGCGTCCAAGCTAGCTGCTTGTTTGGCTAAAAGGGCGGCGTCCCGGACCGGAGCAATTAATACACTGGTCATCAGTCTGATACGTTAAGTTACCGCCGCAACCCCGGCCAAGGCGATTAGAGGCTCCCAGTTGGGGTAAACGACGCGGTCGATAATTCCCAAGCTGGAAAAAGGACCGGAGTCGGCCCTTGCCGCCCAGTCCAAGATTGCTGATCTCTGGGCTCCGGGCACGCTGGCCGGGAGACCGATTCCAATCTTCATAGCGGTCCTCGGTCAGTGGGATGTTTTTGCCACAGAGGCACAGAAGACACGGAGATTAAGAAATTAGCTTTCTGCGCGCTCCGTGTCTCCGTGGCCAATTTCGCGATGCTAGATGAAGTTTAGCTGTTCGTAGTTCCCGCCCACTACCGGCACAGGGTCCAATCCCAGCCACTGCTCGATTAACGTACCGTAGATGCCCCGGAAGTCGATGTTGAAGTGGAGGTCGCCTTCCAGCAGGTCTTCGGATTTCAAGGATGGGTATTCGCTATGCATGCCGCCTTTAACTCGGTCACCGAATGCCATGGCCATGCCCCCGGAGCCGTGGTCGGTGCCGGAGCCGTTGTCTAAGACTCTTCGGCCAAACTCGGTGAACACAAACAGCACAACGTTATCAGAAGCGTCGTGCTCTTGAATGTCGGCGTAGAAATCGGCGATCCCTGTGCTCAGGTCCTCCAGTAGTTTCGGCTGGACCGGCACCTGGTTGGAGTGAGTGTCGTAGCCAGACTGCTGGGTGTAAAAAATCCTGGTACCAAAGTCCGCCAACAGAACTTGAGCTATGCCCTTTAAATTCTGAGAAATCGGGGTCTCGGCGTACTCAACCGTGGAATGGTAACTTTCCGGTGCCGTGCGGAGAATGTCGGCGCCCTTTAATGCGTCCAGCCCGGTCTGGCCCAGATAGTCCATTGTGGGACCCGTTCCGATTGCCGGGGAATACATGCGGGCGAACACCTCCAGGGCATCGGCCCGTCGTTGCTGGCCGGCTATTCCCGCCATGACGCCGTAGCCTTCCAGCGCGCCCACCGAGGCCACCGGAACGCCGGGCAATGCCAGGGCCCGGGGTAGGCCGCGACCGAAATTGACGGCCGTGAGCACGTTTTCTGACTTGGGGTCCAAGTCCCGAACGACTTTGCCCAGCCAGCCCTCAGTCGCGATCTTTACCGGCTCTGCTGTGTGCCAGATGTCCATGGACCGGAAGTGGGAGCGGTTGGGATCCGGGTAGCCGATACCGTTAATGATCGCCATGTTTCCCTGGTCGTAGATGCTCTTAAGGGGTTCCATGACGGGGTTGAATCCGAAGTCGTCGTCGATAGGCAAAACCTGGTCGGCCGGGATAGCCACAGTGGGACGGTTGTCGTAGTAGATGGGGTTGTTGTAAGGGACGATGGTGTTCATATAGTCATTGGCGCCGGTCAGTTGAACCACCACCAAAATGGGGTCTTTGTGAGTAGCGGTCATGTCCCTAACTCCTTGGGGGAAACTTACTTGTACGCGCCTACCCGATAACTGGGGCGCTGAAGCGATAATTGGTACAACTCTAGCAGTCTCCGTGAAGGCTCGTCAATCGGGCTACTTGACAGTGGCAGTACGGCGGTTCTACGATTCTTGGTGGGAATACGGAGTCGGAACCTCTTTGGCCGGAATATCTGGCATTAGGACAAGGGGTTTGGCCAGGCACCGTCATTCCACTCTACTTTCACGGTGATTTCAGGGTAATTTCAGTGGAAGCCCATCCCAGAGAGGGCGCTAATCGGGGGATATAGCTCAGTTGGGAGAGCGCGGCGTTCGCAATGCCGAGGCCGAGGGTTCGAGTCCCTCTATCTCCACCAAAACCCCCTCTTTCTCCACTTGGCCCCTCCCAGCCTTCAATAGACGAAGGGGGTTGTACTCCAAAAGCTCTAAGTGCCGTTCGTCGTCGTCGTAGTAGCGGCTAAGAACGTCGCCGCCGTCCCCGTGCCCCAGTAACCTTCTGGCAACGTCCCTGGCCTCACCGACGCGGCCACCTCCGGCACGGACCGCCCGGCCCACATGGGCCGCAAATGAGTCCCGCAGATCGTAAGGGATAGCGTCGGGAACCTCTTGGCGCACGCCTGCCTCGCCAAAGAGCTTCCGCACCACGCCCCGAACCCCCTGGTCGCTTAAGGGCTTGCCTTGATGTCGCCCTCTGGTCCCATAAAAGATGGGTGCCTCATCGGCCAGGTTCGCCATTGACCCTGCAAGTTGGGTGAGTACATCAAGAACTTCTGGAATAATGGGAGACAGGGACTGGCTCTCTTTGCCTCGCCGGTGTTTTTGCTCCCTGGTGATATAACCATCCTCTGAAGCTGCAGCACGGCGAACATCACCAAGCGTTAGACGCACACATTCCACAGGCCGCCAGCCCAACGCGAACCGGCAAAGCCAAATTGCCTGGTCCTTCAATGGGCTCTCCATAGCACAATCGTGAAGGCGGCTGAGGATTTCCAACGAGAGAGGGTTGGCGGACCGTGATTGTGACCTCGGGCGTGGGGAATCTTCCAAGGGGCTATGGGGGAGCAGGTGGAGGGGCCTCACGCCGTAGTTTAGTACGCGCCTGAGAGTATCATAGCGATTCCTCCGGGTGCGACCGCCCTTTCCAGGGAAGGTCGTGTTCAACCAGTCGCGTATAGGCGGCCAAGTTGAAGGCACAGACGGGAAGGCGGCGAGGAATGGTTTTTGGAGGCTCTTTAAGTCCTTGAGCACACTAGGCCGGTCGGCCGTCTCCTGCTCGAACTCGGAGAAGAGTTCGGCGGTGGATACCACCGGCCATGGTGACGCAATTTCGTTGTCGGGGATAGGAATGAGGCGGACGTGACCCTGGGCGTCGGGTTTTTCGGGCACAAAATCAGGGTCGTAGGCGCTGCGGATCGTACCGGGGGAATCGCCGGGAATAAATTGGAGAAGCTCGTCGGCCATCCCAGGACAACCAGGAGCGATACCGTGGAGTCCGCCGTGGCGTCCACAATCGCAAAAACGGAGAATGTCAAACGATTTTCGGGACTTGCGGGAGCCGGTAGACTTGCCGTTGTTGTGGTATTCGGTATACGATTCAAGAGTCATGCAGACACCTCCTTGGGAAGGGGCGTTACTAAAGAGGTCACCGGTACGAAAGCGGTTGGTCTCTTCTATTTTAACCCCATTCGCCACCATCCCCATACCGGGGGAAGACGATTTAACCACATCCGCCTCTTAGAGCAGCCGCTACACATGGTGTAAACGGCGGAGTAATGTAGAAGAGATTAAAGCCCGAGCCCGAGGCGGCAAGAAAGGTGGCAGCCACTACTTCGTGTGGGTCCCCACCCGCAGTTAGATCACTTCCACTGGCGTCGTCGCGATGCCGTAGGTCCCATAGAAGAAGTTGGCGTAGTGGGTGGAGCCACCGGTTACGAAAAGTAGATATTGCTCCGGACTCTCTAACGCCGGTATGGTTGCCTCGGGGTCGTCTGACAGATGTTGCAATTCCGGATGAT